>JAJQAB010000086.1 GCA_021203985.1 Ruminococcus sp. | reverse complement strand
TATGAGAGCGCGTTTTTCTTCTTCTTTTTATATCAGTTCTATTGTAGCATAACACCGCATCTTTCTCGGCAAAATCTCTTTCTCGAAGCGTCCAGCAAGAAGGGTGACCATCTCACAAAAATAGCGATAGACTTGCTTTGCAACAAGTCTGCCGCTATTGCGATTTTATGGCAACACCGCTACACAAGACCGCCTACGGCTTTGCACGTCATCTGCTGACATCTTTTCCTTTATCTTGCAAAGTTCCTCCTTGCAATACATAGGGTATTGCTTCATCGTCACTTGCGCATCTAAAGAAAAATCTGCTGGCTCATCTGACGCCGGGTCTCTGTGCGGTGTTGCCTTATGCCTCATGTAATTTCAAAATTCGCTGATTCTCCGACCCGCGGAACGGAAGCGTCAGCGATTTTTGTGCTTCCATAAACGGTCCATCCACCAAAACATCAATTTCCTGCAAGAGCGCGTCCGTCACCTCACAGCGATAGCTGCTCTCTGAAAGCAAATCGGATTCCAACACGCATCCAGTATAGCACCAAAGATCCTTCGTCTTTCCAAACCGCGCTCGAAACGCCTGCGCAAATGGCAGCAGTTCGCGTTGATTTTCCGGCTCCATCGGTTCACCGCCAATGAGCGTTAATCCTTTTATATAAGACGGCTCTAGCAAATGCAGCAAATGATTTGTCGTCTCTTCGGTAAAGCGCTCTCCATAAGAAAAATCCCAGGTTTCCGGATTAAAGCAGTTTTTGCAGCAATGTCTGCAGCCGGACACAAAGAGTGAAACTCTAACACCGCTGCCGTTAGCAATATCACAAGGCTTAATTGCACCATAATACATGTTACAGCGCTCCTTATAAGTGCATCACACGGTCACGAATTTCCTGTGTACGCCCCTGATTCCAGAATTGTGTTCCAATATAGCCACAGGTGCGCCGTGCAACATTCATCTTGTCCTGATCCCGATTTTTACAATTCGGGCATTCCCATACGAGCTTTCCATCGTCCTCTACAATCTGAATCTCACCATCATAGCCGCAGACCTGGCAATAATCACTCTTGGTGTTCAACTCTGCGTACATGATATTATCATAAATATGCTGCATAACAGCAATAACCGCTGGAATATTCTGCTGCATATTCGGCACTTCGACATAGCTAATCGCACCGCCCGGCGACAGCTCCTGAAACTGTGCTTCGAAGGTCAGCTTCTGAAACGCATCAATTGGTTCTGTTACATGAACATGATAGCTGTTGGTGATATAGTTTTTATCGGTGACGCCCTCGATCACGCCAAAGCGCTCCTGCAGGCAGCGTGCAAATTTATATGTTGTTGATTCGAGCGGCGTTCCATAAAGGCTGAAGTCGATGTTCGTTTCCTTCGCCCAACGCTTGCAAGTCTGATTCAAATGTTGCATAACTCGCAGTGCAAACGGTGTTGCCTCCGGATTGGTATGTGATTTCCCGGTCATATAGCGTGTACATTCACACAAGCCCGCATAGCCCAGTGACAACGTGGAATAGCCGCCGTAGAGCAGCCGATCAATCGGCTCACCTTTTTTCAAGCGTGCCAGCGCACCGTATTGCCAGAGAATTGGCGCGACATCGGACGGCGTCCCTTTCAAGCGATTATGACGGCACATCAGTGCACGGAAGCACAAATCCAAGCGCTCGTCAAAAATCTCCCAGAAGCGCTTTTCGTCACCGCCGGAGGAACATGCAATATCCACCAAATTCAGCGTCACAACGCCTTGGTTAAATCTGCCATAAAATTGATACTGACCGCTTTCATTGCGATATACCGTGAGGAACGAGCGACAGCCCATGCAGGTATAGCAATTCCCCTCTTTCAGCTTTTTCATGATTTTTTCGGAAATATAGTCCGGAACCATGCGCTTTGCGGTACATTGTGCCGCAAGCTCTGTCAAATAAAAATAGCGCGACCCTTCGCGAATATTATCCTCTTCCAGCACATAGATCAGCTTCGGGAACGCCGGTGTAATATAGACACCCTTTTCATTTTTTACGCCATGAATACGCTGGCGCAGCATTTCTTCAATAATAAGTGCCAAGTCATCACGCGTTTGTCCCTCTGGCACTTCGTTCAAATACATAAATATCGTCACAAACGGTGCTTGTCCGTTGGTTGTCATTAAGGTAATCACTTGATACTGAATCATCTGAACGCCTTGAATAATTTCACTGCGGACACGCATTTCCGCGATGCGAAATACAGTTTCATCATCGATCGGCTTGCCAAGCTTCTCATATTCACGGCGCACTTCGCGGCGAAACTTTTCGCGACTCACCTGAACAAACGGTGCGAGATGGGAAAGGGTAATGCTTTGACCACCATACTGCGAGCTGGCAATCTGTGCGATGATTTGCGTGGAAATATTGCACGCCGTAGAAAAGCTATGCGGCTTTTCGATCATCGTTTCGCTGATCACCGTGCCATTTTGCAGCATATCCTCCAAATTCACCAGGCAGCAATTGTGCATGTGCTGCGCAAAATAGTCCGCATCATGAAAATGAATAATCCCTGACTTATGCGCTTCGGTAATATCATGCGGCAATAAAAAGCGCGTTGTAATATCCTTGCTTACCTCGCCTGCCATATAATCCCGCTGTACACTGTTGACCACCGGATTTTTATTCGAGTTTTCCTGTTTTACCTCTTCGTTTTCAAAATTCAGCAAGCTCAGAATTTTCTTGTCGGTTGTGCTCGATTGGCGAAGCAGACCGCGTTCATAACGATAGGTGATATAATTTTTTGCCACAGTAAACGCACCATGCTGCATGATCTTCATCTCAACCCAGTCCTGGATCGTTTCTACATCAACCGCACGGTTCATTCCTGCACAGCACTCTTCGATTTCCGCTGCAATTTCCGCAATCGATGCATCCGAAAGCCGCTCCGCCTCAGCGACCGTCACGTTTGCCTTTCCGATGGCCGCTATAATTTTTCCGCGATCAAAAAGATTCTCTTTTCCACTGCGTTTGATAATCTTCACAATCAATTCCTCCCAGTACACACGCAAAATATCCATCACACGATGCGATTCGTAAAACACACAGCAAAAGCTATTTTTTCTTGTGAATCCAAGAAGCTTGCTTTTTTTCTGAAAAATATGGTATAATCAAAAGTACTTTCATTCGGCAGGTCATTCTTCGATCAAATTCCGCCAACATACTACCTATAGTGTTTTCAAGCGCGTCCACATACTATATCTTGTATTTACTATTATAGCACGTCTTGAAACGCATGTCAAGTAAATTTATGATGTTCATTGTTTATTAGGCAACAAAATATGCGACCCTGCACATTTCCGGCAAACCTGTTTCGAAAAGAAAGAAAATGATTTTTCAAGCAGCACGCGCAAAGATTCTAAAGCCCCGGTGCAGAAATTCCTGCAAGTTAGCAGAAAGGAAACCATGATGACTACATTTCTTCTCGTCCGCACAGAAAGCGAAATACAAACATTGGCAAGCCTTGCCAGTGAAATTTAGCATGAGTATTTCCCGTATATCATTTCTAACGAACAAATCGATTATATGATCAATCGTTTTCAATCGGTGCATGCGCTGACAGAGCAGCTGCAAACAGGCTATTGCTATCAGATGTTATTGTACGATGACATGCCGATTGGATATTTTGGGATCTGTCCGCAAGCAGACGGAAGCTTATTTTTGTCAAAGCTATACATCAAGCAGGCGTTTTGTGGAAAAGGCTTCGCGAGCTTACAGTTTCAGGAAATTCTTCGGCAGGCAAGAAAGCGCCGCACATCGTCTGTATGGCTTACGGTCAACAAGCACAACGAGCAAGCAATCGCCGTTTATCAGCACTTTGGCATGACATATATTCGATCGCAGGTTTCTGAGATCGGAAACGGATTTGTTATGGATGACTATGTATTTTCGATTCCAGTTGCACAAGAAAGCGCGATTTCTTAAATCAGCATCGCAGGTTCGACATTCTCATTAGGAAAATGCATGCAGCTGGTCGGCTGCAATGGGGGAAAAGAATATGAAACGAGGGAAGAAAGCAATCTGTTTTATTGTCGCGATGTCCACACTTTATTCTGCTGGTGTTACCGCATATGCAGATGATAAGGATACAAATAAAATCGGAATCGCCACCTTAAAGGGCGAAATCGGTTCCTATGACTACTGGGGCGAAAACGACAGCAGCAATTATGGAACTGTCATCAATGCATCCGCTGACTTGTTTGGCGATGCGCAGTATACAGTCAGCTGGCAGTTTCCAGACAATGATGAAGCGCTGAAAATTCACTATCTTCGAATCGACTTGGAAAGTACTGACGAAACGTCAATTACAAAAATATACTATCCAAATATGGAAATCACGGTGCAATCGGTTGTCATGGACGGTGTTTCTGTTTCTTATCAAACCGGAGAAAATTCGATTGATATGGAATGCACCGCGAACGACACAGTAACAACGCGCATTTATTTTGTGGATCAATGGAACGGAAACTATCAGGATATTCCGTCTGACGTCACAGTAACAAACGAAATTGCGATTACATTTACCATACAAAATTTAGAAAGAGCGACTGACGCGGGCACAGATCATCAAGTGCAAACAGATTCGACAGACCAAAGCGGCAATGCATCCACGAGCGGTACAACTACCAGCAGTTCGAATGCTGCAGACAATGACAATTCTGCAAGCAGCGGGGCGGGCGAATCGCAGGACACCGATACCTCCATTTTATATGGCGATGTTGACAACGACAAGGAACACACCATTCGTGATGCTTATCTGACGTTAAAAGAATACGCCAGCATCAGCGCTGAATTTTCCGCATCTTTTTTCGGTGCAACGAAAACGCGTGCGGATGTCGATGGCGATGGCGAGATCACGCTCCAGAACGCCTATTTGATCTTGCAATATTACGTAAAAAAGTCAGCTGGATTTGACGTTACGCCCGAAACCTTCTTCCCTGCCGCAAAACAATCCACATCTTGAAGCGCATGATGATAACTGATCTATCGATACACGATTACAAGCATAAACCGGCGTGCCATAAGCAATTGGCACGCCGGTTTATTTTATTATTTCAGAAAACCAACTTCACACAAAACTGCGAAATGACTTTCTATAACACGCGTGAAAATCAAGCGAACAAACTCTTTCCGGTCATTTCAGCCGGCTGCGGCAGTTCCATTGCTTCGAGCATCGTCGGTACAATATCTGCCAAAACACCACCTTCGCGCAGCGGTCTGTCCATTCCTACTACAATAAACGGAACTGGATTTGTAGTATGCGCCGTAAACGGTGAACCGTCTGGCTCGTACATTTTATCCGCATTGCCGTGATCTGCAGTGATAAACGCCACGCCGCCTTTTGCCTGAATTGCTTCGACCATGCGTCCCACGCAAGCGTCTACCGCTTCTACTGCAGCCTTTGCCGCATCAAAAACGCCGGTATGGCCAACCATATCGCAGTTCGCATAGTTCAAAATGATCGCATCATACTTATCGCTTTCGATTGCCTCGACAACCCGATCTGTTACTTCATATGCGCTCATTTCCGGCTTCAAATCGAATGTCGGAACATCCGGACTTTGCACCAGAATGCGATCCTCGCCTTCAAATGTCTTTTCTTCGCCGCCATTAAAGAAGAATGTGACGTGCGCATACTTCTGTGTTTCCGCAATCCGCAGCTGCGTTTTGCCGCATTGGCTGACATATTCGCCAAATGTCATATGCAGTTCTTCCGGCGGATAAGCCACAGTTACATTCGGCATCGCCGCATCATACTGTGCCATGCAAACAAATTGTACCGGGAAGAAACCGTTTCTGCGTTCAAATCCCTGGAACTGCGGATCAACGAAGCAGCGCGTGAGCTGTCTTGCTCGATCCGGACGGAAGTTGAAGAAAATCACGCTGTCATCCGGATTTATCGTACCGTTTTTGTCCAGCACGGTAGGCAGCATAAATTCATCGGTAACATCCTTTGCATAGCTGTCCTCAATTGCTTGTACCGGATCAGAACCCGCCTGTACGCCTTCGCCATAGACCAACGCCGCATATGCCTTCTCAACACGATCCCATGCATTATCACGATCCATTGCGTAATACCGACCGGAAATGGTTGCAACGGTACCAACACCGATTTCCTCCATTTTTGCAGCCGCTTCTTTCATAAAGCCAGCAGCAGATGCCGGAGGTTCATCACGTCCGTCCAAAAACGCATGCACATAAACCTGATGCAGTCCTTTGCACTTTGCCATCTCTAAAAGTCCATACAGATGTGACATGTGACTATGCACACCGCCCGGCGACAACAATCCCATCAAATGCAGCGCAGTTCCCTTTTCCTTGCAGGCATCCATTGCGTCAGAAAGTGCCGGATTCGAAAAGAACGTGCCGTCCTCAATATCCTTTGTAATCTTTACCAGCATTTGATAGACAATGCGGCCAGCGCCAATGTTGGTATGACCAACCTCAGAATTTCCCATCTGACCATCCGGAAGTCCAACGTCCAAACCGCTTGCGCCAATCAGTGTATGCGGTCCTTTCAGATACTCATCCAAATGCGGCTTCTTTGCAGCATGAATTGCATTGCCATAATCGCTCGGATTATAGCCAAAACCATCCATAATGATCAATGCAACAGGTTTTTTACTCATATGCGTTCTTCCTTTCCAAAAATTAGGCAATCGCTGCCTTTGCTTTTATTGCCTTTACTTCGAAGCTTCCTTCAGCAGTACGCCAAATTTCTCTGCAACCAGCGAAGCGCCGCCGATCAATCCGCCGTCAATATCTTCCTTTGCCAGCAGCTCTGCGCAGTTCTTTTCGTTCATAGAACCGCCATACTGAATCGTCATGCCATCTGCAATTGCCTGATCATACAGACCTGCAACTGTTGCACGAATGAATGTGCAAACCTCCTGTGCCTGTTCTGCAGTCGCTGTTTTGCCAGTGCCAATTGCCCAAACCGGTTCATAAGCAATCACAATATTCTGTACCTGTTTTGCGGACAGTCCGTGCAGCGCAACCTTAACCTGCTTTGCCACAATTTCCTCTGTGACGCCAAGCTCACGTTCTACCAATGTCTCGCCAACACACAGGATTACCGTCATGCCTGCTTCAATTGCAGCTGTTGTGCGCTTATTTACGGTTTCATCGGTTTCCCCGAAATATTGTCTGCGCTCTGAGTGACCAACAATGACATACTTTACGCCAATTTCCGTCAGCATATCCGCAGAAATTTCGCCGGTAAATGCGCCGCTTTTTTCAAAGTGTACATTCTCTGCGCCAACTTCAATATTCGTTCCCTCTGTCAGAGACAGTGCTGTTTCCAGATTCGTAAACGGTACACAAATGATCACGCCACAGGTTTGATCCGCAGCGATCGGCTTCAGCGCCTCGATCAGTTCCTTCGCTTCCTTACGGTTTTTGTTCATTTTCCAGTTTCCAGCAATGATTGCCTTTCTTAGTGCTTTATTCATCGTAAACTCCTCATTTCTCGATTATTCTAAGCCATTGCACTTTCCGCAGATGGCATTTTATAGCTTCCAATCACAATGCCTTTTGAGAAAGGCGCACAGTATACCCAGTGCAGACACAGCCGCTGCATTTCGCAGTTTTTCAGCGTGTTTTCCTTTCTCAAGACAGCGCAAACGGAGGCTTACCTCGCTATGGTATCTCCCGTCTACTTTTTCAATTAGTCCTGATCGGCAATTGCCGCAACGCCCGGCAGTACCTTGCCCTCCAGATATTCCAGAGATGCGCCGCCGCCAGTAGAAATGTGGCTCATCTGATCGGCAAATCCAAGCTGCATAACAGCCGCCGCAGAGTCGCCACCGCCAATAATTGTCGTTGCATCGGTATCCTCCAGTGCCTGTGCCACTGCAACTGTACCGTTTTTCAGAATCGGGTTCTCAAAGACGCCCATCGGTCCGTTCCATACAACCGTCTTTGCACTCTTCACTGCATCAGTAAAAAGAGCCTGTGTCTTTTCACCAATGTCAAGACCCATCTGATCTGACGGAATTTCGTGAGAGCTATAAGTCTCCACTGCAATTTCTGCATCAATCGGATCCGGGAACGCCGCAGCCGTAACCGTGTCTACCGGCAGAAGCAGTGTCTTACCGTTTGCCTTTGCTTTTTCAAGCATTTCCTTACAATAGTCAATCTTGGAATCATCGACCAATGAAGTGCCGACCTCATAGCCCTGTGCCTTCAGAAACGTATATGCCATACCACCGCCAATGATCAGCGTATCGCACTTTTCCAACAGGTTCGAAATGACATTCAGCTTGTCAGCAACCTTTGCGCCGCCCAGAATCGCAACAAACGGACGAACTGGTGTCTCAACTGCGTTGCCCAGGAACTGAATTTCCTTCTGCATCAGGTAGCCCACAGCAGTTTCCTTTACATAATCTGTCACGCCAACAGTCGAACAATGTGCACGGTGTGCGCTTCCGAACGCATCCATCACAAAGACATCAGCAATCGAAGCCAGATCCTTGCTGAAGCTTTCCACATTTTTCGTTTCTTCCTTGCGGAAACGTGTATTTTCCAGAACAATGATTTCACCGTCCTGCATCGCCGCAACAGCCGCCTTTACCGTATCATCAACGACAACATCAGACGGAACGAAGGTAACCTTTGCAGAAACCAGCTCCGCCAGCCGCGCCGCAGCAGCCTTTAACGAGAATTTCTCCTCCGGGCCATTCTTCGGCTTGCCCAAATGCGAGCACAAAATCACCTTACCGCCGTCCGCAGTCAGCTTGTTGATGGTCGGAAGTGCCGCCTGAATTCGATTATCGTTCGTGATCACGCCGTCTTTCATCGGAACGTTGAAATCCACACGAACCAGCACACGCTTGCCCTTTACATTCACATCGTCTACAGATACCTTGTTTAATCCTGCCATTTGATTAACATCCTTTCAAATCATAGAATACAGACCCGCCGCAAAAGCGCAGCCTTTTTGAAAATATGCACTGTGCTAGGGCAGTACTGCAAAAGACACACAGTCCTGCCTGACGGAATTACGCGCACAACATGGCGAATGCCATTGCGTCACTTCCTAACACACACAATTTTATTATACACTACTTTTCTAATTTTTGCAAGTATTTCTGAAAAAAAATTCTGAAAAACTTTCTCCCCAAAGCGACAGTTCGAATTTCCGCATACAGCCAATTGATCCGTTTTGTAATTTTCAAAGAAAGAAAAGCCGAGTATATTCCCCTGTTTAGGCTGGCAAAAAGCGTTATTGTGACGTTTCTCTTTCCAAATACGGCTTTAGATACCGCCCGGTATAAGATGCCGCACAATCAGCAACCTCCTCTGGCGTACCGCTGACAACGATATTGCCGCCGCGGTCGCCCCCTTCTGGCCCTAAATCAACAATCCAATCCGCCACCTTAATCACATTCAAATTATGCTCGATGACAACCACTGTATTTCCTGTGTCCGTTAAGCGCTGCAGAACGTCAATGAGCTTATGCACATCTGCCGTATGCAATCCGGTAGTCGGTTCGTCCAAAATATAGATTGTCTTTCCAGTAGGCCGTCTGGAAAGCTCTGTCGCAAGCTTTACGCGCTGTGCTTCGCCGCCGGACAGTGTGGTCGCTGGCTGTCCAATTTTTAGATAGCCCAGGCCCACCTCCTGCAGCATTTTCAGTTTCCGCATAATTTTCGGGTGATTTTCAAAAAAAGCAACGCCTTCGTCCACGGTCATTTCCAAAACGTCATAGATCGACTTCTCCCGATACTTGACGGCAAGCGTTTCGCGATTATAGCGTTTACCCTTACAAGCCTCGCACGGTACATAAACATCCGGCAGAAAATGCATCTCGATGCGCAAGATTCCATCGCCCTGACACGCTTCGCAGCGGCCGCCTTTGATATTAAATGAAAACCGTCTGGCGGTATAGCCCTTTGCCTTGGCATCATTTGTCTTGGTATACAATTCCCGAATATCGGTAAATACGCCGGTATAGGTTGCCGGATTTGAGCGCGGTGTTCTTCCGATGGGAGACTGGTCAATCGCGATGACCTTATCCAGAAATTCCACGCCTTCCATGCGATCAAAGTCGCCGTGTCTTGTACGGGCGCGATTCAGCTTTGCCGCTAAATATCGATAGAGAATTCCGTTCACCAATGAGGATTTCCCCGAACCGGAAACACCGGTCACGCAAGTAAACGCGCCCAACGGAATCGACACGTCTACGTGCTTGAGATTGTGTTCACAAGTGCCGTAAACCGTCAGCATATGACCATTCCCCGGTCGGCGCTTCTGCGGCAGTGGGATTTGCCTTGTACCATTTAAATACTGCCCCGTAATGGAATTTTCGCAGGCAAGCAGTCCCTTTACATCGCCGGCATAGACAATATTTCCGCCGTTGACGCCGGCACCCGGTCCAATATCAACCACATAATCGGCAGCCAGAATCGTATCATCATCATGCTCTACCACAATCAATGTATTGCCCAGATCGCGCAGCTGCTTTAAAGTTGCAATCAGCTTATCATTGTCTCTCTGATGCAGTCCAATGCTCGGTTCATCCAGAATATATAAAACGCCCATCAGATAAGAGCCAATCTGCGTGGCAAGACGAATTCGCTGACTCTCACCACCAGAAAGCGTTCCGGCGTTTCGGGACAGTGTCAGATAGTCCAATCCCACATTTTTCAAAAAGCCCAGACGTTCCCGAATTTCCTTCACAATACGCTCCGCAATGAATGCTTCGCGCGGCGTCAGCGAAAGATTCTCCAAGAAATCCAATGCATCAGCAACAGACAGATCGGTTAGTGCAATGATACTCTTCCCACCGACGGTAACCGATAGAATTTCCGGTTTCAGGCGCTTTCCGTGGCAAACCGGGCAAGGGACATCACTCATCACTGTACTAATCTCCGCCTTCGCCCACTCGCTGCCTTCGCGATATCTGCGTTCCAGGTTATGAATTACGCCTTCAAAAGGCGCACGATAGCCTTCGCTTCTGCCGCCTGCCACGGTGCGATGCAGAAAAAGCACGTCATCTCCAGTTCCATACAAAAAAAGATCCAGCTGTTCCTTTGTTAAATTTTTTACCGGTTCATCCAGTGAAACACCGTATTTTTGAGAAATTGCAGAATAATACATAAAGGCAATCGAGCTTTCGTCATTGATATTACTCCAACCAGAAGCCTTGATTGCGCCCTGGCGAATACTCAGATCACGATTCGGCACAACAAGCTCCGGGTCGATCTCTTGAAAAGCGCCAAGTCCCGTACAATGTGGACAAGCACCAAACGGATTGTTAAACGAAAACATCCGCGGCGTTAATTCTTCGACAGAAATGCCGTGTTCCGGACAAGCATAGCTCTGTGAAAAGAGCAGCGCTTCGCCGCCAATGACATCTACAACCGCCAGTCCGTCCGTCAGCGACAAAACCGTTTCCAGGCTATCGATCAAGCGCATGCGAATCGATGGCTTCACGACAAGGCGATCAACAATCACCTCGATGGTATGCTTTTTGTTTTTGTCCAGTTCGATTTCCCCTGACAAGTCATAAGTGATGCCGTCCACACGAACGCGAACATAGCCAGATTTTTTTGCATTTTCCAGCACCTTTACATGCTGGCCTTTTTTCCCACGGACAATCGGCGCGAGAAGCTGAATCCGCGTCCCCTCCTCGAGTGCCATAATCCAATCGACAATTTCGTCCACAGACTGCCGCTTGATTTCTCTGCCGCAAATCGGGCAATGTGGAATACCAATTCGTGCGTAAAGCAAACGCAGATAATCATAGATCTCCGTCACCGTACCCACTGTAGAGCGCGGATTCTTTGAGGTGGTTTTCTGATCAATCGAAATCGCCGGCGACAAACCATCGATTTGATCGACATCCGGTTTTTCCATTTGTCCAAGGAATTGACGCGCATAAGAAGAAAGGCTCTCCATATAGCGCCGCTGACCATCAGCAAAAATTGTATCAAATGCCAGTGAAGACTTTCCAGAGCCAGAAAGTCCAGTCATTACAATCAGCTTGTCACGCGGCATTTCCACATCGATATTTTTCAAATTGTTGGCACGAGCACCGTGTACTACAATTTTATCCAACATAATTTAAGATTCCTCCTCCAGATTCCGAATCTTATCGCGCAGGTAAGCGGCGTGCTCGAATTCCAGCAGCTTTGCCGCTTCCTTCATTTGTGCCTTGAGCTGATCGATCAAAGTTTGCTTTTCCTTCCCCTTCCATTTCTTGCCGGATGTCTTTTTCTCCACCTCTGCTTTCGATGTGATTTCAATGACATCGCGCACATCCTTTTGAATCGTTTTGGGAATAATTCCGTGTGCCTTGTTATATGCCATTTGTTTTTCTCGCCGACGTTCTGTCTCCGTAATTGCACGTTCCATCGAACCGGTTACCTCATCTGCATACATGATAACCTGTCCGTGCGCATTTCGCGCAGCACGTCCGATCGTTTGAATCATGGACGTTTCACTTCGTAAGAAGCCTTCCTTATCTGCATCGAGAATGGCGACAAGCGACACCTCTGGAATATCCAATCCCTCGCGCAGAAGGTTAATACCGATCAAAACGTCAAATTCGCCCAAACGCAAATCGCGTATAATTTCCATACGCTCTACAGTATCGATATCATGGTGCAGATATCGCACACGAACGCCCATCCGCTCGAAATAGGCAGTCAAATCCTCCGCCATCTTTTTGGTAAGCGTTGTCACCAAAACACGTTCATTTTTTTCTGCACGCACTTGAATTTCTGAAAGCAAATCTTCGATCTGCCCTTCCGCCGGTTTCACGATCACTTCCGGATCGACAAGACCAGTCGGGCGGATCACCTGTTCTGCAATCTGAAACGAGTGTTCCTTTTCAAACGGGCCAGGCGTTGCGCTAACATAAATTGCTTGCTGGATATGACTGTAAAATTCGTCAAAATTCAGCGGTCGGTTATCGAACGCGCTCGGAAGCCGAAAGCCATAATCCACCAGTGTTTGTTTCCGGGCACGATCGCCGGCATACATTGCACGCACCTGCGGCAGCGTTACGTGGCTTTCATCCACAACTAGCAAAAAATCCTCCGGGAAATGATCCAATAGTGTATAGGGTACGCTGCCCGGTGGTCTGCCGGCAAGCACACGGGAATAGTTTTCAATGCCACTGCAAAAGCCAATTTCCTGCAGCATTTCCATGTCATATTCCGTACGCTGCTGAATTCGCTGGGCTTCGATCAGCTTGTGATTTTGCGTAAACCAAGCAACCCGCTGCAGCATTTCCTGCCGAATTTCCTTCACGGCTCTTGTCACCTTTTCGCTGCCGACCACATAGTGTGATGCCGGCATAATTGCCGCATACTGCATAACCGCAGTAATCTCTCCGGTGGCAACCTGAATTTCACAAATACGGTCAATTTCATCGCCAAAGTATTCCACGCGGATCGCCCGATCTGTGGATGATGCCGGAAAGATTTCCACCACATCGCCGCGCACACGGAACTTGTTCCGAACAAAGTTGATATCATTTCGTTCGTACTGAATGGCGACAAGCTCATCGATCAGCTGTTCTCTGGACTTTTCCATGCCCTGCCGAATCGATACCATCATCGAACGGTACTCCTCTGGGCTTCCCAGAGAATAGATACAAGAGACGCTCGCCACAATAATCACATCGCGCCGCTCCGACAATGATGCCGTTGCGCTGTGGCGCATCTTATCGATATCATCATTGATTGCGGAATCCTTTTCAATATAGCTGTCCGTGCTGGGAATATAGGCTTCTGGCTGATAATAATCATAATACGATACGAAATATTCTACCGCGTTATTCGGAAAAAATTCCCGAAATTCCGAACAGAGCTGTGCTGCTAAAATTTTATTATGCGCTAAAACGAGGGTGGGGCGATTCACCTGTGCGATGACATTGGCGATCGTATAAGTTTTCCCAGATCCCGTTGCACCTAAAAGCGTTTGCTCATGCGCTCCGCTGCGAATCCCCTGCACTAGCTGTGCAATCGCTTCCGGCTGATCGCCGGTCGGTTCAAACGGTGCATGCAGTTCAAAATGATCCATTTCAAATTCCTCCTCCAACACGGGCTTTCAGCGGCATCAAGCGATTTTAAACGATCGCAGCACAAGAGGACAACACCACACAAAGACCACCTGCAGCTCATTGCGCGGTGTTGCCCAAGAAAACTCCTGTGCTGCAATGCCGTCTTATAACAAGCCCATCATTTTCATGGAAGCCGTATCGCCATTCCTTCCAACAACGATATGATCCAAAAGCTGTACCTGTACACCAAATAATGACCGTTTCAGCTGTTTCGTTGCAAACAAATCCGCATCGGAAAAATCTGCTTTTGCATGCGGATGATTATGTGCCAAAACAATACGAGAGCTTCGCTTTTGCATGGCACAAGCCACAATACGATGCGCATCCAGCATAACGCTTTGCGTGTCTCCCGTAGAAATTATTTCGTAATGCAGCAGATATAAGGATTCATCCAAGCAGAGCAGCAAAACCTGTTCCTGCACCGCGTAGAAAAGCTGTGCCTTCACATAAATGCAAAGCTTTTCTACGGTATCCAACGTTTCAAGGTCACGTATTTTATCCAACTGATATTGCCAACAAAGCTGTGGAAGCAGCTTCAAAAAAACTGCTGCATATTCACTAATGCCCTTGATCTGTGTCAAGTCCTCGAGATCCGCATCCAGCACTTCGGAAAACGAATGAAATTCGTAGATCAGTTCATGCGCAATCTCATTCGTATTGGCGCGCGGCAGTGCATAAAACAGCATTATCTCTAAAATTTCATGCGGCTGAAATCGATCCAATCCGCTTTTCAAAAAGCGGTTTCGCATCCGTTCCCGATGGCCGTAATGACAATGTTTTGGCTTCGCGTTGGATGCTGCAGACTTTTTTTCTGTCGATGCCGCTTCCTGCGGATCTTTTTTGGGGGTTGTGGATTCAGATTCAGTCTTTTTCATAATCGCCTCCTTGAGCACAAATTTAGAAAAAAGCTTTTCAATCGTATAAAAATATGTTATACTATGGTAAGATGAGATCAGTGAAAGCATACCGAATCGTATCCCTATCGCCTCTTCCACCTATTCAGAAAGGAGTGCCGCTGTACATGTGGCAGCAAACACGGAAAATGAAACAATTTTTCATTCAAGAAAAAGACAGCGATCAAAGACTGGATCGCTTTTTACAAAAACAATTCCCGCATCTTCCCAAAAGCTTACCTTATAAATGGATTCGAACAAAGCACATCAAAATCAATAAAAAGCGCTGCGCGCCCGATCAGCGTCTTCAGGTCGGCGATGAAGTGACGATTTTCATTGCAGACGAAATGCTAGGCTATGGGCAGACGCGCCGTGAAGCGACACCGCCGCAATTTCTCCAAGCATCGGATCAATTGAACATTCTCTTTGAAAATGCACAGATCCTGATTCTCTGCAAACCCGTAGGGCTTGTCGTTCACTGCGACAACCGCCAGACTCCGGACACCCTAATCAACCGCGTGCTGCATTATCTCTACCGAACCGGCGAATACGATCCGTCACAAGAACAAAGCTTTACGCCGGCGTTGTGTAATCGATTAGATCGAAATACCGGCGGAATCGTGATTGCCGCGAAAACTGCGCCGGCGCTGCGTGAAATGAATCGTTTGATCCGCGAAAATTGCGTCCACAAGCGCTACCTTTGCACAACAGTTGGAACGCCGAATCCCAAAAGTGCTGTACTGGATGCCTGGCACAAAAAATCAGAAACGCATAACACAGTGACAATTTGCGATCATCAACAAGTGGGATTTCAGAAAATCCGGACCGGTTATCGTGTGATCGCATCAAATACCCGTCACGCGCTGGTATCAGTGCAGCTGATCACGGGGCGCACACATCAAATCCGCGCACATCTCGCGCACATCGGTACGCCGATTTTGGGTGACAACAAATATGGAAACGGAAAAGAAAACCGCATCGCCCACTGCAAATACCAGCAG
This sequence comes from Ruminococcus sp., assembly GCA_021203985.1. Taxonomy (GTDB): domain Bacteria; phylum Bacillota; class Clostridia; order Oscillospirales; family Ruminococcaceae; genus Ruminococcus_C. Next base: position 5,561 of record JAJQAB010000086.1, on the reverse strand, counting down.
CTCTGGGCATATGAATTGACGCTGGAAACTGATCCAGGCACGTGTCTTGCCGACATCGATCAAAAGATATTCCGCACAGAGATTCCGACATTTGTCCGACGCGAATTCCCGTCCGTTTCGCTGTAAACAGCACCGCAAGCAGCGCAGTACAATTTTATTCTGACAGCATCTGGGTAACGATCTCCTTGACGATTCCCGGATTTGCTTTGCCCTTCGAAGCCTTCATGCACTGGCCAACTAGGTAGCCTAGTGCGTTTGTCTTACCGTTTTTATAGTCATTAACTGACTTTTCATTTGCCGCCAGAACGTCCTTTGCGAGCTGTTCCAAAAAGCCCAGATCCGAATTTTGCTTCATGCCCTTTTCTTCGATAATCTTCAGCGGATCTTTATCCTCGGCAACGATAACGGCAAATACCTTTTTCGCGGACGCATTCGAGATCACGCCCTGTTCCACCTGTTCAATCAGTGATGTTAAATTTGCTGGCGTCAGCGCAGTCTCCGGAATGGTCTTACCGGTTTCATTCGTATATTTTGCGATATCGGAAAGAATCCAGTTGCTAATGCTTTTCGGCTTGCAGCGATTCAGTGCCACGCACGCATCAAACAGCGCAGAGCGCGTGAGATCCTCAGCGATCAATGTTGCATCCATTTGCGACAAGCCAAAATCAAACACATAGCGCTGCAGCTTCTCATTTGGCAGCTCCGGAATGCTTTCCTTCAGCGCCTGTACCTTTTCTTCCGGTACAACAATCGTCAGCAAATCCGGTTCTGGAAAATAGCGGTAATCCTGTGCGTCCTCTTTCGAACGCATCACAATACTCATACCCTTTGCATCATCCCAGCGGCGCGTTTCTTGTACAACCGTTCCGCCGGATTCCAGCAGCTCGATCTGGCGCTTTGCCTCATACTCAATACCGCGAACTGCAGCACTGAAGCTGTTGACATTTTTCATTTCGCAGCGCGTACCAAATTCTGTCGCGCCCTTTTCCCGGACAGAGACATTGACATCGCAGCGAATCGAGCCTTCCTGCATCTTACAGTCGGAAATGTTCAAATACTGCAAAATCGACTTAATGGTTTCCAGATACGCCTTTGCCTCAGCGCTGCTCCTGATATCCGGCTCGGATACAATTTCGATCAGTGGCACGCCGCAGCGGTTCAAGTCCACCAGCGACCCGGAAAATGATTCATCGTGCAAAAGCTTCCCAGCATCCTCCTCGATGTGGATGCGCTCAACGCCAATTCGCTTCATTGCGCCGTCAACCATAACATCCAGGTAGCCCTTTCCGCAGAGCGAAACCTCCGCTTGTGAAATTTGATATGCTTTTGGCAAATCCGGATAGAAATAGTTTTTCCGATCTTGTTTACAAACACGGTTGATCTGACAGTGCATCGCATGTCCCATGCGGATTGCATATTCGACAACCTTTTCATTCAATGTCGGCAGTGTCCCAGGCATGCCCATACAAACCGGACAAACCTGCGTATTGACCTCCAGGCCAAAGGCGTTGCGGCAATTACAATAAATCTTCGACTTCGTATTCAATTCGGCATGGACTTCCAGCCCTACGACAACTTCATAATCCTTCATGCGTTTGCCCCTCCTGTACAAAATGCTTCCGGAATCACATGGAATCCCCCTACGATTTGCTCATAAGAATATGCGGCATTTAAAATCGTTTGCTCCGCGAATGCATTGCCAATCAGTTGCATGCCAAGCGGCAAGCCATCGGAGGATCTGCCGCACGGAACGCTCACCGCAGGAAGTCCGGCAATATTGACGGTAACGGTGCAGACATCGTTGTAATACATTTTCAGTGGATCGTTGATATTTTCACCAATCCGGAATGCCGGCGATGGCGCAGTCGGTGTAATAATGACATCGCATTTCTGGAACGCCTGCTGGAATTCCTGGGTAATTTTGCGCTGTACCAGCTTTGCGTTTTTATAGTATGCGTCATAAAAGCCGGAACTTAGCACAAAAGTCCCCAGCATAATCCGGCGCTTGACCTCATCGCCGAACCCTTCGCTGCGCGTTTTTTCGTACATATCCGTCAAACCGTCATACGATGCCGTACGATAGCCATACTTCACGCCATCAAAGCGCGCCAAATTCGAGGACGCCTCCGCCGATGCAATAATATAATAGGTATTGATCGCATATTCCGTACTCGGCAGAGAAATTTCCTGAATGACTGCGCCCTGTGCTTCGAGTTGACGGATCGCTGCGAAAACAGCTTCCTTTACGCATGTGTCGATTCCATCGCCAAAATATTCTTTGGGCACGCCAATGCGCAATCCCTTTACATCGCCGCTTAGGTGATCGCAGAGATTTGTATAGGTGCGGTACGCCGAAGTAGCGTCCATGCTGTCATGCCCTTGTATTACACTTTGCAGCATTGCGACATCCTTGACCGACTTGCCGATCGGTCCGATCTGATCGAGTGAGGAAGCAAATGCCACCAAGCCATAGCGAGACACACTGCCATAAGTCGGCTTTAAGCCAGCCACACCGCAGAGCGATGCCGGCTGACGAATCGACCCACCGGTATCCGAGCCAAGCGTTACGATTGCCTCCCCTGCCGCAACCGCCGCAGCGCTTCCGCCGGAAGAACCGCCCGGTACGCAGTCGATTTTGTGCGGATTATGCGTCTGATGGAAATACGAGGTTTCTGTAGAAGAGCCCATCGCAAACTCATCCATATTCATTTTGCCGGTGATCACCATGCCGGCACAGTGAACGGACTGCATCACTGTCGCATCAAACGGCGGTACATAATTTTCCAGCATACGAGACGAACAGGTCGTGCGAATCCCCTTAGTGGAAATATTGTCTTTTATGCCAATCGGAATTCCTGCCAGCGGATGCAGTGACTCGCCATTCGCACGCGCATCATCTACGCGCTTTGCCTGTTCCAATGTATCCTCACACTGGGTGACATAAGCGCCGACCTGCGGCTCTGCAACGGCAATTTGATCCAAAACATCTTGCGTCAATTCGACTGCACTGCATTCCTTTTTTTGCAGCATGGCAGACAATTCGGCAGCACTTTTTTCAAACAATTTCATCGATTGCAATCCTCCTTATTCCACGGTTTTCGGCACGACCAGACAGCCCGATTGCACTTCCGGCGCATTGGACAGCATCTCGTCCCGGCGGAATTTATGCTCTACTGCAACATCTTCCCGTAAATGCATCGGGTGATCCTGATCAAGTGTCAGCTCATCTGTAACGTCCGGCAGACGATCCACCATATTGACGATCGCCTCCATATCCGTTTCAAATTTCTCCAGCTTTTCCGGTTCAATGCGAAGCCGAGACAGCTTTGCAATATGCGCAATATCAATTTTCATTCCATTTCCGCCCTTTCCTGTAATTTTTGATAAAATTCCTCTTCTGTCAAAATTGTAATGCCAAGCGTCCTTGCTTTTTCCAGCTTGCTTCCGGCAGAAGCGCCTGCCACAACATACGTTGTCTTTTTCGAAACGCTTCCGCTGACACTGCCGCCAAAGCGAACGATTTGGTCCTTCGCCGCATCACGCTTCATACCAGACAGTGTGCCGGTTAAAACAAACGTCATGCCTGCAAATCGCTGATCCACGACCGCGTTCCCCTGATATGTCATATTGCATCCAGCGTCTCGCAGGCGTGCAATCAAAGTTCGCATATGCGGCTCTGCCAAGGTTTCTACAACGCTTTCCGCCATTGTCTCACCGAAGCCGTCAATCTGCTCCACCTGTTCCCGTGTAGCTTGCAGTAATGCGTCCATCGTAGGAAACCGTTCGCACAAAAGCTTTGCCGCCCGTGAACCGATTCCGCGAATGCCCAGCGCAAAAACCAGGCGATCCAGCGAATTTTCCTTCGATGCCGCAATCGCGCGGACGAGATTTTCTGCGGATTTTTCTGCAAAGCGATCCAATGCCATCAGCTGGTCCTTTTGCAGCAGATACAAATCCGCAACAGAGTGCACCAGTCCGCTTTCCTGCAGTGCTGTCAGATTCTGCGGTCCAAGTCCATCAATTTGCATTGCATCCTTTGACACAAAATGAATCATCCGCTTCATCAGCTGTGTTGGGCAATCCGGATTCGGGCAGCGCAGCGCGGCTTCTTCCGGATCGCGCACCGTAGCTGTACCGCATTCCGGGCAGGATGTCGGCAGACGATATACAACTGCGCCAGGCAGATGGGACGTACTGCGCAGCACTTCCGGAATAATCTCCCCGGCCTTGCGCACAAGAATCATATCGCCAAGGCATATACCGCGCTCTTCAATAAAGTCCTGATTGTGCAGCGTAGCGCGGGACACCTCTGTTCCTGCAAGCTGAACCGGATCAAACACAGCAACCGGCGTAATCACACCCGTTCTTCCCACGCTAAGCTGAATCTCACGCAGCGTGGTCTCTTTTCCCTCCGGCGAAAATTTAAAAGCCGCCGCCCACTTCGGGACTTTCATCGTCGCACCCAGTTCTTCGCGCTGCGAAAAATCATCGATTTTTACCACAACACCGTCCGTATCGTAAGCATAGCCTGCACGTGCATCGTCAATGGCTGCGATTTCCGCCGCAACCTGATCCATCGTCAGGCATTTCTCACTGTGCGGAATTACAGTCGAAAAGCCGATTTCTGATAAATACGCCAGCGATTCCAAATGCGAGTGCAGCGAATGCCCCACAATCTGCTGTACATTAAAAATCCAGATATCCAGGTGACGCGATGCAGTCACTGCAGGATTTTTTTGCCGCAGTGAGCCAGCCGCAGCATTTCTCGGGTTTTTCGCCGGCGTTTCTCCTCGCTCGAGCTGTTGTTTCACTAAGGACGAGAAGCTTTCGTGGGGCATGTACACCTCGCCGCGCACCTCAAGGAACTGCGGTGCATGCGTCAGGCGCTGTGGGAGGCTTTCGATCGTGCGAAGGTTTTCCGTCACATCCTCGCCAATCAAGCCGTCTCCTCTCGTAGAGCCGCGTACAAATACGCCGTCTTGATATTCCAGCGAAACGGAAAGCCCGTCAATTTTCGGCTCTATAACAAACGCCGGCGCGTCAATTTCCTGTTGGCAACGCTGGAAAAATCCTTGCATTTCAGCAAGAGAAAACACATCCTGCAGGCTCATCATCGGTACGCTATGCGGTACTTTATGAAACGCATTCGAAGCCACGCCGCCGACATGCTTTGTCGGGGAATCCAGCACGGCATATTGCGGAAACTGCTGTTCAAGCGTTTCCAATTCGCGCATTAGCTGGTCATAAGCAGCATCCGAAATCGTTGGATCATCCTGCACATAGTATTGTTCGTTGTAGATTTCCAGCAAGTGCTGTAATTCTGCGATTCTTTGCTTCGCCGTCTTTTCATCCATTCACTCTGTCTCCTTGCCATCATTTCCGATCAAACCACGGTTTTTGTTATTATACCATAAATTTGAAAAGAAAGCAAGACCCAAGCGGTGCAAATCACGGAAATCAATTTTAGTAAACTACATGTAATAATTTATCGAAGTCGACCAAGCAGTCCAGCATGATATTGGAGATTGCCTTTTTAGAGTCGCAAGAAGATTTGAAAAGTT
>JAJQAB010000066.1 GCA_021203985.1 Ruminococcus sp. | reverse complement strand
CATTCCAACTCGTTTAACATCTTGCTTTTTCGAGCGCGTGTAACAGATCATTGACGACTCTACACTGATGCGCAGATCTTTGTCGAAATAGCCAGTTGCAATGGACGCTGCGATATGGTAAAATATCGATATAAGCATTATTTTTTGCATTTGGGATTTATTTGAAAAAGGGTGATTCACAGGGCAGATACTTTTGTCGCAAATTGCGGCGTTTCGCTTGCGAAGGATCCTCATGTGGAAGGAGAATTTTGATGTTTTGCAAACAATGTGGCACACAAATTGTACAGGAGGAACGTTTTTGCCCGAATTGTGGCACGGCGGTGGAACAGCCTGGCGCACCCCAGCAGCAGAATGCACCGAATTCGCCGCCTGTCTCCGGCGATGGCGCGGGAAATCCGGACCTGAATCCGTATTTCACCCCGGCAGCACCGAAAAAGCGTCACACCAAGGCTATTGTGGCAGCAGTGGCAATTTTGGCTGCCGCGGCGATTGCCGTGATCGTGACGGTTCGCGTTGTGACAAAGAGACCGCTTGGTGCACTTGCCGCCGGCGCTGCGCATTTGTCGGATGAGCTGAAGGAGATGGAAAGCTGCCACCTGGAACTGTCGCTAAACGAGGACGGCGATGTGACCGGCGCGTTTGACTTCGAGGTCAATGCAGATGATCAGGAATTGTATTTGTACGGCACACTGGAAACGATGGGCGAAGAGATTCAGTTTGCACTGTACGCCGATGGCAACAGCGGCGGTTATGCGGTGGGAAACGATGGCACGGTGATCTATGTGGATGAGATTTCCGGCGTGCAGCTGGATGCGATCTGGGATGCCTATGATACGAAACAGGTCGAGGATTTCAGTCTGTCGGAATACCTCGAAGAATCTGGGTACGAGGAGGAGATCGCGGAATATATCGACCCCGATCAGATTGATGCGGTTTATGGAAATCTCGTAAAGCGTCTTTCGAAGCGCAGCACACAAAAGGATCTGGAACAGGCGCTTGCAATTGAAATGGATCGGAAGTCCGGCGAACGGATTTATACCGTGACGATTGAAGCGGATGCGATTGTCGATACGGCGGATTTGTGCCTGGATATTTTTGAGGAGGAAGCGGACGATGCGATCCGCGGCGATTGGCTGGACGAAGCGCGCGATGCGCTGCAAGACGAGATTGACGATTCTGAGGAGTATGGTCAGCTGGAATGGCGGACACACAGCGGCAATCTGACTGAACTGTCCTTCTCTACTTTTTATGAAATAGACATGGAGATCACGGTTGACTGCAATTATGACGGGGACGATCTGGACGAAGTTGCATTTTCTATGGCCTATGGCGATGGCTGGAACGACAGCCAAATCGAAATCACGCTGGATCACTTCAATCAGGTGGACGATGTGAAGAGCATGATTCCGGATACCATGATGGAACAGATGGGATCGGATTCGATCCTGTAAATAACTGAAGAGCGCCTATTTCATGACCAAAATGGAAGGGGCGTTCGGCTTTGGACAATCGGAGAAACGCAAATGAAAACGTTAATCATCAACGGCTCGCCGCACGTGCACGGCGATACGGCGGCGCTACTCGAGCACTTTCTGGCGCATCTGTACGGCGACTATTTTATGGTGCGCGCCTATACTGCGGCAATTTCACCGTGCGTGGACTGCCGGCGCTGCCGGACCGAATCGGGCTGTGTGATCGAGGACGAGATGCAGATGGTGTACCGTTATTTGTCGTGCTGTGATCATGTCGTGATCGCCTCACCGGTTTATTTTTCGGAGCTGACGGGAAAGCTCTTGGACATTGGAAGCCGCCTACAAGTCTATGACGCAATGCAGCAGTTTCAGCAGAAAACGCCGCTGCGCCGCACGAAAAAGGGTGTGCTGCTGCTCACGGGCGGCGGAGACGGAAGCCCAGAGAAGGCGTGCAGTACTGCACGGTGTCTGCTGCATAGGATGGGCGCAGAGCAGCTGTATCCGCCCGTCTGCAGTCTGCATACGGATCAGATTCCCGCGCGGGAGGATCAGGCGGCATGTATGGTGGCACAGCGCGCGGCAGCGTTTCTCAATGGCGATGCCTCAAAAGACGCGTGACCCGCTGGATTTTTTTCGCTTGACAGATCATGCTTTTTGTGGTAAGATCTTATCAGGTTATGGTGATGCTGTGTGAGCGGATGTGAGGCGCTTGACACGGCACCACTTTATGTTTATTTGCCTTTGGGATTCACGCAGAGGCTTCGACTCGATTTCGCGGCGCTGCCGTACGGCTTGGAGCTTCGGAAAGGAATAAATGTCAATGAATCGTCAAGAAAAAATCACAAAAACAACCGGACAAATTCTGAAAGAGAATATCTGTACGCTGTTTAATCTGTTGAATGTGCTCATTGCAATTGCGCTTATCTATGTGCACGCGTGGTCGAATTTATTTTTTATTTTTGTCATCGCATTGAACACCGCGATTGGAATCGTTCAGGAGCTGAAAGCAAAGCGCCTGATCGAAAAGCTGTCGCTGCTCTCTGCGCCAAAGGCGGATGTGGAACGTGGTGGTATGGTTATGCAGATCGATATTGTGGAAGTAGAGCTGGGCGATCTGCTCTTGTTCGAAAGCGGCAAGCAAATCTGTGCTGATTCTGTGATCGAAGAGGGCACGGTTGAGGTGAACGAATCGCTGCTCACGGGCGAATCGGACGCGGTTTTGAAAAAGGCGGGCGACTCTCTGCTATCGGGAAGCTCGATCATCAGCGGAAAATGCCGCGCGAAGGTCATTCATGTCGGAAGCGAGAATTATGCTGCAAAAATCGCCAAGGAAGCCAAAAAGTCAAAGGCAATTAGCTCGGAACTTGTGCTGTCGATGCGGAAGGTGACGAAATTAACCGGCTTTTTGATTATTCCGTTGGGCGTGCTCTTGTTTATCCAGGCGCTCTTTTTCCGCGACAACAGCATGTATGATGCGGTAGTGACGACATCCGCTGGTTTGCTCGGCATGCTGCCAAAGGGACTTTACCTGCTGATCAGTATCGGTCTTGCCGCCGGAATTGTGTCTCTCTCCAAAAAGAACGTACTCGTGCAGGATCTCTATTCGCTGGAAAATCTTGCACACGTTGACGTACTCTGCCTGGACAAGACGGGGACGCTGACCGAGGGGAAAATGCAGGTGGATGAAACGATTCTGTTTCCGGATGCGGACGAGCATGCATTTCTCACCGCAATCGGCAGCTTTCTCCAGCACACTTCGGATAATAACGCCACATTCCAGGCGCTGAGCGCACACTTTGCGGTGTCCGATTCACACACGCCGGTGGCGCAGATTCCGTTTTCGTCCGATCGAAAGTGGAGCGCGATGACGTTCGAAAACGGCGTAACGTTTGTCGTTGGCGCACCGGAAAAGCTGTCCAAAACGGCGTTTCCGGAATCGATTCAAGCGCACATGAAGGGCGGAAAGCGCATTCTTCTTGCTGGGACGACAACGCAGCAGGTGCAAAAAGACGCGCCGCTTCCGGAAATTCATTTGCTGGCGGCGATTACGATTGTCGATCCGATCCGGAAAAACGCTTCGGCGGTAATGGACTATTTCCGCAGTGAGGGCGTTGCAGTCAAAATTATTTCCGGGGATAATCCGGTGACGGTTTCTGCCATTGCGGCGCAGGCTGGTGTGCCGGGTGCGGAAAATTATATCGATATGAGCCAGATTTCTGACGATGAAATCGCGGGCATTGCGGAGGATTATTCCGTATTTGGACGCGTTACGCCAACGCAGAAAAGACAACTCGTGGAAGCGCTGCATGCGAAAGACCATACGGTCGCGATGACCGGCGATGGCGTGAATGACCTGTTGGCGCTGAAGGAAGCCGACTGCAGTATTGCGGTCGGACAGGGAAGCGATGCCGCCAGACAAGTTGCACAGTTGGTGCTGCTCGATTCCGATTTCTCGATTTTAAAGGATGTCCTGATGCAGGGACGGCGTGTTGTGAATAATATCACGAAATCTGCCGGCGTCTTTTTCATCAAGACGATTTATTCGATTCTTCTTTGTCTGATCTGCCTGATCACGAACATGCCGTTCCCGTTTGTGCCGATTCAAATCACGATGATTGACCTGATCATCGAGGGCTATCCGTCTCTGTTTGCATCCTTCGAGCCGAATACAAAGAAGGTCAAGACCCACTTCCTTCCTGAAGCCGTACGGCGCGCCGCACCAAACGCGATCGCGATTGCGCTATGTTTTATTCTGTACCTGATTCTGCACGCGCTTGGCGTTGTGGGCACAACCGGCGAAAATACACAGGCCAATGCGATGCTTTATCTGCTGATTGGCACGGTGGGCATTATGGGTGTGTGCAAAATGTGCGCGCCGTTTAACCGGCTGCGTGGCTTCCTTGCTGTCACAACCGGGATTGGCTATTACGCTGCGATTGCGATTTTGCTGTTTTGTAAGGATCATATCCTATGCAAAGATATTCTGCACATGGCAGTTCCAACGCCGCGCACGCTCGTGTTTTTGCTGCTGCTGATCGCGCTGAGTATTCTGGTGGAACGTGTCCTGTCACTGACTGTCTTTCGAAAGAGCCGCGGTGATTCGCTGCTTTCGATTCGAAAACACATTTAAGGCAACACCGCATCAACCCAGCGCTGACGACAGAAAATACGAAAAAGTGACACGAAAATCAATAATTACAAAGTGTTTACAAGGAAGGAAAAAAGTGATATAATAGAAAA
>JAJQAB010000138.1 GCA_021203985.1 Ruminococcus sp. | reverse complement strand
ATATGAGAGCGCGTTTTTCTTCTTCTTATTGTATCAGTTCTATTGTAGCATAACAAAAATGCGCACGTTTTTTGTTATGGGCACTTCAAAAATCCACTTGCTGCACATGCCGAAGCATAATTTCGCGGAACACAGCAATAATACGAATAGAAACGGAGGTAATTGCTATGTTCCAATATGAAAAAAAGTTGTTTCACCCGGTTGCGGTAGAAAAACCGAATCCGCAGTACGCCGCGCTTTTACAGGAGCAGCTCGGCGGCGCGAATGGTGAACTGAAGGCGGCAATGCAGTATATGTCCCAAAGCTTTCGGATCAAAGACCCTGCCATCAAGGATCTGTTTCTGGATATTGCGGCGGAGGAGCTGAGCCATATGGAAATGGTGGTGCAGACGATTCATCTGCTCAACGGCCATGACGTTGATGTGCGAAAAGTTCCTGCGGGGGAGATTGAATCGCGCGTTCTTCTGGGCTTGAATCCCGGGCTGATCAATGCATCGGGCTATTCGTGGACGGGGGATTATGTCACAGTGACCGGCGACTTGTGCGCGGATCTTTTGTCGAATATTGCATCGGAGCAAAGGGCGAAGGTGGTATACGAATATCTCTATCGGCAGATTGCAGATCGGAAGATAAGAGAAACGATTGATTTTCTGCTCAATCGCGAAGAAGCGCACAACGCGATGTTTCGGGAAGCTTTTAACAAGGTGCAGGATACCGGTTCGAATCACGACTTCGGGACAACCAAGGCGGTGAAGATGTATTTCAGCATGTCAGAGCCATCGCCTTCAGATAGCCCGTTTCCGCATACGAAAGTCACACCGCCGTTATTTGACTAAAGGCGGCACACACAAGGAAAACCGCTCCACAGAAAAAAAGATTGGTGCAAAAAAGCATCAGTCTGTTTTTCGTCTGTTATCTTTCTTAAAGCTCCTTCGGTGGATTCTGGTATTGTTGTATAATACGCGTTAGCTTTTCGATAAACGTCTGTCGTACATCTTCGGGGGACAGAATCTCAACATCACTGCCGTACTTGAGCACCCAGTGATAGAAGTCGAAGCTGATCCCGATGGATGCGCGTATGATCACCGTATCGGAATCGGTGGAATCCGGACGGACTGCAGCGTAACGCCCGAGTTGCTCGAGCATGTCGTCTAAGAGCGCACGTTTCACGCGGAGTCTTATAACCGCATAGTGCTCCGGTTCATAGATGTCAATGACAGCGCCCTTTGGCTTTGGCAGCTTCGGACGAAGTGTGCTTTTCTCGCCGACTTCGATCCCTTTCATGCGGTCGATGCGGTAAACGCGGCGCGCCTGGGTTTCCTCGCTGAAACATTTCAAATAAAAGCGCTCGTGGGAATAAACGACCTCACAGGGTATGAGCGCGCGCTTCTTTTGATAATAGATCATCTGCTTTTCTGTGTTGTATTTTCCATAGGCGAAGTTGATTTTCTACTGCTATGCAATGATCAGATGAATTTTTTCGAGATTCTCCAGAAGGTCCAGAGACGGCGGCGTGACCTCACTGATGGAAATGCGGCTGATCAGCTTTCGCGCTTCCGCCTGTGAGCAAAGTCCTTCAAATTTCTGAAACAGCCGCTGCTTTTGCTGTGCCGACAGAAACTTATTGATCGAGACAGAGTCCACCAAAAATCGAATTTCATTAAAGGTGAAGCTCCGGTTCGACATCCGATAATAAAACGTATTATGCGGTCCGCGCGTCACCTGAATATCAAATCCCGCGAGGATCAGGCTGTTGATGTCACGCTGAATCGTTAGCGTTGAAACCTGTCCTACGTCCGTCTGCTTGAGCAGATAATCCTGGATTTCTTTGAGGGAAGCGCTTTTCTGTTCATCGGTATAGTGATTGAAATACGACTGAATATGTAAAATGCGTTCACGTTCCATGGCTTATTGACTCCGCGCGGTTATTTCCCTTGCTTGCTGCGTTCCTTTGCAAGCAGATCATAACGATCCATCATCTCCTTGATTTCCGGATCGTTCGTTAAACCGTACTGCATATGCAAATAGAAGCGCGTTATCGAGAGATCCTTCTTCTCGATGCCCTCTTTCGCCAGTGCGGAAATCACGCCGATAATCTCCTTGTTTGCGCCGGATTCCATGTGATAGTACTCGAACGCCTCGTTTACCTCTTCGCGTGTCGGTGGTACGATTTTTTTCATGGTGATCGTGTGAATGTGGTGCAGCTCCGCCGGAATGACTGGATTGTCCGCATAAATTAGACTCTCATAATAGAAGCAGACCGCCCGGTCATAGTCCTTGACATCTACGCAGTAATAGCCCAAGTTGCAGTAGCAGCGGGAAAGTTGAATCGGCGTTACGGCGATTTCAATCGTTTCTTTGGTCACAGAGAGCAGATCCTCCGGCTTGTGCATGACCTTATAGCATTCTGCAAGCTCGAAATAGGCGTCCGTGTTCATCGGGTTATAGCGGATTGCATCGCCAATGACGCGCGCCGCTTCCTCCGGGCGCTTCAGCTCCAGCAGATTATAGCCGTGGAGAAGAACCATCTGCGACAGATTAAACACCGGGCGAATCAGCTTCTTGGACGGCTGATAAAAATAGAGGTAAAGCTGATGCTCCAGCGGATTGCGCAGACTCAGGTACATTTCGCTTTCCGTTTCACGATAGTTCATGCGAATTTTCGTGTAAAGCGCTTCTGTTAAGCGGAACGATTCCTCGATTTTTTTCTCCTCGATCAGCTTCTGCGCTTCTGCGAACACCTTGTCCAGGCGCTTCCCATCGATGTACATCATCTTATTGAGCAGTTCGCGCTTGTCGTCCGGCATAATCTCCAGCGCCAGGTCAGCGATTGCGTTTTCGATCGCCTTGCCGTTTTTGTGCGAGCGGTATTTTTCTACCTCCGCTTCTAAGTAAACCATGTCAACGCTGTATTCGCCGGTGAGTCCGTCCCGGATCTTTTCTATGATTTCATTTGTGGTCATAATTTAACTCCTTTGTATTCGCGGCGGCTGCCGCAAGTGGATTTTCTTCCGCATCGTATCTCAATTCATGTGGTATTGTTTCTATTATACAAGATCTTTGCAAAAAAAGCAACCCTATTTTGTACGTTTTTTAAGGTCACAATTCGTTTGCGGCACGCTTCACATCGCCGATGTCTGTCACGGCATGATATCCGGCGGCTTTGATGCGCTGTTCGAGACAGCCGCGGCACTGCGCGGACTCCTCACCGGTACAGATCTTGTGATCATAGAGCGCGTAGTGCTGCCGGACAGATTGCGGCGAGAGATTGGACATCACGACATTTGCCCCAGCCTTTAGCCCAAGTTCTCTGCCCTGCGGATGAATCGTACCGAGTGCAGTTGTCGCCGGAATCAGCGCATAGGGGAACATCAGACGCAGCACGCTCAGCATGCGCAGCGTCAGCGAAAGACTGCCGTTCGGATATTTGGCGAAGGGCGTGTCGTGCTGTGTGAGAAACGGACCGATCCCGATCATGTCGGGGGAAAGCGTCTGCAAAAAGCACAGATCCGCGATCAGATGCGCCGGCGTCTGAAACGGCGATCCGACCAGAAAACCCGAACCAACCTGATAGCCGATCGCTTTTAAATCGTAGAGGCATTGCTTGCGGTGTGCGAGCGACATGCTTTTGGGGTGGAGCATCTGGTAATGGCGCGGGTCGGCGGTTTCGTGGCGCAGTAAATAGCGGCTTGCACCGGCGCGGAAGAAGTGCAGATAGCTTTCGTAAGAGCGCTCACCGATCGAAAGCGTCACCGCACAGTCCGGAAAGTGCTCGCGGATTGCGCAGACGATACGGCAGATCGAGTCGTCCGTATATTCCGGATCTTCGCCGCCCTGCAGCACAAAGGTACGGTAACCGAGCGCATAGCCTTCGGTGCAGCAGTCGAGGATTTCCTCGCGCGTGAGACGATAGCGCACCGCCATGTGATTGCTGTGGCGGATGCCGCAATAGTAGCAGTCGTTCTGACAGTGGCTTGTAAATTCAATCAGTCCGCGCAGATAAACGGCGGTTCCATACGTCTGCCGCCGCACGCGATCTGCCAGGGAAGATAGCTCGACGTCACAGTCAGGCGATGTGATCAGTTCATACAGTGCCCGATCCGGGGCGCTTTGCGTGTGAAGCAAAGCCTGAAGCGTTGTCTCGATCGATTCCGTCATAGGGTCTCCTTTCTCCGATGGTTTTTCTTGTGGCGTTGTCCTTTTTTATTGTAGCGAAATATGCCGTCTTTGTCAAGCCATGCAAAATCACCGCGAAACCGGCGCGCTGCACGCGATCGTGCCGAATACACACGGGAAAAATGGGTGCAAACAAGTATAATTTATGTCGGAATCATTGCGCTTTAAATATTGCACAAATTAGAACGCTTCCGGTTATCAGAAATGGCCAAAATCACCTACAAGGTATTGACAAACGCCCCGGGGCGTGCTATAATAAACTTGAAATCATGGGAAAGGACATGGAACAGATTTCCCGCAATTCAAACACAAGATCCGGCGGCTGCGATGCCGGCTACAGGCGGACGGCGGATCTTGAGAAACTCTCTTACTTATTTTTACAGGCATAATTTTTTAAAACAGAAAGGTGGAGTTTATTATGAAAACTTCAATCTCAATTGTCAATTCTGCACTGCAGAAGAAAAGAAAAAAGAACCGTAAGGGCTTTTCTGAACCGACCCCAAAAAGTTAGATAAAATTAGAAACCGAATTTTATGCAAAGCG
>JAJQAB010000132.1 GCA_021203985.1 Ruminococcus sp. | reverse complement strand
CTTAGTCGACTTCGATAAATTATTACATGTTGTTTACTAAAATTGATTTCTGTGTTGTATAACACTTAGCGCTTGACCTTCTTTTTATTTTATGCTATAATAAAGTTATCAATGAAAAACGCTTCAGAGCGAAAATTTCCGGCGGTTTGAGCCGGACGCTCTGAGTCAATGGAAGCTTTGTAAAAAGGAGGCTTTTTACACATAGAAAAAACTGACGCGTGTGCTTGCGGCGCTGATGGCGCTGACAATGGTGGGAGCAATGGCGGGCTGTGGTGACAGCGATGCAGACAATGTTTCGGAATCCTCTTCTGCGGATTCTGCGTATAAAGAAAATGACGAGGTTGAGGTGGATCTGACCCAAATCGAGGAAATGGTTGCGGACGATCCGGACATCCAGGGACAGACGATCTATTGGCTGGTGGATTACGACCTGAATCCGACCAACAACCAGGATCGCAGAGTTGCGCTGACGCTGTTCGAGGACTATTATGGCGCAACGATCGAATATATTTCCTGTACATCCGACACGAAGTTCGATACCATGGCAAGCCGTATTCTGGGCGGCGACTCGGTAGATATGTTCCCGTACGAATGGGATGCCGTACCAAACGGCGTCACCAAGGATCAGTATCAGCCGCTCGATAACTATATTGACTTGGACGATGAGATCTGGGAGGATATGGCGGACGTTATCGATATGTTTGAATATAACGAAAGTCACTATGTCGTACCGTACTGCCTGTCTGATCTGCTGCTGATCACCTATAGCCGTTCGCTTTGCGAAGAAAACGGTCTGGACGATCCGTATGAACTGTATCAGGACGGCGAATTGAACTGGGATTCCTTTATGGATATGATGAAAACATTCGTTTCGAATGCAAGTGACGGCGAGACGCGCTATGGCATTAACGGCTGGTTCGGTCAGGCGATCGTGCAGTCTACGGGCGAGACATTCGTCACCTATGACGGCGAAACGTTCGCGAACAATATCAACAGTCCGGCAATCGAAGAAGCCGAGGGTATCATGGAAGAAATCATGAACCTGGGTATGTATGATCCGACCTGGTACGGCTATCTGAACGATGACGGCTCTACGCTCTTCTTCGGCATGGCGGACTGGGCACTTGGCACTTCGAACGTACAGAACGATCCGGATCCGGAAATCAATGACGATGGCTATGTCGAAGAAGGCGATCTGATGATCGTACCGTTCCCGAAGGACCCGGATGCCGATGAATATTATCTGAACTGCAACTTCGCCGCGAAAATGCTCGTAAAGGGATCGGATAAGGGCGAAGCGGTTGCGGCGTACATCAAGTGCAAACGTCTTGCATGCATCATTGACGACTATCAGGACGATGCCAAGGAAAAGGCAATCATTCCGGAATACAATGCGCAGGGCAAGCTGAAAACCTATGTGACGGAAGAACAGTACGATGCACTTCAGGAATATAAAGATCCGTCCAACATCACGCCGCTCTTTGACTTTGGCTATGGTATGGTATGGGCAGCAGAATGTACGGTGACGGAGAGTATACCTATGAGACAAGAGGCGTCATGGACAACCTGACCTCCGCGCTGCTTAACGGCGATAAGGACTCGTGGGCGGTACTGCGTGACGAGTGGTCTGCGGTAATCGATGAGGTCATCGAGACGTATAACAATCAGTAAAAAATCGCTGGAAAGCGAGTGGAAAACAGTCCGTGATGTGCAGTTGCGGGCTGTTTTTATATAAAGACATCGCGAACGATCTGACAGACGAAGGGAGGAATGCATGTGGATCCATTGTTTCAGCCGGTAACGTACCTGAAGGGTGTCGGCGCGAAGCGCGCGGCGGCGCTTGCACGTCTTGGCATTCAAACGCCCTATGATCTGCTCTATCACGTGCCGCGGAGCTATCTCGACTATAGCCATCCGGTTCCGCTGGCGGCGGCGCTGCTCGGAGAAGTCAACGTGATTCGCGTGCAGATTGTGAAAAAATTTCCGGCGCAGTATACCCGAAAAGGCATGGCGATCTATAAGGCGGTTGCAACGGATGGGGCGTCTGATGTTACGGTTGTCATTTACAATAGTGCCTATGCCTTCCAGATGCTTCGCGAGGGCGCGTGGTATCGTATGTCGGGAAAGATTCAAGGAAATATGCTGCGCCGGGAAATTTCAGCGCCGCATGTGCTGCCGGATACGAGCCGTGATCTGATCTGCCCGTCCTATCCGCTGACAAACGGCATTACGACACAGGTTTTAGTGAATCTTGTGAAACAGGCAATCGCGTTTCTGTGTCAGGCGCCGTTCGATTGGATGTCGTCCGCTATGCGGCAGAAACACCAGCTGCTGCCCTTGGCGGAGGCGTTGGAACAGGTGCACTTTCCATCGAGTATCACACAGATGGAACAGGCGCGGCGGCGTTTGGCGTTTGATGAACTGCTTCAGCTGCAGCTGGGGATGCTGATGCGCCGTGCGGAGAATGGCACAAAATCGACCTACCCGATGCGCCCGGAAACGGATCTGCAGCCTTTTTATGCGGCGCTGCCTTTTTCGATGACGGATGGACAGCGGCACGCCGTACAGGAAATCGTGCAGGATCTCTGCGGCAATACGCCGATGAACCGACTTTTGCAGGGGGACGTAGGAAGCGGCAAAACGGCTGTTGCGGCGGCGGCGTGCTATTTCGCGATCCAAAATCACGTGCAGTGCGCACTGATGGCGCCGACAGAAATCCTGGCTGTGCAGCATTACCATACCCTGCAGCAATTTCTAGCGCCGCTGGGTATTCAAGTCGGCTTGCTGACCGGGTCGCTGCGCGCCAAGGAAAAACAGGAAATTTACGCGCGCCTTGCGGACGGCTCACTGCAAATGGCAGTGGGCACACATGCGATCTTTCAAAAGGGAGTGCAGTTCGCGAAGCTCGGGCTTGTAATCACAGACGAACAGCACCGTTTCGGCATTGCCCAGCGCGCAATGCTTGCGGATAAGGGTGGCACACCGCATAAGCTCGTGATGTCCGCAACGCCAATTCCGCGGACATTGGCGCTGATGATCTACGGGGACTTGGATATTTCGGTGCTGCGTGAACTGCCGCGCGGCAGACTTCCGATTCAGACGTTCGCCGTAACCGGAAAGCTGCGCGACCGCGCCTATCACTTCCTGCGTGAACAGCTGCAGCAGGGTCACCAGGCGTATATCGTCTGCCCGGTAATCGATGAACAAGAAGAGCAGCCGATGCAGGCGGTGACAACCTATGCGCAGCGCATCCAGGAAGGCGCGTTCTCGGCGTATCGCGTGGGACTGCTGCACGGAAAAATGAAGCCAGCGGAAAAGGATCAGGTGATGGAAACATTTCGGGCAGGTGAATATGATGTTCTGGTGTGTACAACGGTAATCGAAGTGGGCGTGGACGTGCCGAATGCAACGATTCTGCTGATCGAAAACGCAGAGCGCTTTGGGCTGTCACAACTCCACCAACTGCGCGGACGTGTCGGACGCAGCAGCACGCAGAGTTATTGCATTCTGATGACAGATCACGTCACGGATGAGTGCCGCACGCGCATGCAGATTATAAGCCGCACGAGCGATGGCTTTCAAATTGCCGAGGAGGATTTGAAGCTGCGCGGCCCGGGCGATTTTTTTGGCGAGCGACAACACGGACTGCCGCCGCTTCAGATTGCGGACTTGTCACAAGATCCGCGCTTGCTCGAAGAGGTGCAGGAAACTGCAAAAGAGCTGCTGGCAGACGATCCGGATTTGTCAAAGCCAGAACATGGCGCACTGCGGCTGGAGGTACTGCGCCTGTTTCGCCGCAGTGGTGAAAACTGGCGAAACTAGTGCGGCGGCGAAATTGGCTTCGAAATTTGTGCAGAAGCTACAATTTCTAGAAGACGAAAATATGTAGTTTTCACAAACCTCGATTTTTTCCGAATTTTTTTTTGAAAAAAAGGCTTGACAATTTCTGTTAGGTGTGATATAATATAAAAGTCGCTGACAGTCAGGAAAGATCGCGGCGGATGAATTGCGTGGAAGCTTAGCTCAGCTGGGAGAGCATCTGCCTTACAAGCAGAGGGTCATAGGTTCGAGCCCTATAGTTTCCACCATGTGGTCTGGTAGTTCAGTTGGTTAGAACGCTGCCCTGTCACGGCAGAGGTCGTGGGTTCGAATCCCATCCAGATCGCCATTTTATGCAGTTTTGCTGCAGCGCCTCTGTAGCTCAGTCGGTAGAGCAGGGGACTGAAAATCCCCGTGTCATTGGTTCGATTCCGATCGGAGGCACCAAGGAATATGTAGGCACTTGATTGCAAAGCATGTTCCAAATGCGGATTTAGCTCATCTGGTAGAGCGCCATCTTGCCAAGGTGGAGGTAGCGAGTTCGAGCCTCGTAATCCGCTCCATTACATTGTATTATCTCTTCCATAATAAAACGTGCAGGTGCTGACTTGTGCGTTTTATTTTTTTCGTCATGCCACAGTTGCTGCACGCGAGACACCTCCACCGGCTGTCGCCGGTCCCCCCTCCCCTTTCAGGGGAGGCGAGGGGTTATTGTAATTGTCACGTTTTGGTGTTCTTGGAAAGTTGATCGAAGGGTGCGCCTTGTGTAGGAATTGACTGGTCGTTAGATCAGACCAAGGGCAGTCTCAGATATGTTTGATTGTAAACTCGATTTCCATGGGATTCGACAAAATTGTTATGCTACAATAGAACTGATACAAAAAGAAGAAGAAAAACGCGCTCT
>JAJQAB010000127.1 GCA_021203985.1 Ruminococcus sp. | reverse complement strand
ATGAGAGCGCGTTTTTCTTCTTCTTTTTGTATCAGTTCTATTGTAGCATAACACTGTAATTATTGATTTCTGTGAAGCGACAAAAAATGCTCTTGACAGACGAAATGAGATTTGATATAATAAAAGAAAGCAGCATGGCAAACGGATTGCGTAAGCGACAATGTGGTCACGCGCGGCGCTTTTCGAACTTGCAAGACCGATCAGGAGGCGTTTATGCAGACAAAGGGTGTCAAACAAATTTGTGACAATCATCAGGCACGGCATGAATATTTCATCCTCGAGCGATACGAAGCTGGCATTTCCCTTCAGGGCAACGAGGTAAAGTCCATCCGGCAGGGACATGTGAATTTAAAAGACGCCTGGTGCGACATCACAAATGGTGAAATTTTTGTGAAGGGCATGCATATTTCCCCCTATGAAAAAGACGGATTGTTCCGCACCGACCCGCTGCGTGTCCGGAAGCTTTTGATGCATCATCGGGAAATTGACCGGATTTTTGGCAAGGTTAAGCAAGACGGCTTGACGCTAATTCCACTGTCGCTCTATTTCAAAAACTCCCGCGTGAAAATGGAAGTCGGACTTTGCAAAGGAAAGAAGCTCTACGACAAGCGCCAGGCTGCCGCAAACCGCGATGCTGGACGGCAAATTCGCCGCGCGATGAAGGAAATCGGACGATAGACGAATCGTTTCCGAGCTAACACGATATCGTCTAAGAAAATTATCTGGCAAAATGTCAAAAGCGTTCTACTCACCACAGCGCATCGCAAACACGATGTCATCCACTGGCGGAACGGTTTGTAAAAGCACCGCTGTATTTGGGGCCGTAACGGTTTCGACGGGGACAGAGAAGCATGATCAGCGAGCAGAGATCGCTGCATCTCTTCAAAAGCGGCACGTTTAAAATTAAACGCTAAAAAGAACTTTACTGTAAGCTTTAACAAGAGCCTGCAGGTAGCTGCCTAAGTCGGCTACTGTCGCCCACAGAAGGACCACGATCTGCGCTGCGGCATCATTACAGTGGTGAACGTTTCCTCGGCCCGGCCACACCGTAGAAATGTATTTGGTCTACTGCGCATTGCGGCCTGTTTGTCGGCGGTAACGCGTGGGAATTAAGGTAGATAAACTACGCTCGTAGAACATTGTGTTGATCTGTTTTCGGACAGGAGTTCAATTCTCCTCGGCTCCACCATTTGAATCTGCGTAATCATAACGATTACAAAACCACGCAAATGCGTTATATCACGTATTTGCGTGGTTATTTTTTGGCTGATTTTGCTGTGATTTTTTGGGGTTCGCTTCGGAATCGACCGGAACCGACTTAAAATAATAGAAATTTTTTGAATTGCCTTTCATCAGGAAATAGTTAGGCAATGAGACGAAATCGTTTTTTGGAAATATTATTTTCAGGATTTGTTTTTTATGAAAGCTTCTTCATGCAGCATTCTAATCCGAAGAACTCTTTGCAAATCATCTTACTTTGAAGGCTTCTTTATGCAATCAACCCATTTTGAAGAACCCTTTACACAAGTAGCCGACCTTGAAAGCCGCTTCAAAATCAGTCTGTTGCACGGAACGTGCAACGATTGCATCGAGCAGTGTCAGCAACACGTATTAACGTTCTTCTGCTGGCAGTCCTCTGACGAGGACGTTTTTCAGTGAAGGAAAGATCCAATCTATTATCTATAAGATGAATTAAACATATGATAAAATACAGTGATAGCAAGAATAAAATATAAATATATTTCATAAAGATGGTCATGCGATCCGTAACATCCCATAAATGCATAATATATTGATCATATATTGGACTCTATCCCAGTGAAATGATGAGATAATGAGGCGTAACTCGTAACACCTCCCAGCTTCAAATATATATTACAATCCTGATAAGACGTTAATATTTTATCAGGATTTTTAATTTTGGAGGTATTGACATGGAACCGGAAAAATGCACTGTGATTTTTGCGGATGCGAGATTGCAGAGGGATACGGAATGTATGTGGAAGGTGACCTTCTTTGCAATGATTGTGTTGATGAACAGACCGTGACCTGTGAACACTGTGGGGAGGTGATTTGGTCATGCAACAGCGTTAGTGATCATGATACTTGTCTTTGTCAGGAGTGCTTCGACAGGCATTATCATCGCTGCGAAAGTTGTGACAGAATCATTAACGAAAATGACACCTATTGGGAAAATGGCTTGCCTTATTGCTGCAACTGCTATGAGGAAATTTGTGACGAAGAAATTGAGGATTATGATTACAAACCCGATCCGATTTTCTACGGCAGTGGCAATCGATTTTTTGGCGTAGAATTGGAAATCAATGAGGGCGGTAAGGACAACGACAATGTAAGGCAGCTGAAAGATTCGGCGAATTACCGTGACGAGCGCATCTATATCAAGTTAGACGGCTCTCTTAATTACGGCATGGAAATAGTATCCCATCCCATGACGCTTCGTTATCACATGAAGGAAATGAATTGAGAAAGCCTATTGGAAGAAGCAATTGAAATGGGATATTTATCACACCAAACTTCAACCTGTGGACTGCGCATTCATGTGAATCGAGACGCATTCGGTGAGAATCAGTCAGAACAGGAAAAAGCCATTGAAAAAATCCTATTTTTCGTGGAAAAACACTGGTCGGAGATTTTCCAGTTCAGCCGTAGGAGCGACTACGATATGAATCGTTGGGCAGCTAGATATGGCTTTGAAAAGACCGGAAAGGAGATTTTGGATAAGGCGAAAAGCGGTAAAAATGGACGCTATGTAGCCGTAAACTTGAAGAATTATTACACAATCGAATTTCGGTTATTTAGAGGGACGCTCAAATACAATACATTCATTGCCACATTGCAACTTGTGAACAAGATTTGCGATGTGGCAATTTCGATGTCTGAGAAAGAAATTGACAACATGAGTTGGAGTTACTTTGTTAGTGAAATAACGGAACCGGAGTTGGTTCAATATTTGAAGGAGCGAAGATTGTACGTGAATGAACTTGTTATAGAAAGTGAGGAAGTGTAAAATGTGTGCAGTATTTGGATTTTTGGACTACAAAAACAAGGTGAAAAGCAAACAAAAGAAAGCTTTAATTAAGGAATTGTCGATGGCATCCGAGGAATGTGGCACGGACGCTACGGGCATCGCCTACATTAAAAATGGTGATATTGTGACATTCAAAAAAGTGTCTCCTGCACACAAGTTGAAGCTGTATTTTCCGGCAGAAATGAAAGCAGTCATTGGACATACTCGCATGACTACACAGGGCAGCGAAAAGCGGAATTACAACAATCATCCATTTGAGGGGAAAACGAAGAAATACGCTTTCGCATTGGCGCACAACGGCGTTCTTTGGAATGATCGGCAGCTAAGGTATCTTGAAAATCTTTCGCAGACGAAAATTGAAACGGACAGCTACATCGCCGTGCAGCTGCTGGAACAAGGCAAGCAGCTTGACGCAGAAAATATCAAGAGAATGGCTGAACTTTTGGAAGGCAGCTTCGTTTTCACAATTTTGCGAGATGACAACACGCTCTTTCTCGTGAAAGGCAGCAATCCGTTGACGCTCTATCATTTCTCGAAGCTGGGACTTTACGTCTATGCTAGCACGGAATCGATTTTGAACAAGGCTTTGAAAAAGTCCAATTTTGCGTATGATTTCTATGAAGTGGATTCATCGGAGGGCGATATTCTTGCGATTACACCGGGTGGAGAAATCAAGAAGCCTTCATTTGAAATGAAGGCTTCTTGATATTTCTATGAAGATTTAGATGACGCATATGAAGAAATGCTGATGGAATATTGTGGCTTATTCGGCATGGATAAATCGGACGTAAGGTTTCTTTTGGACATCGGCTATCAGGCAGAGGAAATTGAAGAAATGTTTATGGATACGAAACTTTTGGAAGAAGCTTTCCATGAGGCGAAGAAACATTCAAAGTGTTAAGGCAACACCACGCAAAGATTGTGCTTCAGATACGCCACAGATTTTTCTTTAGATTGTGAAGTGACGACGAAACAAACCTCAAGTATTGCAAGGAGGAACTTTGCAAGATAAAGGAAAAGATATACCACAGGGGGGCACTCCCTTCGGTCGCAGCAGATGGCGTGCAAAGCCGCAGACGTTCTTCGTGCGGTGTTGCCTTAAAGACGGAACTGAAATCAGAGCATAAGCCTGTATGAAGGAAAGGTCTCCTGACCATTGTGGTTGGGAGGCTTTTTTGTCCAATAATCATAGTGTTTTCACACGCTTTTCACTTTTGAGTGTTATAATAATATAAAATAGACGATGTGTGTACTATTATTTTTTTGCCATATATCCTATTAAATCTATAGGATATATTGGTTTTAATAAGCTATACGTTTGTCTATAAGCAGAAAGTCGAGGTATAAAAGTATGCGAACAAAAATAATCTGGGTGATTGCGGGAATTGTTGTCGTAATTGCGGCAGGTGTTGTCATTGCCACATCGAATCGAACGGATAATATAACCGATACAACTCTGAACGAAAACGCTTCAACTGAATTGTCTGAAAATACACAAAATGTAACAAACGGCACAGAGGATGCAGAGGATGAGCAATCTTCTTCCGTATCAGATGGCGGCATTGAAATTTCTATAGCTGAAGTAGGAACACAGGCAAGTTATTATGATGCTGAAATTGACGGAACTACGGTCGAAATCCTCGCTGTCATCGCTTCTGATGGAACGGTGCATTTGGCGTTGCACACCTGCCAGGTGTGCAACGGTTCTCTATATGCGTACTTTGAGCAGGATGGGGACTATTTTGTTTGCTAGAACTGTGGAAACAGGTTTTCTTCCGATGAAATCGGGCTTGTTAGCGGTGGTTGTAATCCCGTTCCGGTTACTGAAGATGATTACACTGAAAGTGATGGGATTATAACCGTTTCAGAGTCTTTCCTGGAGGAAAACGCCTACCGTTTTTCTAAGTGGAAACAGTTTTAAAGGAGGCAGTTTTTGAGCAGAACAGTTATTCATGTCACAGGCATGACCTGTGTGAACTGCGAACGTAGACTTATAGGTGCTGTCTCAGCTTTGGAAGGGATTCAGTCGGTAACGGCAGACTATGGAAAAGGGGAGCTTTGCGCCGAATTTTCCTCTCCCTGTACGGAAGATATTATCATTGAAACAATAAAAAAGACTGGCTACGGTGTTTCAAATAATGCAAAAAACCGGGAATGCCATTGCCATACTCGTGATTATTCTTGGCTTGTACGTCATTGCAAGGCAACTGGGATGGACGGAAGTTTTTCAGAATATCCCGACAATCAGTGCAGAACGAATGAGTTACCTTGCATTGTTTTCGATAGGTCTGCTTACATCCGTTCACTGCATTGCCATGTGTGGTGGCTTAAATCTTGCGCAGAGCATTTCAGCAGGAAACACAAAACCCTTACGCCGCAGCATTTTATACAATCTTGGCAGACTAACAAGCTATACACTAATAGGTGGCATTTTTGGGTTCATCGGGGAAAAAGCCTTTATTAGCCTACAGGTAAGGGGAATTATTGGCCTGATAGCCGGCGGCTTTATGCTCCTTATGGGCATAAATATGCTCGGAGGTTTTTCTTTTTCACTGCGTTTGTTTCCTAAATTGTCCGGCAAATTATCATTCGGAATACAGAGCATTGAAAAGCACAGTTCCTTTGCTGTCGGTCTTGCAAACGTTCTGATGCCTTGCGGTCCACTGCAATCCATGCAAATATACGCAATTGCCAGTGGAAGTATGATGGCATGCGCACTTTCCATGTTTTCTTTTTGTCTTGGCACAATTCCGCTCGTTTTTGTATTCGGCGTTGCAGCTGGTGCACTTAAAAACCGCTGGCGCCAGCTTATGCTGCAAGTTGGATCCGTCATTTTAATCATCATGGGTGTCTATATGGTGCAGAATAATCTTGCCCTCACCGGTTTTATGAACCAGGCTGCAAGTTCGAATTCGGAAAACATGGTTGTGTCTACATTAGAAGGCGATGTGCAATATGTTACAACAACGCTTCACTCCAACGGATATGATGATATCCAAGTTACGGTTGGCATCCCTGTTGTGTGGACAATTGAGGCAGATGAAGATAGTCTGAATGGCTGCAACAATCAGATTGTACTGTCAGCATTTAATCAGCAGGTGACGCTAAGCGAAGGAGAAACGGTCATAGAGTTTACGCCAGAGCAGACAGGCACATACACTTATTCCTGCTGGATGGGTATGCTAATGAATACAATTATAGTTGTTGATGAATAGCATCATTTATCAACAGGATAGCATTGTATCTGTGGCAAAAATAAACTTTTTCAGAGGAGTGCAATGGTAATGTGCCAGCGATAATTCTCGTTTAAAAAGAGTGGTCTTGAGAAATCAGGATCACTTTTTTCTGGCATCAAATCAATTTTATCTGATGAAATGCATAGCTATCGGCGGTTCTTTTTCCCAAAAGTCCAATTTTTTCTTACATCCTGTTATATTATAGGCATGAATGAAACGGCACTTCAGTGTAAGCATACGGGTGGCTGCACGCCGTTGGTATTCGACCTTGATGAGAGTAGAAAGCTCGTCATAAATCCGCACGAAGCCGAAGCAGTGAAGCTGATTTTTGAAATGTATGTCAATGGCTATGGTTACTCCAAAATTATCGATGTCTTAAATAGCCATGGGTACAAGACAAAAAAGGACAGAATTTCGGGAAAAATTCGCTCTATGAGATTCTTGGAAATGAAAAATATACGGGTACTTATGTATTCAATCATGCTTCTTTGAAGACGTGCGATGGCAAACGAAATAATCACAGTAGCAAGGATTGCAGCCGCACAATTCGCATTGAAAACGGTTGTCCGCAGATTATTAGTAAAGAACTTTTCGAAAAAGTGCAGCGACTTCGAGAAGCCAATCGGCGAAACACAGGACGGTATCACAGCAAGGAATTTTATTTGTTATCCGGTAAAGTTGTTTGCGGCATTTGTGGTAAGAAAATGCAGGGTGATTTGAGATTTTCTAGCAGAAATAAGAACAGATTAGCTACGTATCGCTGCAACACACGACGTACAATTTGTGCAAATAAAGAACTGAATAAGGACTATCTAGACGCATATCTTGTGACTTTATTGGGAGAAAGACTGTTGAATGCAAACGCCTTGAAAAAGGCTGTCACCGCTGTAAATCGACATATTCGACAGTTCAATCAATCCTACGAAAAGAATCATGATTCACTGCAGAGGCAATATCAGGTGGTGCAAGAAAATCTGAAAAATATCACAAATGCCATTGAAAAAGGGGTCATTACCGATAGCTTGATTGAACGTGCGGAGCAGTTGGAAAATGAGCGTGTGGAAGTTGAAGCCAAGTTGGATTCCATGCAATTGCTGTCTGAAATTCGATATTCTGATGTCAGTTATATGATTACGAAATGGAAGAATTTAGAACGCAATACAGAGTCTTTTCGAAGCTTTGTGCAGCAATTTATCAAAGAAATCCGTGCTTTTCCGCACAATTTTGAAGTTATTCTTGATGTCGGATTGGGTGTTGTAGATGATTTTACAGAAACAATCTCAGTACAGCGCAGTGATTTGCATGCGTAGTTTCAATCCAAAACAATGGAGGTACCATTATGTTTGAGAAGTGGAAAAAACGATATTTGACGAGAGGCGTAGATACAAGAATTCCGCTGGATTTGCAAATTTTTATGTGGGATTGTATTGACAATCTCCCGGAAGAAAGGAATTATTTGCAAGTGTTCCAATTAAGCGAGAAAAACGGCTTGCAGGAGATTCAGCACACATCTGAGCAGCCGAAGTTTGAGAAAACATATGTTGTTAGGGTGGAAAATCCGGTGAATGAGAAGGTTTACGTCATTGATGACGAAGAACATTGCACTATGCTTCTTGCGGAGGAGTATTAAGTCCAAGAATATTTGGATGTATATGAAAAAATATGGAATGAGCATAAATGTGGCTTGTTCCATATTTTTAGGCTATTTTAGGCTATAAAAACAATGATATATTATATATGGTATCAATTATATATTCTATTTTATCTTTATTTTATAATTATTATTATAAAGCATATTGTTAAATTATGTATAAATATAATAGTCATGGAATATATTGGAGAGAAAATAAAATTGGATAACGTAGAAATTTTCTTGAGAGGATTTTTGAACTGAGATGTTTTTGACAGAAAGCTGTTATTGAAAGATAATTTGATTTTGAGGTTGTAAGGGCGATATGTGCAATGAAGGTGGATTTGAAAATAGGCGGATTATGGTAGTGGTGACGGCTTTAATATCTTTATTATCAACCATTGTTCTGTAGCGAAAAAATACAACACAATGATGATAGGTTTTGCAATTATCAAATTTTTGAATTTTCCTTGCATTCCTCCTGAAAATATGCTATACTAAATATAGTGGAAATTTCGGAGAAAGTGAGGTAAGATCGCATGAAGGAATTCAAACCCATCCCGATCGGTGTAGAGGATTTTAAGGTAATTATTGATAAGGGTAGCTATTACGTAGATAAAACCGATATGATTCGGGAGTTATTGGATGGCGGTGCAACTGTCAATTTGTTCACTCGTCCCAGACGTTTTGGCAAAACTTTGAATTTGAGTATGCTGCAGCGATTTTTTGAGAAAACAGACGAAGATAATGCATATTTGTTCAATGACTTAAACATCTCCCAAGCAGGCGAAAAGTATATACAGCATCAAGGGCAATATCCGGTGATTTCGCTGTCTCTCAAGAGTATGAAGCAGCCTGACTATAGCAAATCTTTTGGTACGTTTAAGGATATCATGAAACGAGAATTCTGGCGGCATAGAAATATATTGTCTTCGGATGATATCATACCGGAAGATCGAGAGATTTTCACAAAAATTACACACGGAACAGCAGAAGATGATACCTATATTACTGCAATTCGTACGCTTTCCGATTGCTTGTACGCCGCATATCAAAAGAAAGTCATCATCTTAATTGACGAGTACGATGTGCCTTTGGAAACATCGCATTTCCGTGGATTCTATGACGAGATTGTGAACTTGATTCGTTCGGTTTTTGAAAACGCGTTAAAGACGAATCCATACTTGGAATTCGGTGTATTAACGGGCTGTCTGCGTATCTCGAAGGAGAGCATTTTTACAGGGCTGAATAACCTGAACGTGTACACCGTTATAAATAATGATTTTTCTCATTGCTTTGGTTTTACACAGCAAGAAGTGGAGAAAATTGCAGATGATTTTGGGATGCAAGATAAATTGTCAGAAATGAAGCAGTGGTATGATGGATACCTGTTTGGGCAAACAGAAATATACAATCCGTGGAGCATTCTGAAATATGTGCAATCGGCAAGAAGTAACGAGACCTGTCCATCGCAACCCTACTGGAGCAACACCAGTTCCAATGACATCATTCATGAACTTGTCGTGAACGGCGATGAGGAAATGCATAGTCAAATCGAAGCTCTTATGAATGGCGAGTCACTGAAAAAGCCGATTTACGAGGACATTACCTATCGCAATATCAACATCAATACGGATTATATCTGGAGCTTCCTTTTGTTCACGGGCTATTTGAAGCCGATTTCGATGCACTTAGAGGGCGACCTTATCTATGCGAAAATGGTGATTCCGAACCGTGAGGTTGGCACGGTGTATAAACGGACGATCATGCAGTGGTTTGATGAGAAAATCCGAACAAATGGCACGGATGATTTGTTCAAAGCTGTTATAAATGGTGATGCCAAGGGTTTTGAAAATGAAGTGAACAATTGGCTCGCTGCCAGCATCAGTTATCAGGACAACTATGAGAGTTTTTATCATGGATTTTTAGCTGGTCTTCTGCTTGGAAAACGTGGCTATCGAGTAGAATCAAATCGTGAAAACGGAAAAGGCAGAACGGACATTACAATCTGCGAGTTTCAAAGAAGAACGGTTGCTGTCGTAATCGAGGTAAAGATCGCCAAAGATTTCGGTGATTTGGATGCGGCTTGCGACAGAGCGATGAAACAGATTGCAGATAAAAATTATGCAGAAAACCTTAAGCAACAGTACTACAAGAAAGTCCTGAAATATGGCGCTGCGTTTTGCAGTGAGAAGGTCTGTCGGGTGAAGTTGGAAGTGGAAGAATAAGTATAAGAAAAAAATTCACTTGTCAATCACCAAAAAATCACGCATTTGCGTGGTGTCGCATTTTGAAAAATCAAAAAATACGCAGAAATAAAAGGTAATGCATCGGCTCCACCATTTGAATCTGCGTATTATGGAAGGATACGCAGAGGTCGTAATTGCGTCATTTTACGTAATTACGACCTTTTTTATTGTAAGAAAATAGACAGATTGTTTCAGTATGGGGTAAAAATTTGTGAAATATGGCGTATTTTGTGTCACATCATTTTGAAATTCTCTTGTGTAAAAAAGTGTGACAATACGACAGATATAGATTATTTATGAATACAATTGCTATTTATTTCAAGATATCATATTGAAAATTAACTATTTCAGACCTGATTTAAGCCAATCCAAACCTCTTTCATAAAGAAATAATGTGACAATGCGACAAACGTATGGTCATACGAAAATCAATGAAATAATAATACAGGGGGTACGTGGAAGGGTGCTTGGAAAATTGCATTTTGAAGAACCCCTTACATAGGCATTTTATTCTGACAACTCCTTTATGTAATTATCCCATTTTGAATAACCATTTACATAAGCATCTTACTTTGACAACTCCTTCATGCAATTATCCCATTCTGAGGGAATCTTTACATATGTATAAGGATATTTGGAAATAGATTGTGTGCTTTATCCGAAAACCCTCTAAGTTTGTATGACTTAGAGGGGGTTTTTGTTTGTCGATTTTTAGAAAAACAATCTGAATGTCCTCTTCTCGAAATCTATTTCTATTCAAACAGAAAATAACATGGTATTGTTATTTCTAATTATGTACCGTAGCGGTTTAAGCCGTTGCGGTATTTTTTTATGCATTAACTTCCTTAATATGGTACTTTAAAAAAAGTTCCTCTTAGAACAAGATAATATAGGCAAAAAAAGAGTCTAATAAAAAGGAGGAACCACAAATGAAACCAAATCAAACACAAGAAATCATCAAAACCATAAATCGAGAGGTGCATCAGCAAATGATAAACGAGAAAAAGAACACATACGATCCAGAGATCGTAATGCCGTTAATTAAAATAGAATACATTCCTCTAAAAAAATCATATAGCATAATGAACAGAGAAGATACCAAAGCCAACCAAAAACGCCGAGCCAAGCGTCCAGGCGAATTGGAGGAAAAAATAAAAGAGGGAAAAATCGCAGAAGCGAGAGAGATAATAAAAAATCAATACTACCGAACCATCACCGCAACATCGCAAGATGAGCGATGGTTGTACAACGAAAAAACAGCCAGAAAAATTCTGAAAAGTTTTTTCACAATGATAGGACATCATGACATCGATAAAATCCACAAATCGTTGGCTAATGACGTAATCAGAGTGCATAAAGCGTATTTTTACCAACGTTCAGAAACTCCATAACCTCTTCAAATTTCATAATTTCATTTTCCATGTAAAACAACTCCTTTCCATTTTAAATCCGATTTTTCGGTATCTTTTATGATTTTGATGCTTGTTTTTTTGAGGAAATCATCGGGAAGTTCTCACATCATGTCTTTTTTGTTCCCATAAGCGATTTTTGAGGATGATTCTGTGTCTGATTTCAAGCGGTTAAGATCCATACTATCATGATTTTCTCTTTTTTCTGGTATGCAAAACTGTGCTTGCTCCACCGGAAATCTTGCGTATACTTCTACAGTGCAATCATATCGCAGCAATCTGGCTCTTCTAATAAATCACCACCACATCCACAAAGCCAATTTTAACCAAAGTTTTACCGTTTTTTTATAATAATCGTGTAAAATAAAAGTGTATTCGGTCGAATTTGTGTGGTTGTGTGGGACGCATGGGGGTTCGGCGGTTACGGAAAATTTGTGAAGGTGGCGTGAAGTGGCTGCTTGGAAATAGAGAGGATGGCGAAATGCGGTTGGATGAAAAAGTTCCATTTTCCTCGGCAGAAAAAGAAAAAGCGTTTCACGCCATTGCTGTACTGTATTATGATCGAAACCTTGGCGAAACCACAAAATCAGATTTTAAAACACTGTTGTTTTCGATTTATCTGGAACATCTGATTCAAAACAATTTGCCCTATGATGATTATACCATGTCTGTCATACTTTGAATTTCAGAGTCGCGTGTTCACACTTTAAAGGAACGAAAGCAATTAAAATATCCCATAAATTATTGCTGGCAAGAAGCTTTTGCATCGCTTGTAAAAAACGCAAGATATGACGAAGTGTCCAAAATGGTAAAAATCTCTATTGAAGATGTCACCCTGATGAAAGAGGTGCGCCATTTTGTTCGTCAAAATGGCTGGTATGATGAGTTTCAACTAAATCCACGTTTGCTTCAATGTCGATTGGATTGCTTTCTGTTGCTTTGTTCCAAGTTGGACGGAGAAATTGTTTTCACAGAAGCAAATAAACAAAAATTGCGGGAACTCGAAGCAAATGAAGACGAACGAAGCGCCATCGAAAAGATTTTAGACCACGACTTTGAGGACGGATTCAAAGAACTTGTCACCCAGTCGGCAGAAGATGTGCTGTGCAAAGTGTTGGAACAACTGCCTTTTGGAAAGTTCGGGTCGAATATCGTAAGTAGTGTTTTTGCATGGATGAAAAAACGAAAAAGCGTTTGAGGGAGGAAAATATGGTACGGTTGAAGAAGTTTTTTTGCGGTGATTGTGGCTGGTGTGATATTAGCGGTGACTTTGGCGGTTGGGACGGTGATCGAATCGTTAGAGATGGTTGTGAGCGCACAAGATAAAAGCAGCACTTGCGGGGAGAATTCAACGTGGACATTATTCACGAGCGGTACTCTGAAAATTTCGGGTACTGGGGATATGTACAATTATAGTTCTAAATATTATACCAGTGCATCCCACTAGTATTCTAGTCGAAGCAATATACGTGCTGTTGAAATTGGAGATGGTGTGTGACGAGCATTGGGGATCATGCGTTTTATGATTGTGATGCTTTAACCTCCATCACGATTCCAGATAGCGTGACGAACATTGGAGATTCTGCTATTACCAACGTTAGGGAAGTAAACTTACGACATCTACCCCAACTGCTTGTCAATTCATCAAAATCAATCAGTCCTACACCCACAAAGTAGACATCGACCTTATAGGTCTTATTTTTTTACTGCCGACACCTTCGTACACATCGACACGTTCCACAAGCTGATGAAGTACATCGTAATTCAGGCTTTCAATCTCACCAATTTTTTCGAGTGCCGTAAAGAATTTTCCAAGCTGTGCATTTGATTTCTTCACCTCAATGATTTCATCATCAAGTAACGATTTTTCAAGCTTAAGCTCTGATTGTTTCTTTGCATTTTCCTCTACTAAAAGAGTGAACACATCCTGCGTGATGTTGTTGTGCAGCTTGTCTATGTACAAGCTTGAAAACATCTCCTGTAAGTCGGCAAGCTTTTTTGTTACTTTCTCTTGTCTTGTACTAATCTCCTTGAGTTGCTTTGCACTGTCGGAAAGCTTTTGCTTGCTTACTCGCTTTTGAAAATTCTCTAAATTGTCTGCCGATAAGCTCAATATTTTTTGAATTCTCTCAAGCACTAGTCTTGAAAGTTCAGTTTCCGTAATGTAGTGAGATGTACACTCCTTGATTTGCTTTGCATAACCACTGCAAACATAATAAGAACGAGATTTTTCATTCAGATGTTGCCGTCTGAGGTACATGATTCGTCCACAATCTTTACAAAACGCAATGTGATCAAACAGTGCAGGTTCTTCAAATCTTGTGTGTCTTTGCTTCTTTCTCCGAATTTCTTGTGCTTGTTCAAACATTTCACGCTCAATAATCGCTGGATGCGTGTCGTAAAAAATCTTGTAGTCCTCCTCGCTTTGGCGAGATATTTTTTTGCTCTTATACGATTTTTTCTCCGTTCGGAAATTCATCGTATTTCCGCAATACTTCTGATGGTCTAAAATCTCTCCGATAGTTGCCGTTGACCAAAGACAAGGCATCTTTTCAGCGCAAGAACCTTTGCGAATGTCACCTCTGTATGCTCTAGGCGAAATGATTTTATTTGCATAAAGATAATTTGCAATGTATTGCACTCCTTTGCGTTCGTCAACGAACAATCGAAAAATCTCACGTACATTATCCGCCTCTTCCTCATCGATTATCCACTGCTTGTACTCATCCTTTTTGTACCCGTAAATCGGAATCGGATTCAAACGTCCTCCCGAATTTCCTTTGTGTAAAATGACCGTTTTTTCTTTCTTCGATACGTCACGAGCGTACCAGTCGTTCATCAGATTATGAAATGGTAAAAAATCCATTCCAGCACCCGAAACTGAATCAACGTGGTCTGTAATAGCGATAAACTGCACATCATATTGTAAGAATACAATCTCTGTGTAGTAATCTGACATTACATAATCTCTGCCGAAGCGTGATAAGTCCTTTACGATTACCACACCTACAAGACCTTTCTGTAAATCGTCTAGCATCTGACGGAAACCATCTCTTTCAAACGTAGTTCCGCTGATACCATCGTCTATGTAAACTGAGGATTTGATACAAGGAAATCGGTCAAAACCGCCGAAAAAGGCGCAAAAATAGGGCTATCTGAGGTAAAATTCAACCTCGATAGCCAGTTTTTTTACAATATTTTTATACCGCCGTGACCGACCAGCTGGGAAGGTGGTCACCCTTGCGGTGACTGATTTTGCAATAATTAAAATGTGCAAGGAAAAATTAAAAGGTGCTACTCACTGAGCGTTTCAATCATGCGGTTAAGCACGGCATTAAGCTGACCTAATTCAAGGCGCCTCATTAAAGAACCGTTTGCAAAATGATCCTCACGAAGGAGCATGGTGAGAAGAGCCGTGGCAAGTTCATAGTCAGCCTCCGGCAGACGCTCCAATTCTCTGTCACAATTAATGGGAGTCGTAGTCATATAGTCATAATAGTTGTGTTTCAGATCACCCATTTCTTTGAGGAGACTATAATACAGTTCCTCCGTGTTTGGATGGTCGATTGCATACTGAATTTTTTTGATTTTTTTCTTATTTGTCATGGCATTTCTTCTTCATCGTCTTCTTCATTGTCATCTCCGCCACCGAATACAGCAAGTCCCTTGATTGGTATTCTGGCACGAATAAAATCATTCAAATAAATATCACCTACGAACACATCTCCGTTCATGGAGCATGACAGTTTTTCCTTACTGTCATCAACACCAGTGAGAGTCATATACCAGCTGCCGATATCCGTACAATATATGAGCGGTGCTTCTGATTCGGAATAATCAGCCAGTATGGATAGTATAGCGTAGGCTCTTTCTTTGCCGATACTCATCTGTATCTTTCTTCCGATAGGATATCGGGTATCGCCGAGAGGTCCGAATACTCTCTCTGTAAACCATATTCGACCAGTCGATGAAATCGTTAAGTGTTGCTCTACTGGGTCGTCAGGCTCTGGGCAAGGTCCGTAGCAAAGTAAGTCAGAAATAATCTGAGCTTTCTGCAGGCGTTTATGGTAGACGTAAAAATCTATAGCAAGAGGCAACCCTTCGGCCAAATCGTTATGCGCACTAAAGTCCAGGATGATTTCTGTATTCTTTTCAACCGCAGTGCAAATCTCGTCTAAAACGGAATAATTTAGCGCTGACGGCATATCGAGTGAATCTACACCAAAATGCTCCAATGCGTCCCGCACGGATAGATGTGTTCCATTCGGAAGCGTCTTTATATATTTAACTACCTTATCGAAAACCTCTTTTTCTTCTTGTTGCTCCATAAACCTAAATTACCTCGTGTACTGTGTGTCATCCTGCATAGCGTTCCTTTATAAGTTCTGCGAATTTTTCCGCCGGATAGAAGTATTGTGTTTTTCCGTTCACTTTTTCCGTTATGTTGTTGCGTTCTGCCGTCCTGGCTGCCTGTTTCCCGCCGCGGTCTTCCCGGCGTGCTCTCCACGCATAGTACCCGGAATCTGAGACCCCAAACATTCGCAGGCACCGTGTCACGTTGAAACCGTTTTCCAGCCACTTTTGCTTCTCAATAAAGGATTCCGCCATTGTAAAGCGGTCTTCCTTCACTTCCTGTTCTTCCAGGATGTACAGAACGCCTCTAAGTCGGATTCCATTTTTTTGAAGCTGGAGCATCTCCTCAAGATAGTGTGTCCGGGCTTTCAGGTAAGCGCGCTTCTCCTCTGGTGTAAGCTCCCCCATCTCCTCGCGTGGGACAGAACTGTCGTAGTTTGTTTCGTCATCCGTAAAAAGCTTCCCGTCCCGGGCTTTTTCCATGACCCGTTTCCCGGCCGCGTTCGCCCGGTTTTCGCCAAGGACATGGGTATCAAAGCCAAGCGCATTATACGCCTCTACATAGGCCATCCCGCTTTTGATCTTCTTGTACATCGCCACATCAAAATCTTTCGAATACTTAAGGCGGCCTTCATGAAAACCGACCACAAACGGGTTGTCCAGAAACGGGATCAGCCTGTCATCCGGACGGTCCGTACCGTCCTCATATTTATATTTATTCTTCGCTGCAAGTCTCATCAGTCATTTCCTCCGTCTTTCCAATATAGACTCTCGGAATCTCAACGCCGCATAAAACGTGGTTTTTTGAGACCCTATTTTTTAAATCCCCTATTTTTTTCAATAAAAACTATTGACAAATGGGATAAATGTGCGGCGCGCCTTGCTGTCCTTGCCTCGCCAGAGGCTGCGAGGCGCGCCCTTCAATCAAGAAGATATTTCACGCTTGATTGGAGGTACACATATGAAACCTGTTAATTC
Organism: Ruminococcus sp.; assembly: GCA_021203985.1. Taxonomy (GTDB): domain Bacteria; phylum Bacillota; class Clostridia; order Oscillospirales; family Ruminococcaceae; genus Ruminococcus_C. The sequence continues at coordinate 5,206 of JAJQAB010000127.1, read as the reverse complement.
CGGCGGTCATGCCGTCTACCAGGAACGTGTCCTGGCACAGCTTCGTAAATATTATCCTGATGCCCCGGATTTCCTTTCCCCTTCTACATGGGAGGTTATGGAAAAGTTTTGGAACCTTGACCTCTCCGAAGTGGATTCCATTATGCAGGACCGCTACTTTGTCTTTGGCCCTGCACCGAGGCTCCCTTCCGATATGCTTCGCTCCATCCTTGTCTCCGTGGAGTTCGGTATTGTCTCTTATACCAAGTGATCTGCTGACCTGAAGGAAAATCATCTTCATGCCATCATTTCCGGCTTCCTCGTTGGCGACACCCCTGGTGCTGCTACCTTTTACGATTTTCAATCGAGGCTCTGGCTTTCTGATAAGAAGAATGTCTCAGACCCTGCCCATCCTCCGAAAGAGAAGCCCAAAAAGCCATCTAAGAATGGAGAAAAAGCTGCTCCCGTAGAGAAAGTTGTTGTCAAAGAACTCCTCGAACGCTTTGAACAGGAGCCTCCGCATGATATGGAGCCCTGCAAGAAGCTCTACGAGATCTTCAGCACGCTCTTTCTCAAACGCTCCGCAGCAGACGGCCTGATCGATCTTTTTTCTCTTTCCCTTATAGGTGATGGCATTCCCATCCGTACCGCTGCCAGAGAACGAAAAAAACGTACCTGTGACTGCCTCGAAAAAGGCATCCATAACTGTAAATGCGACCGCATCTACAGCCAATCGGACTGCAACATCGGCTGGGATTCCCTCTGCAACTGCTACTACTTTGGTTATGACCTGTATATGCTGACCGCTTCGGATTCAGAGAATGACCTCCCTGTATTTCCATTTTTAGGGCCAGCTTCCAGGCATGATTCTCATGGGTTCCTTTATAACTGGTTCTCCATGAAACAGTTTCTCTCCGAAGCAGCCGTTAAAAAACTGCTTCTTGACTCCGCGCATAATGCCATGCCTCTCTATACATACTGTCGCGAACAGGGGATCACGCCATTTATTGACCTCAATGGAAAAGGCGGGCGGCCGCCCGTTTATAAAGACGATTTCACAATTAACAATGAGGGTGTCCCCATTTGCCGCGAAGGATATACCATGCGACGCGATGGTATGGAAGTTAACAAAGGCAGAACCAAGTTTAAATGCCCAAAGATCATCCATGCAGGTGGAAAAATCACCTGCACTTATGAAAATCCCTGCTCAGATGCGAAATACGGCAGGACGGTCCATCTTGCCATGAAAGACAACCCAAGGTTATTCAATAACCCGCCGCGCAGTAGCAAAGAATGGAAACTGGAGTATAATGCAAGGACATCTGCAGAACACTGTAACAAACGTGAGAAAGTAGACTATAAAATAGAAGACGGCAGATACCGTTCAACTAAGATGTGGTACTGCCGCCTGTTCTGCATCATGATGTGTCAGCACCTTGATGCCTGGGCCTTGCCGAAAACTTCTCACCTAAGAGATCTCTTTTAGCAGGCCGCTTATCTGAATAAGCAATACCATTATAAACCATGCTTTGAGTATGGTCTACTACCTTGCGCTCTTTTTTTCAAAACTTCATCACAATCGTTGAGTTTTGGATAATATTTACTTTTCAATGTTCAGTCGGCCGCCGAATTTCGGCCAGAAGGATCAAGATTTCGAGAGCCTATCCATGTTTTTGTATGCCCTAGCGCGTTCCACTGCCTGCCGGGCGGATCCATCTTTTCACCTCTGGTAGCAGGCTTCCTCATCCGCGAGGTACCGGGCAAATCCTGTCTTGTCTAGCGTAAGAAGCCAGGCTTCGAATTCTATCGGGGTCATGCGATTCTGGTCCCACATCAGCTGCTCTTCATTATAGTATACACGATACTGGTCGATTTTGTCCCGCAGTTCTTCCAGTGTCCTGCACTCTTTATAAGGACATTCGTCCTTGAAATGCCAGAAAAAGGACTCCTGCGGCGTATTGTCCCAGCAGTTCTCGCGTCTGGACATCGACTGGGCAAGGCCAAGATCCCTGGCTGCCGTCTGGAATTCATCCGTCATGTAGAGGATCCCCTGGTCGGAATGCAGGATAACATCACTTTTAAGATGCTCTGCATCCAGTTTCTTCAGAGTGTCCAGTGCCAGCCGCAGGCCATTTGTACTGCTCACAGCAAAGCAGGCCAGCTTCCCTGTGACAGGATTCAGTGACGCAGAGCCATAGGCCCGCAAGCCGTCCCCGTAATCCAGGTAAGTGACATCCGTGAGCCGCACTTCGTTCGGGCGGTGTTGCTTAAACCGCCTCATCAGCAGGTTTGCTTTCTGGTTGCGTTCGAACATATCCCGCATTGCCTTCCTGTTTTTACTTGACCTCTGAATATTCGTCCGTATGCCATATTTGTTCATCAGACGGCGGATCCGGTGAAGTCTGAACTGCTGCCCGGTGATGTCCGGAATCATCATGTACACCTGGCGGATCCCTTTTTTAAAGCCCCGGTAGCTGAGAACCTGACGGACAAGGGCAATGTCCTCTTCGTCCTGTGCCGCACGCCTGCGCACACTGCTGCCGTAAGTATCATCACTGAGGATCTGATCTTATAATAAGTGCTCCGTGCCATACCGGACATTTCAAGGATCCTTCCGGTCGTATAATGCCCCCATGGGTTCCTCGGAAGGTCATGTACCCATTCACAATATTTTCTTCGCATTACGATATCCCCGTCTTCCAGTCTTCGCCCCATGTTGGCGAAGCTTTCCTCGATTGCCCCGTTCATCAGTTTCATGCGTTTTTTTCTGGATTTCCAGTATCTGGGGATTGTCCCATTCCACCTGCTCCGCTGTCGGCCTCCACATCCTCAGTTTCGCTGCAGCCCGGGCCCGCATCGACCCGGATAAATCCTCCGCTCTTATGCCATACGTCTCCAGCAGGACATCCAGAGGCTTCTTCGAAAGCAGATAAGTTTCATTGAAAAATACATTCTGCAGAAAAGCTACCCCTCCATCTCCATGGACATACAGGTTATCCCGTAATCCCCGGAATTCTGCACGCGCACAGGCGCCCGCCAGTCATTCTCACCTGCAGTTCTGGCTTCAAACTCTCTTTTTAATGACTGTATCCTTTGGTAACCGACATCCACCGGGTCGATCCTGGCGCGTCTGAAAGAATCCTCAATGGACAGGTTCGGCCATGCGAGGAAGATTTCCTCCTTAAAATCAGGATCAATCCGAAGCCCATTGTTCACCTGTTCGTATTTTCCCGAAAGTATCAATGGATTTTTCTCGACATATCCCGCCATCATCCGGATTTCCGATACAGTATAGAACGGAATGCCCCCGTTTTGAAACTGCTTTCTATGGACAGGGCATACGTGTCACTTGTAAGTTCTTTTGTGATGCCATTCTTTTCCAGCATTTGTACGATAGCTTCCACGTTTTGGCCCGCTTTCCAGGCCTGAAACAGTTGGACCCGAAATGCCGTTGTAAGCGTCATCCCGCGTAAACTCACTTTCTTTACACATGGATTCTTCACCAGCTCTTCTACATTGAAAAAATATCCCATTTTTTTCTCCTTTCCAAAGCCCGCGAATAATAATGTGGAATACGGCATTGCCATGGCTGCATTTTACAACGATTACACGAACATCGGCACGAGCATCAAAAAAGTACCCAGATGATTGACATCAACTGTCATGTTGATGTCAATCATCTGGGTACCATTTTAGTTTTGCTTGTATTTAAGCCATTTTTTCAAAAAATCACCAGGTTTTACGGTAGAGCCTGATTTTTATGGCTGTACCGGAGAACATCCGTAAAGTTCCCAGACCGGTGAATACCATTGTGGAAGACAATGGCAGGGAAAGCCCAAACCGTTATTCTGTCCGGGAACGAACCAGTACCAAGTATGTTACCGGTGGCAACCCGCAGCCCAGAAACGGGAAGGTAATCGTCCACATTATCGATGGCAAATATGTTCCAATTCACGAGGCTGTGACAGAGTCAGCACTTGACATGCTATCTTATGGGGCAGCTGCATTCGTTTATTCAGTCAGTGAGGATATCCTTTCTGATTTCATGAATGTCTATTCTGCAAAAGACGCCTACACGATTATGACGATTGCTTCGCTTCATATTTTAAAACCATCGATTCCTGCCAACCGTCTCTCGACTCATTACAACCGGACTTTCATCCGAAAGTATTATCCGGGAGTTGCATTATCGGCAAACACGATCTGCTCCTTCCAGCAGCGGTTGGGGCAGGACGGAGCAAAGAGAAGGCAGTTTTATCAGTTACGTGCGAACGCTGTTATCTCGGATCATCACATTACCATCGATGGTACGCTGAAACAGAACACCAGCAAAGTGAATGACCTTTCCGCTTTTTCTTACAAAGCCATGGTCAGAGGCTGCAAGGAAGTTTCCGTATTGTATGCGTATGATATAGAGGCAATGGAGCCTGTATGTGCGGAGGTGTTTCCCAGGAACAGCATCAACGCAAGTTCCTACGCCGCTTTTATCCGGGACAATGACATCCGCAAAGGTATCATCGTCGCGGATAAGGGATTTCCGCCCAGCAAAATCAAAGATGAACTGGATCAGCGCCCGGACCTGCATTTCCTTACACCGATCAAGAGAAATGATGTTCGTATCACTAACAATGACATGCTCTCTTATGATGGCGTGCTGGAAGGCATTGGTGAACAGGTGCTTTATAAAAAATGCAGTATCAAGGGCGGCCGATATCTGTATGCGTTTAAATCGGCGAAAAAAGCTGCTGCGGAGGAAGCCGCTTATCTGGCACGCAGATCCAAAAACAGGGATTTTTCAAGCGACAGCTACGAAAAGAAACGTGCGCTTTTTGGTGTCATCGTTTTCGAATCGGACCAGGATCTTGAACCAGTGACCGCATATCGCTGCTACGATGAGCGATGGTTATTGGAACTGGCATTCATCGCTACAAAAGTGATGAATGCCTGGACAAAACCAACGTCCAGGGAGATTTTTCTGTAATCGGCGCTGAGTTTATCAACTTCATTGCTACCGTTCTGACCTGCCGGCTGCTTCGGAAGACCAGAGATTCAGGGTTAATGAACCATATGTCCTACAGTGATCTAATGGATGACCTTGGAACTGCATGACGGATGGCGGATGCACCATCAACCATTCCTGCCAGTGATGACAGATATTGGGTTCATACCCTAAATACAGTATTTGAAGAGCTGGAAGCTCTGGGGCTTTCGACTGCACCTCCGAAAC
>JAJQAB010000050.1 GCA_021203985.1 Ruminococcus sp. | reverse complement strand
ACAATCCAACAAAACTTTTCAGCCATAAATGTTACAAAAATGCTTGACCAGAACATTTCCCGTGCTGGTTCTAATTTTAAACCAATACTGGTACAAGTTGCAAATGGTTTATTGCGTTCGAACAAACATCCTGAGATTTTAACACGTTACCGCCGTATAAAAGCACGCCGTGGCCACAAGAAAGCCATCATCGCTGTCTGCCGTATGCCCCTGACTGCTATCTGGCATATACTCGCAGATTTAAAGCCTTATACACCAGATGGTTATATTGAACCACGTCCTGTGAACGAGGCCAAAACCCTCACCACTTCACAGTCACTCAATCTTCTCAGGCAAAGGGGATATACGATCAAAGATGATCCTGTAACAGCCGCCTGATCAGGTGTTTCGCCTATATTCAGTTTTTGAAGCCACCGAAAGATGGCTTGTTTGTGATGCCTTCCCGTTTTTCTTTACCCGCTACCTCTCAGTTTCAAACTTATGATACTTCCTGGATATTCTTCGTAAAACAGTGGCTCCTTGTTGTTTCGGCCATAAGCAATTGAATAATTAAAAATCGGTTCTGTATCTCCATTTTTTGAGTGTCCTTTTTCAACAAAACCGATATCCCCCGCCTGACATAACTTATTCGTCAAATCATACGATACATATATCTTTTCCCTGTTATGTCTTTTATCATTTCATTCATTCAAGAATGCCGCGCTTTGTTCGATTGTTACTTCCCGCAGAAAATCAGAAATCTTCGCATCACTATAGAGCCTCATCCGTTTTGTAAATAAAGGATGATTGTATGTATAATCCGGATAATACTGCCCCGCATTGTTTTTAGTAATTAAAGAATAAGCGACCAAATCCAGAAACAGCCCGCTGTCCTGTCCGATGATTTCCTTTATCATATTTATCAGCTTATAATCTTCCATTATTTTCTTAATGACAAGGTATGCGCCTATTCGCAGACAGCTGCTTCTTTCGCACCCAGATTCCTCTGGAATATCTGTCTCCGGAAAAAATTTAAGGTAATTTTCGTTCGGAATCATCATGCCCGGATCATTTTTACAGCACTTTCCTATAGCCGTTCTTTTCGGTTTATTATACTTTTTTTCAGGGAGATATTCCCTGTCGTATTCATAGTAAATATAAGTAATTCCTTTAATAGTCTGTCGGAAAACCTTGCCTTTTATAACCGGTATCTTAATCTCACAATTCAAGTACATGGCATCCTCCGTTTGAGTAATAATTTATTACTTATATTCTATCACATAGCTGCCTCTTTTGCAAGCAAAAAAGCCTGAAAACGCGGCATTTCCAAGACTTTTTTCACTGTAATTTTAGATTTGAGAAATAATTTTTTTGGATGTTAACCCAAATAGGATTTTGTGATCCGGAATGATTCTTCGATCTTCTATAAGTTGTGATAGGTGTTATAAACCTGAAGCGGATCCATGTCCAACTCTGATGTGACCATCAGGTTGTAGCCCGCATATTTCAAATCTTCATCGATCTTTGCCTGGTCAATCTCCATGACAGGCTTCACTTTTCTGCCGATTTTGTCTTTGTTGATCACCTTGATATATTTTGTGGAATCGCCCAGTTCTTCCCTGGTCATCTTTTTGTAAGTGGTATAGTTAGAAGCTTTTTCTGCCATTCTCAAAATTTCAGCTTTCTGTTTTTTTGCAAGTGCCGGATTGTAAGAGACGATCCGTATATATAATAGCCGTCCTCGTCAATGTCATAGCTCTCGTCAGACAGTCCTCTGTAAATAGAATCTATATTATATGGGTGCGCCACGTAACGGCACCACTCAACAATCAGTTCTAAGTACGACTTCGGCTCATTGAAGTCGTCTATTTTTTGCCAGATTGCACAGAGAGGTAAGTATATCCCAACTCGTGTAATCATCAACGTCTGCAATTTCCGGCTCACTTTCTTTCCCACAGATAGGGAATGCACACGCTCTGTTGTGCTTATCGTATTCCAGTTTATAATCCTTAAAGCGAAACAGATGATAGACAAGCTGTCCGATACCGCCGATTTCTTTAAATCCAATTGTTTCCGTTAGAGTGTCAGCCTTGGATTCAATATATTCTCCGTCCCATGTATATGGCATTTGCGTCTGCACCTCCTATCGTTAATCCGTAATCGTAAGCGCAACCGTCAGTAATTTGTTAGCTCTTATATTATAGTGTACAATAGGGTTAAAATCAAGAGGTAATTGTAAAATTTCTTCTTGAATCAGCGGACGTCAATCCATTAGGGATTGTTTCCCGCACAGAGGGAGAAGTCTGTCTGGAGGAAGGAAGTGAAATGGGATGAAGAACAGGACGAAGTGGAGAGCCAACCGAAGGCTAAAAAACAAGGAAGAGATGCTGGACAAGCGCAACGGCTGCGGAGTCAAAGATTTGACCGCATACAATGCCGTAGCACATATGAAATTCGGCGATAAGGCAGAAGTCGTATTAAAACTAACGTGGGTACCGCTTTTCGGTCACGGATGGCGGTATTTTTACGCCCAAAATCAGGAAGGTGGACATTATGGGCAAAACAGTAATGAGCGTGCGGGAGATGGCGGCGCAGATGGATATCAGCCTGCCGAAAGCGTATGAACTGGTCAAGGAGCCGGGGTTCCCGACTATACGCATCGGTACACGGATTCTTATCCCCGTGGACGTATTCAAAGAGTGGCTGGCCGTTACATCCAACCATGAGGAATAACAACAGAGAATCTGCAGAGGGAGGAGGTGAAAAATGTGCAGGAATTGATGAAACAGAAAATATGGATATGCTGGAACTTTGCTGAGGTCAAGGGACACAGGACGAAGAAGCCCATTTCTGCCTACGGCACTCCGACAGGCACGGATACCGCCCATGCACACACATGGGTTACCTATGAGGAGGCAAGGACGGCAGCAGAGAAAAACGGTTATGACGGCGTCGGGTTCGTTATCCCGGAGGGATATTTCTTTCTGGATATCGACCACATGGCACTTACAGACCCGTTCGTGTAGCTCATGCTGGAACGGTACCACTCCTATGCGGAGAAATCGGTCAGCGGCGATGGGCTGCATATCTACGGCAAGTGTGACCGAGGGCAGATTCCCACCTATACGGACAGCAAAGGCACCTTCCGCCTGGCGAAGGAGTTCTACACCAAGAATCCGAACAACGGCATGGAACTGTATGTCGGCGACATCACAAACCGTTATGCCGTCTTCACAGGCAACGCTGTCATAGATGAACCCTTATGTGACTACACACAGGCTGTGCTGACAACGCTGAAATATGCGCAGGAAACCCAAGAGCAGCTACAGCACAAAGCGTGACGGGGACAGGGCGCTGTTTGATACTGTCTGTGACTTACGGAAACAGAAGAACGGCGAGAAGTTCTCCAAACTGTATGACAACGGCGATTTCAGCGATTACGGCTCCCAGTCCGAAGCGGACGCCGCCCTCTGCGCCATGATAGCGTTCCGCATCGGCCCGGACCCGGCGGCAATCGATGAAGTGTTCCGCTCATTGGCGCTCTACCGTGAGAAATGGTAACTGGAGGATTACCGGGAAAGCACCATAAACGCAGGCATCGAATCATGCCACGGCACCTTCCATCGCTTCAAGATGGAACACCCATACTTCATCCACTTTAATGAGGAGACCGGGCAGCCGTATATCGTTGTTCCGCTCCTTGCAAAATATGTGCGGGAACATCTGGACTATATCCTCGTCCGTGACAACGGTAAGCAGGGACTTCTGAAATATGTATATGAAGACGGCGTCTAGCGGCTCTATGCCGACAATATGCTCCTCGGCGTTATCAAGCAGTACATCGCTGATTATGACGAGGAACTGGTAAGGATGAGCAAGGTCAATGAAACACTCCAGCACATCACCACCGATCTGAATTATGTGGGACAGGATGAACTGAACGCAGTCAAGTCCAAAATGTGGTGTAAAATTCCTTTAGACAATTTTATACAAGGGATGCTTTGCATCCCTTGGCTACACATGAGTATAAAGCGGAGTGCTGTCAAGCCCGCCGCAGGCGAGGCGGAGCCGGTGCCTTGACAGCACACGAGGGCCTTGTGCTACCCAGGGTTTAGGCGGCCAACAGCAGATGCTATTCCTCTGCCAGCGCAACCAGTTTACCGGGTGCTTCCGATTTCATGAAGGTACAGTAGGATGAGCTACTGAAGATAGCCTTGCCGCTCTGGATAATCTCGTTTCGCTCCATGAGAACGGAGCCCATTAATCTCAGGAGGGATTGTTCATTGGGAAATATCCCAATCGCCTTAGAACGCCGCTTTAATTCCTTGTTCAGCCGTTCGATGTGGTTTGATGTTCTGAAAAACCTCTGCATACTCAAAGGCAAAACCATGACTGTCATAGAACTCTCAAAGCCCTCATCCAGACATCTCATGGCCGCCTCTGCGACATCGCCATATGTGCTGATGATTTCAGCCTTTTTCTTTCTGGCATCCTCAATTATCCTGCACTGGAACATTTCCTGAAGCTCTGCTCTGATGCCGGCCTGATACTTCTTGGGTGCTTTATCCGCTATATTTCTGGAAAAGTGAATTTGGCCTCGTTGCCAGGCGACACCCGGGAAAACCTGATTCAGGGCATATCGAATGCTTTCATGGGCGTCATATGTAACCATGCGTAGACCGCTAAGTCCGCGATTTTTTAAATCGAGGAGAAAGTTCCTCCATGTTTCCTTAGATTCGTTTGGATAAACGCCAAATCCAAGAACCTCCCGAATCCCAGATTCATTTGTTCCATAGGCAATCATGAACGCCTTCGAGATAATCCTGTGATTTTCCCGAATCTTAAAGTAAGTTGCGTCAACTGTCATAAACGGATACCTGTCAGTGATTGGA
>JAJQAB010000031.1 GCA_021203985.1 Ruminococcus sp. | reverse complement strand
TTGGTCGACTTCGATAAATTATTACATGTTGTTTACTAAAATTGATTTCCGTGGTCTGATGCGCGCGCGGCTTGACACTGCTTGTGCATCATGCTATAATGAAAAAACAGCATATGCAGAAAGAAACGGACACCCACTCACCTTTTGCAGATGCCATTTTCATGGAAGCTGCCACGACATAGTGCCCTCTGAAGCATTCTATCCTGACAGTGCCGAATCAGAAAGGAAAAATTTTTATGAAAAAAATCATCATCATCGGTGCAGGTCCAGCTGGACTGACTGCGGCGTATGAGCTGCTAAAGGATGCGAAAGGAGACATGGATGTTACCATCTTAGAAGAAAGCGGCACACTCGGCGGCATTTCTCAGACGGTACACTATCAGGGAAACCGCATGGACATCGGCGGTCACCGTTTCTTTTCGAAGAACGATACCGTCATGCAGTGGTGGTCGAATCTGATGCCGGTTCAGGGGAAGCCTGCCTATGACGACAAAAAGCTCGGCAGAGAAAAGCCGCTCGAACCGGGCGGCCCTGACCCGGATTGCGAGCAAAATGTCATGCTGGTGCGCGACCGCGTTTCTAGAATCTACTATTAGCACTGGTTTTTCGACTATCCTGTCGCGATGAATAAAAACACGCTCAAGGGTATGGGACTTGCAACGACCCTGCGCGCTGGCTTTAGATATCTTGCCGCGTGTCTTATGAAAAGGCCGGAGACAAACCTGGAAAATTTCTACATCAATCGCTTCGGCAAGGTACTTTACAGCATGTTTTTCGAAGGATACACCGAAAAGCTCTGGGGCAGATATCCTAGTGAAATTTCCGCCGACTGGGACGCGCAGCGCGTCAAGGGGCTGTCGATCTGGGCAATTATCAAGGACATGTTTTCCAAACTGACCAGCAAAAAGAACAACGACAACGTGGAAACCTCTCTGATTGAACAGTTCTGGTATCCAAAATACGGCCCAGGACAGCTCTGGGAACTGGTCGACACAAAGGTGCAGGAGTTTGGTGGCAAGATTCTGCTGCATCACGGCGTAAAGACCATTCACACCAAAAACGGCTGCATCCGCTCTGTTGTCTGCGATACACCGGAGGGAACGAAAGAACTGACCGGCGATATCTTCATCTCTTCGATGCCAATTCAGGATCTGATCACTGGCATGGCGGAGTGTGAGGACGAAGCAGTCAAGGAAATTGCCGCAGGGCTGCCCTATCGCGATTTCGTCACCGTGGGGCTTTTGGTGAATCGCTTGGAGCTGGAAAACAAGGCGGAGCGAAAAACGCTTGGAAATATCATACCGGATTGCTGGATCTATGTGCAGGACAAAAGTGTCAAGCTGGGGCGTATCCAGATCTTCAACAACTGGTCGCCGTACATGGTGGAGAAGCCGGAGGATACCGTTTGGATTGGGCTGGAGTATTTCTGCCGCGAAAACGATGCGTTCTGGAACATGTCCGATCAGGAATGCATTGCGTTTGCACAGAAGGAGCTCATCCAGATGGGCGTTATACAAGGAACACGGTGTTAGACGCGCACCGAGAACGTGTGAAGAAGGCGTATCCGGCTTATTTCGATACATATGCGCAATTCGATCAGGTCGTTTCGTATCTAGATTCCTTCGAGAATCTGTTCTGCGTGGGCAGAAACGGACAGCACCGCTATAACAACATGGATCACTCAATGCTGACCGCAATGCATGCCGCGGCCGCAATCCGACAAGGCTCTACCGACAAGCATGACGTGTGGAACGTGAACCAGGAGAAGGAATATCATGAGCAAAAAATAAGTAACGTCTCCCCTTTGCAGGCGCAGCAGCGGCGCGTGGAAGCTTTCGTGACAACGCTGGCGGCGCACTCTTATCTCTGTGCGTTTCTGGTTTGTCAGCTGCTCAATCCCCTTCATTTCGACTCGATGGAAAACATTCCAAACAACGCCGTCCTTCTAGTCGTGCTCGCACTGCTTGCCGCAGGATTTTTCGTTCTCCGGCGTCTGTTCCGATCGGGTGCGACTGAAAAAAGCTTTCGATTCCCATCGGCGTGGTATTCTTAGCGCTCGTGTTGATCTTCGCAAAGTGCTATACCACTTCCGAAAGCCGAGACGTGTGGATTCTTATCACAGGATGCATCCTTTTGCTACTGCTCTACGCCGCCTGCTTCCCTGTCAAGGCGCTGCGCGAACAGAGCACCGCGCTTCTGATTATGGGACTTGGCTTTCTTGTCAAGCTGCTCTACGTGCTCAACACCTCGATCTACACGCGCCAGCACGACATGGGATACTTTAACAGTGAGGCAGAACACGCCTCGTACATCCAGTATTTGTTGGACAATCACAGCATGCCAGACTTTGATCCAAGCACGCGCTGGCAGTACTATCATCCGCCGCTGCACCACGCAATCTGCGCGCTCTGGATCGATCTGTCCGAAAATTTCTTCGGTGTTGGATATGATCAGGCACGAGAATCGCTGCAGACGTTGACGCTGTTTTATGCGATGGTCATTATCATCACCTGCTATCGCATTCTGCGGCACTTCCACCTAAAGGGCACTGCGCTGCAGATTCCGCTGATTATCGTGGCGTTCCACCCAACGTTTATGATCCTGTCGTCCAGCATGAACAACGATGCACTGTCCGCCGCGCTGATTGTCGGTGCGATTTATTGCACATTAAAATGGTATGAAAGTCCAACTCTGAAGGGCATTCTGAAAATTGCGCTTTGCATTGGACTCGGCATGATGACGAAGCTCTCCGCAGCGGTAATCGCGATCCCCATCGCTATTGTTTTCCTTGTGGTACTGATCAAAAAGCTGTGTGCAAAGCAGTGGCACATCTTCGGGCATTACGCGGCATTCCTTGTGGTCTGTGCGTCGCTCGGACTATGGAATCCAATCCGCAATTACATTAAATTCAGCTTGCCGCTCAATTATGTGCAGGAGCTTAGCCCGTCCATGCTGCAATATATTGGAGACGAAAGCTTCTGGTCGAGAATCACGGACTTCTCCGCCAGACAATTTTCCAGCGTCTTTGTACAGTTTGCGCAAACGGACGAAAGCGGCGCAGCCATCGGCTATAACGAAAACAATCCGCTGATTGCCGCACTCAAGAACTTCCTATTCGATGAATTCATCAACGAAAATATCTTTGCAGACGGCACGACTGCGCAGTCTATCGTTGAAATCTTCTTCTGGGTCAGCGTGGAGCTTGCGGCTTTAGCGCTGATTGCAACGGTCGCAGTTTGCATCATCAAATGCCGGATGAAACCCATGCAAAAGGGCTTTCTCGGAATCAGCTATTTGGCGATGATGGTGAGCTTCTACGCGCTGTCCGCGGCAAGCACCTTATGTTTGCTCGATGAACTCCCAGTACATTATACCGGTTTTGATCTTAGAAGCCGTATTCCTCAGCATTTGTATGGATCTGTATGGATCGCTTGAAAACAAGCAAACGTACCGCCGCGCTCATTGCTGTAGACATTACCTCGTTTTTGGCGGTGGCATTTGCGCTGCTTTCTTCCTTTACATATCTCTATATTTGCTTCGCGAATGTATAAAGGCAACACCGCACAAATACCGCGCAAATGAAGCGATGGCTTGCCTTACAATAAAACATCCCCCTAGCATACGCTTTGTATTTTCAAGCGTCTGCGCCAGGGGGATTTTTTGTGCAGTGACGTTCTATTTCTTTGCCAGCCATCCCCTGAAAATGCCGCACCGGATCACAGAGACGACCAGGAAGAACAGATCGGCAAACAGAATAAACAGAAACGAAGGCACGAGAATGCGTGTATATTTTTTTGCCGTAAAAAGCCTTCCGATGGATGGTACGTCCCATTCGCAGCACATGCCAAAAGAGTCCAAGCTGTAAAAAGACGATCACAGCAATACTGATCAGAAAACCCATTATCATTTGCGGCGGAAACCACCTACCCGATAAAATGCCGCACAGCAACATTGTAAAAAAATGCACCGAGCTGCACGAGCAATACGATTCGCATCACATTTAGCATCACGCCGCCGTCAATGCCCAGACCGCCGCCAAAGGTAAGGCCGCTTCTTGCGCAGAAATTCTCCATAATTTCCATAACCACACGGTTTTGATTTCCCTCAATAAACCCATTGTTTGCAATCACATACACCTGCAGCTGCAAGGACTGATCCCTACAGAAGGCTTCCATTTCCTTTAAAAAAGACAGAACGTGTGAGGGAATGCCATCGACATACAAGGGCATGCAGAATACAACCGCAGACGCGTCCGCGAGTTCGCTGAAAATTCCGGCGGAATTGCCCTTTGTCCGCAAGGTTTTCCTGACCTTTTGTCCGCGCAAGAAAGTGCACGAAAGCTGCGCAAAATAGGCGGAAGCTGCAAACTTCTTTTTTGGACTGCATGTGATCACGACCGTTTTCATAGTTCCAGCCCCTCCAATCGGTTTCGATTTTCGACAAAATACACCGCAGACGCTTCATAGCCTTGATTGATCGCATTTCTCTGGGCGTGAAGGCGCAGGGTCTCTTGTTCCTGCGCAGTCATATCGCCATATGCAATCACTTGAAATAGCTTGTGCATACCATATCGCAGCGTATGATGCATTTGTCCGCCGCGATACGTGCTAAGCGGTGTCGAAATGCCGATACTTCGATCCAACACGTTTTTGACCGGCGGGCTATAGGTGCCGTAGCAGTTTTCGGTAATCAGAATCAATTCCTCTGCGTGCCCGATCACCCGGCAAATTTCTTTCAGCTGGTCAGAGATCCAGCACTGCACCGGGTGCTTCGTCCAGCAGCCAAAGCAGCCCTGACACGGTGCGTAAAGTCCATTTGCAAAAATGACCAGTGTAATGAACCGACCCCAAAAAGTTAGATAAAATTAGAAACCGAATTTTATGCAA
>JAJQAB010000044.1 GCA_021203985.1 Ruminococcus sp. | reverse complement strand
TCCTTCCTTGTAAGCACTTTGTAATTATTGATTTTCGTGATTATTGATTTCCGTGAAAAAAGTGGCAGTAAAGTGACCACGCGTGAAAGCGCCGCCCCCCATCACGTCTTTCTTCTGCGCTGCGCACGATCTGCCTCGACGCGTTGCCGCAGCTGTGCAAACGCCGCGTCTTCTCCCTGCTGTGCCAACAGTTCTAAAAGCTCCATCAGTGCACGCTCCGTTTCCGGGTGGAGTGCGCCGCGTTTTTTTGCCGTGGAGTTTTGGAAGTAGGCGAGGGGACAGGTCTGGTCGTATTGCTTCTTTCGATAAATCTTGCTTGCCGCAACACGATCGCAGAACATTTCCGCCAGATAGCGTGTCGGCATTTCTACAGGCTCTAGGTGCTTTGTGGCTGGATTATAGTCGCACCAATATTCGAAGTGGTGGCGATTTCGCCCCTTGTGGTGCATCCACGCCAGGGAATACCCCAAGGCTTCACGCTCCGCTTCATTCGGACTTCGCGTACCGCCCTGATAATAGCGCACGCCCTGCCAGAATTCTGTGGGGCTGTATTTTGACAGGTCGTGCCGCAGCCCCTGCCAGAAGATCCCCGCTTTTCGGCAATGGCGCATCACGGTGTGCCGATGCTTTGTAATCGTGCGGAGATGCCCCCAAAATGCATTCCATTTCATGTAAGCCCTCACTTTTGTTTCACTCGCCGTATCAGTCGTGCCGCTGTGCTTCATCCCGAAACGTTTCGCAAAAGCGTGCGGCAAACGCCGGCGGCTCATCGTTTGCGTATAGATGGGCGGTATCGCAGAATGCGTTCATATGGAAAATTGCCGTGTCTTCGCGGCGATCCTCTGTGACAAGTGACGTAACTGACGTGGGCGCTGCACAGAAGTCGTGCCACAGCACCATGGGAGAGATGCCAAGAAGATGCGATAGAATCACGCAGGTGACGCCAAAGTGGCAGAAGAACACCAGTGCATCCTCATTCGGCTCGTCCACACGATAGCAGCCGCCCTGACACACATAGCCGTGCTGCTCTAACACCTGATCCATGCCGTCTCAGACGCGTCTGGCTTCCGCGAGGACATGTCCCTGGAGCATGGGTAGCGTTTCGCACCAGCGCACCATGTCATAATATTTCGGCTCTGCCGTCCAGTCCACATGAAGCTGATCCCATGGAATCCGGGGCGCGCCGGTATGAAAATCCGGAATCGGCGCTTCGAATTCGCGCAGCCAGGGCAGCTGCACTGCAGTTCGATGCATTTTCTCCAGCGTCAAAGAAGCGGTGTCTCTTGCGCGCCCGAGCGGCGAAACGTAAATTGCCGCCACATCCAGTCGGGCAATCCGCTCAGACAGCAGCGCCGCTTCACACCAGCCCTTTTTCGTCAGCGAATCGATTTCATAATCGGGATCGCCGTGACGAATCAATAACAGCTTCATGCGCCGTCCACTCCCTTCTCCGCAAAAAACGCGGCAATGATATCCAAAATGGCATTGCCCACCGCCTCCTTAGAAAGCAGCGGCAGCTGTGTCTCGCGATCCGCTTGAATCAGTGTGACGACATTGGTGTCCATACCGAAGCCTGCGCCTTCTACTTTGAGGCTGTTGGCGCAGATCAGATCCAGGTTTTTTCGCACGCGTTTTTCGCGCGCATGTTCGAGAAGATCCTGTGTCTCCATCGAAAAGCCGCACAGAAACTGCCCCGGTTTTTTTCGCCTACCCAGCTCCGCCAAGATATCCCGGGTTCGCACCAGCGGCAGCTGCATTTCGGCATCGTGCTTTTTCAACTTTTCCGCTGCAGTCTCTTCCGGACGATAATCCGCAACCGCAGCCGCCTTGATGATCGCGTCCTGATCCGAAGCACGTGCGATTACGGCATCGTACATTTCTTCCGCGGACGTAACCGCAACGGTTTCCACAAAACGCGGCGGCGTCAACGCGGTTTTTCCGGTCACAAGCGTCACCTGTGCACCACGCAGTGCGGCGCATCTGGCGATCGCGTAGCCCATTTTACCGGTGGAATGGTTGGTTAGATACCGCACCGGGTCGATTGCCTCTTGGGTCGCACCGGCGGTGACGAGCAGCTTTTTTCCGGACAGATCCTTTTCACAGGCGATTTTTTGTAGAATCCATTCCAGAAGTACTTCCGGCTCGGGCATTTTCCCGACACCGCTGTCGCCACAGGCAAGCCGCCCCTCCGCCGGTTCGATGATGGTAATGCCATGACGCCGGAGCTTCTCGAGATTCTCCTGCAGGATAGAATTTTCGAACATGTGCGTATTCATAGCAGGCGCAACCAGAATCGGCGCGGTGCACGCCATCGCGGTGGTTGTCAGCATATCGTCCGCAATGCCGCCAGCGAGCTTTCCGATGACATTGGCGGACGCTGGTGCAATCAGCATTAGATCTGCACACTGTACTAAACTGACATGCGCCACGTGAAATTGAAAATTCCGGTTGAAGGTATCGACCAGGCACTTGTTCCCAGTCAGCGTTTCGAATGTGATTGGTGTAATGAAATGCGTGGCGTTCTGCGTCAGGATCACATGCACATCCGCGTGCTGCTTGACAAGTGCGTTTGCAAGCGCGGCGATTTTATACGCGGCAATGCTTCCGGTTACACCGAGCACTACCGTTTTGCCTTGAAGCATCGGTTCTCCCTCCTTATGCCAGTTCCCCGTGCTTTTCATAATGGGTCATTTTTTGCACGGCGTTTTGCGCATCGACAAGCACGACACGCGGCTGATACGCTGCCGCTTCCTCTGGCGTCATCTGCGCGTATGCCATAATGATAACCTTGTCGTCAGTCTGCGCCTGTCTTGCCGCAGCGCCGTTGAGACAAATTACGCCGCTATTCCGCTCTCCAGCAATCGTATAGGTGAGAAACCGATTGCCGTTGGCGATGTTGACCACCTGCACCGCCTCATATTCCAGAATACCGGCAGCCTCCAAAAGCGCCGCATCGATCGTGATGCTTCCTACATAATTCAGCTCTGCCTGTGTGACGGTCGCACGATGGATTTTCCCCTTCATCATGTTCAGCATCATACGTTCGCACCTCCTGTCGGCTGGAACATAAAGTTGTCAATCAAACGCGTCTTGCCGATATAGACAGCGATCGCCGCCAAAAACGGGCGATCGAGCACATCGATCTGCTGCATGGTGGAGAGGTCGACAATTTTGACATAATCGATTTTTGCAAGCGGTTCGACTTCGATAATCTGCCGCATCGCTTGCCGGATCACCTCCGCATCGGTTTCGCCTTGCTGTGCCAGGCGCTTTCCGGCGAAAATGCTTTGACTCAGTACCAGCGCCGCCTGACGCTCCTCTGCGCTGAGATAGGTGTTCCGAGAGCTTTTCGCCAGACCGTCCGCTTCGCGCACAATCGGACAGCCGACTACCTCGATATCGAAATTTAGATCCTGTACCATACGCCGGATCACGGCGAGCTGCTGGGCATCCTTTTCGCCGAAGTACGCGCGATCCGGCTGGACGATGTGGAAGAGTTTCGATACCACGGTACAAACGCCGCGGAAATGCACCGGGCGGCTCAGTCCGCAAAGTTCCTTTGTCAAAACGTCCATGTCCACAAAGCTAACAAACCCTTCCGGGTACATTTCTGATGGCTCTGGGTGGAAGATCAGATCTGTGCCGGCAGTTTCACAGCTTGCCGCGTCACGATCCCAGTCGCACGGATAGCTGGCGAGATCCTCGTTCGGACTGAATTGGGTAGGATTGATAAAAATGCTGACGACCACGCGGTCGTTTTCCTTTCGTGCACGTGAAATCAGATTCAGGTGGCCTTCGTGCAGATAGCCCATGGTCGGGACAAGTCCGACCGACAGCCCTTCTCTGTGCCACTGCTTGACGATCTCGCGTACCTGCTGTATGGTTTCCGCCGTTTTCATGCCTTTACCTCCTGTTCGAGCTGTGCCATGGTTTCCTCTGCAATCGTAAAGCAGTGTGCCGCATCTGGGAACGTACCGTCCTGGACGGCTTCTTTATATTGTACAAACGCATCGCGCATAACATCGCCGACACAGGCGAACTGGCGGACAAATTTTGGCTGATAATCCGAGAACATGCCGAGCATATCCTGATAGACCAATACCTGTCCGTCACAGCCAGCGCCTGCGCCAATGCCGATGGTGGGGATGGTGAGCTGCTTTGATACGAGCGATGCGAGCGCCGCCGGAACGCATTCAAGGACAACGGCAAATGCACCGGCAGCTTCTACGGCTTTAGCGTCCGAAAGAAGCTTTCGCGCGTCCTCCAGCGACTTGCCCTGCACCTTGAAGCCACCCATGGCGTTCACAGACTGCGGCGTCATGCCGAGGTGCGCCACCACGGGAATCGATGCGTTAACGATCGCGCGAATTTGATCGCAGACGACCGCGCCGCCCTCCAGCTTCACAGCGTTCGCTCTGCCTTCCTTCATCAGGCGTCCGGCATTGATCACGGCATCACGCACGCCGGTCTGGTAGGACAAAAACGGCAGATCGGCAACGACCATCGTATTTTTTGCGCCGCGCGCAACGGCAGCCGTGTGATGAATCATGTCCGCCATGGTCACGGAGATCGTGTCCTCATAGCCGAGCATCACGTTGCCCAGTGAATCGCCCACGAGGAGCAGATCCAGACCGACAGTGTCCATAAGCTTTGCGGTCAAATAATCATAGCAGGTGAGCATCGTCAGCTTTTCTCCCTGCTGCTTTTTTTCGCGAAGCGTTTGTACGGTTTGTTTCATATGCAATTCCTCCTGTGCCACCGCAAGAAGTCTGTGCGGCACTGTGTTAGTACAATTTCCGAAACGGAATACTGTCCACTGCTATCATACCAGAAAGCCTTGAAAATGTCAAGGCAACACCGCACAGAGACACGGAAATCAATTTTAGTAGACAACATGTAATAATTTATCGAAGTCGACCAAG
>JAJQAB010000108.1 GCA_021203985.1 Ruminococcus sp. | reverse complement strand
GTCTTGGTGGTTTGTCAAGCCAAAGATTTTGGGATTTTTAAGGCAGTTTTGTGCAATGTGCATAAATTTCCCATTCGGCTGCCGTTGCCGCAGCAAAAAAAGCGGCTCGTTTGAACCGCTTTGCATTATATTATATATAGAATAAATAGAAAGACTACTCTTAGCCCATCAGTTTAACCATAACTGCCTTCTGCGCGTGAAGACGATTTTCGGCTTCTTCGAAAATTTCCGCGGCATGTACTTCGAACACCTTTTCCGTGATCTCCTCTTCCCGGTGCGCCGGCAGGCAGTGCAGCACGATCGCGTCACTGTGTGCCAATGCCATCACATCATCGTTCACCTGATAGCCGTGGAACGCCTTCTTCCGCTTTTCCGCTTCGCCCTCTTGCCCCATCGATGCCCAAACATCGGTGATCACAACGTCTGCGTCCTTTGCGGCGGTGAGCGGTTGATCTGTCAGCTCGAACCGGTCGCCGTACGCCTGTGCGAACTCCAGTACCTCTTGTGCAGGATGATAGGCATCCGGGCACGCGATGGAAACTGACATGCCGACCTTCAGACAGCCGACAATCAGAGAGTTTGCCATATTATTACCGTCGCCAATAAAACACATCTTTAGTCCATTAAAATCCGTTTTATATTCACGAATTGTCATCAAATCCGCCAGAATCTGGCACGGGTGGCAGAAATCCGTCAGACCGTTAATGACCGGGATCGACCCGTACTGCGCCAGATCTTCGACTTCCTTCTGCTCGAACGTACGGATCATAATGCCATCGAGATAGCGCGAGAGCACGCGCGCGGTGTCCTGCACCGGCTCACCTCTGCCGATCTGCAAATCATCCGAGGACAAAAACAGCGGATGGCCGCCGAGCTGGTACATGCCGGTTTCGAACGAAACACGCGTACGTGTCGACGCCTTCTGGAAAATCATGCCCAGCGATTTTCCCTTCAGGTGTGGGTGCGGAATGCCATGCTTCAGTTCATATTTCAGCTGATCTGCAAGATCCAGAATTCGAATAATTTCCTCCGTGCTCAGGTCGAGCATTTTTAATAAATGTTTCATTGATTTCCTCCTAATATTCCTGTTTACAATACTTTTTCCAAAATCGCAATGCCTTGTTCAATTTCTTCTTCCGTAATCGTCAGCGGCGGCAGCAGACGCACCTTATCCTTCGCGGTCAGCACCAGCAAGCCCTGTTCGAGCGCCGTGTTTGCCACTTCGGCAGCACTTTTTTCCGTCAACGCAATGCCAATCATCAGCCCCATGCCGCTCACGGATGCCACGCCCGGCAGTGTCGCCAATCGCTCCCGGAAATACGCCGCCTTGCGCTGCACCGATTCGAGAAATCCCGGCGCAATGACCGTTTCCAAGACTGCCAGTCCGCCGGCGCAGCAAACCAGATTGCCGCCAAAAGTTGACCCGTGCGAGCCGCGATCCAGGGTTTTCGCACATTTTTCCGATGCCAGGCACGCCCCCATCGGCAGTCCGCCGGCAATTCCCTTCGCCAGTGTCGTCACATCCGCCCGATGACCAAACTGCTCTCCGGCGAGGAACGTTCCCGTTCTGCCCACGCCAGTTTGCACTTCGTCAGCAATGACAAGGATGTCCCTTGCCACGCATTTCTCATAGATTGCATCGACAAACGACTGCTCCAGCGCATTCACGCCGCCCTCGCCCTGGACATACTCCAGCATTACCGCGCAGACGGTATCATCCAGCTTCGCTTCGAGGTCCGCGATCTGGTTTGCTTCCACATAATCAAAGCCCTCAACGAAGGGGAAGAAGTAGTTGTGGAACACGTCCTGCCCAGTCGCCGAGAGGGTGCAGAGGGTTCTGCCGTGAAACGAGTTGTGGAGTGTCAGAATTTTATGGCGACCCTTGCCGTATCGGTCAAAGCTGTACTTGCGTGCCAGTTTAATGGCACATTCGTTCGCTTCCGCGCCGCTGTTGCAGAAAAAGACGTTCGCATAGCCCGTAACGCCGCAGAGCTTTTCCGCGAAATCCGCCTGTACTTTTGTATAGTACAAGTTCGAGGTATGCTGCATGGTCTGTGCCTGTTGACAAACTGCGCGCGTCCAGGCTTCATTGCAATAGCCAAGCGAAGACGTGCCGATTCCGCTGCCAAAGTCGATGTAGGTTCTTCCACTTTCATCCGTGCAGAATTCGCCCGCGCCGCTGGCAATCACCACCGGAAACCGTCCGTACGTCCCCATGACGGACCGATCCAATTTTTCTTGCGTTGTCATAAACTGACACCCCCTTTGTTCTTGTTATCGATCGTATTACGACACATAATTTTCATAGAAAATAGAAATAACCGCCCGTAAGCTTGCAACCTTAGGCGGTTATTTCTTTCCCCGATCGATGCGATCAGCGCACGCCATCGAGCATTTTTTGTTGGATCGCAGCACCGCGACCCGTCCTTTTTCATAACAAAAGGAAATAATCGCCTCGAGCTGCAAACTTAGACGGTCATTTCGATAACCAACTCATGGAAGCAAGCGATACTGCTAAGCGATACTGCTACCAGTATGCACATTCCTATTTTATTATACCACAACCACGCCGCTTTGTCAAGGGCGGTTTTGCAATTTTTTGTCGATTTTGTGTTGACAAACCTTGCGATTTGTGGTAATATAATTCTCCGAGCATACCGAAACGGTAGGCGGTCCAATCCTGCTGCCGGAAGGGAGTGATTGTGATGAAGATTTCAAACTTTCGCAGTATTGGTTACACCAGTGATCGCTATTTTGAATTTCGCTCTTCAGGTCATCAAATTGATTTTGGAGATCTGTCACGATAAAAGGAAATAACCGCCTCTCGCTTGCAACCTGAGCGGTTATTTTCATAACTACTTATGGGAGCAGACCGCTTACCGGTGTGCTCTTTTCTTTCAGAGGCAAGAGTGCCAGAAATCAGATGCCAGAGTAGCGAATTTCTAAGAAAATAGAATTCCCCGAAAAAAAACAGAATCTCTGACCTCTGTCCTCTTAATCTCTGCCCTCTGAGAGCGTATGCTCTTTCATTTATAGTATACTACAACCGCGCCGCTTTGTCAAGAGCGGTTTTGCAATTTTCAGAAAAAATCGCAGATTTCAAAGAAAATAAAAATCCTGTTAAAAAACAACTTCCGTCCTCCGTCCTCTAACCCTCTTCCCTCCGATAGCTTACCGAAACTGTGTTCCGATGCCCTCGTTCGACAGGGTTTCGATCAGGATTGAGTGGGGGACTCTGCCGTCGATGATGGCGGTTTTTTTCACGCCGCGGCGTACTGCTTCGACACAGCAGTCGATTTTTGGGATCATGCCGCCGGAGATGATCCCCTTACGCTTCAAAAATGGCACTTCGCTGACATTCACGAAGGGAATCAGCGTATCGGGGTTGTCCTTGTTGCACAAAAGTCCGGCGATGTCTGTCATAAGAATCAGATTTTCTGCGCGCAGCTGTGCTGCAATCCGTGCCGCCGCGGTATCAGCGTTGACGTTATAAGTCTGACCGAACTCATCCGTGGCAACCGTTGCGATGACTGGCACATAGCCATTATTGAGCGCGTCCAGGATCGGCTGTTCATTCACCTTGACGATATCACCCACAAAGCCCAGATCCTCGCCATTCGGACCGAGTTTTCGCTCGGCGGTGAGCATCTGTCCATCAATGCCGCAAAGTCCGAGCGCCTTGCCCTTTGTCCGCATAAGGAGATTCACCAGTTCCTTGTTCACCTTGCCCGACAGCACCATCTTTACCACGTCCACTGCTGCTTCATCCGTGTAGCGCAGACCGCCGATGAATTTTGATTCGATGTTCAGGCGCTTGAACATATCGCTGATCTCCAGGCCGCCGCCGTGCACCAGCACGACCTTCACACCCACCAACGACAGCAGCACAATGTCATCCATGACCGCCTGTTTCAATTCCTTGTTGGTCATCGCGTTGCCGCCGTATTTGACGACAACGATTTTGTTGTTGTACTTTTGAATATACGGCAGGGCGTCCACCAGCACCTGCGCGCGTACTTTATTGTTGATTTCACTCATGCCATCCATTCCTTCTCACGTCCGATAATCGCCGTTAATTTTCACATATTCATACGTCAAATCGCAGCCCCATGCCGTGGCAGTCGCTTTACTGTCCGCCAGGGTCACCTGAATTTGGATTTCGTCCGCTTCCAGTACGCGCTTCGCCGCGTCCTCCGAAAAGGGTACGCCTGCGCCGTTTTCACAGACGCGCACACTGCCGCCGCTAGATGCCAGCGTCACTGCCACATGTTCGAGTGTGAATTCTGCCGGCGCATAGCCGATCGCGCAGAGAATCCGCCCCCAGTTCGCGTCCTCGCCGAACATCGCGCACTTCAACAGATCCGATGCAATCACGCTCTTCGCAATCGCGAGCGCATCCTCCCACGTTTTGCCGCCGGTCACAGTGCATTCGAGGAGTTTCGTTGCGCCCTCGCCGTCCTTCGCGAGCATCTTCGTAAGATTCGACATCACGATATAGAGCGCCCGCTCAAACGTCTCGAACGCCACCCCCTCACTTACAATCTCTGGGTTTTCCGCGAGGCCGTTGGCGAGCACCGCACAGGTGTCGTTGGTGGACTGGTCGCCGTCAATGTACAGGCAGTTATACGTCACCTTCACCACATCGCGCAGCGCCTTTTGCAACATTTCGGTGGTAATTGCGCAGTCGGTCGTGATGACGTTGAGCGTGGTCGCCATATTCGGGCAGATCATGCCGCTGCCCTTTCCCATGCCACCAACGTGGCAGATCTTGCCGCCCAGCTCGAACGAAACGGCAGCCTCTTTTTTCACGGTGTCAGTTGTCATAATCGCGGTCGCCGCCTTTTCATTGCCGCTTTCGGACAACCCTTCGCAAAGTGCATCGATATTTTGTACAATCGGCTCGATCGGCATCGTCTGTCCAATTACGCCGGTCTGCGCAATCAGCACCTGCTGCACCAGAATTCCCAGCCGTTCAGCGGCGAGCCGGCACATTTCCTCCGACTTCTCCACGCCGTCCGCGTTGCAGGCGTTGGCGTTTTTGGAGTTTAGAAGAAACGCCTGCGCCGTTCCGCCCGTCTGCGCTAGGTGCTGTTTCGACACCGTCACCGGAGCTGCCTGGACCTTGTTTTGCGTGAACACACCTGCCGCCCGACACGGCACATCCGATACCACTAGACACAAATCCGGCTTTTTCGTGGGGTTTTTCTTAATGCCGCTGTAAAGTCCGTTCGCCCGGAAGCCCCTTGCGGCACAGACGCCGCCGTCCTGATAGGAAAATCCCGGATACTCGATTTTTTGAATCTCTTTCATCTTCCCGTTCCCTTCGCTTTTTTGCTGCGCTTATATCAGTCCCGTAGTTTCATCAATTCCCAGCATCAAATTCATACACTGCACGGCCGCGCCGGAAGCGCCCTTGCCAAGATTGTCGAGCCGCGCACAAAGCAGCAGCTGCTGCGCATCACCGAATACGAAAATTTCGAGGTTGTTGGTGTCGCGCAGATCGTTGCAGCTGAGTTTCCGCCGGGTCATTTCCTCCTGCGTGTCGAGCGGCATGACGTGGATAAAATGTGCCCCAGCATAGTGCACCGCGAACATTTCGTGCACCTGCTCCAGCGAAACCGTCTTGCCCGTGACATCCGCGAGAATTGGTACGCAGACGAGCATACCATTATAATAGTCGTCCACAATCGGCGTGAACATCGGCTTTTTCGTAAGCTCTGCGATCTGCTGCATTTCCGGCAGGTGCTTGTGGTTATTCACGAGCCCATAGACGCGCGGACTGTACAGCTCCGGTGCGCGATCCGGCGATTCGATTTCCGCGATCATCGCCTTGCCGCCGCCGCTGTAGCCGGACACCGCGAAGCACTCGACCGACGCGTCTTTCGGCAGCAGTCCCGACTGTACCATCGGATAGACCAGCGACACAAAGCCGCTCGCATAGCATCCCGGCACGGCAACGCGCTTTGACGTCACGATCGCGTCCCGATGCGCCTTCGACAGTTCTGGAAAACCATACGCCCAATCGGGATTGGTACGGTGCGCGGTGGATGCATCGATAATTCGCACATCACTGTCGCCGGCAAGCGCAACCGCCTCTCTTGCGGCTGCGTCCGGCAGACAAAGAAACGTGATCTCGCTTTCCACAATTGCCGCCCGGCGTGCCGCCGCATCCTTTCGCGTCTCCTCGGGTAGGGTTATCAGTTCCAGATCCGGTCGATTTTCCAAACGCTGCCGAATCCGCAGTCCGGTCGTTCCTGCCTGTCCGTCAATAAAAATCTTCGTTGCCATGCTTTTCATTCCTTTTCCAAATCATTGCGCATCTGTGCCCACGCAGTTCGGGCAGGGCGTATACCGATCGAGCAGCATACGATCTGAGCTGCTCTCCTGAATCATTGCCTCTTTCGCTTCGTCATCGAGTTCGATGGCATGATTCTGATAGTCATACATCTGATCCGACAGCTCGTTTTTGGCGCACTCCTTCTAGTAATGCCAGTAGTCGCCAATCACGCTCCAGTAGATCGTCTTGTTCTCAGTGGTTGTCGTCTCCGCGGCAGTCGTTGTCGATGTAGCCGTACTTTTCACCACTGCCACAGCCATTGCCGGCGCTGCCTGTTCCGTTACCTGTGTGGTGACTCCCCCAGGCGCTGCCGTGCTTTTCACCGCCGGCCCCTACTGTTGCCGAAACTGCCTGTCCCGATTCCTGCGTGACAGCTGTCATCTCTGTGGCTGTCGTTTCCGTGGCTGTCGTCTCTATGGCTGCGATCGATGACGCGTCATTCGATTCCTGTGCGCCGCATCCGCCCAATAGGCGCAGACAAAGCAGCGCCGAAACTGCGTGTACCGTATGTATTCTTTTCATCTCTAAAAACCTTTCAATCCCTTTGATCGTTTACGTTTATGCCCCTACTCCCTCGGGTACTTCCACAAGCTAAACGCGCACGTTCCCACGATAATCACGATCGCCCAGATCCGGGACACGGTCAGTCCCAGATCGAGCACGAGTCCCAGCAGAATTTCTCCGCCGATCCACAAAATCACAGCGATCACGCACAGTGCCACGATAAATTTAAACTGCCGCTTTCTCATTACGACTCCATTCCTAAACGTGCTTTCACAGCCCCGAGCTGCTGCGCTACAGCGTCCGGCGATGGACCGCCTTCGGAGACTCTGCCGCGCACACACGTTTCCAGGTTGATCGCTGCATAGACGTCCTCGGTAAAGAGGGGCGTCATTTTTTGGTACTGCTCCAGCGGCAGCGTTTCGAGCGTCAGCCCTTGTTCAATGCACTGCGCCACGAGCGTTCCTGAAATCTTATATGCATCACGGAACGGCATGCCCTTCTTCACCAGATAGTCCGCGCAGTCGGTCGCGTTGATAAAACCCTTCGCCACCGCCGCGCGCATGTTGTCGCGGTTGACGCGCATCGTCTCAAGCATCGGAATGAATGTCTCTAGACAGAGCTTGACGTTATCCACCGCATCGAAAATGGCTTCCTTGTCCTCCTGCATGTCCTTATTATACGCCAGCGGCAGCCCCTTCATCATCGTCAGCAGCGTCTGCAAGTCGCCGTAAACGCGCGCGGTCTTGCCGCGGATTAGTTCCGTGATATCCGGGTTCTTCTTCTGCGGCATAATCGAAGAGCCGGTCGCGAATGCATCGTCCAGCTCAATGAACTTAAACTCCCACGAACACCAAAGAATGATTTCCTCCGAAAAACGCGACAAGTGCATCATAATCAGCGAAAGCGCGTCCGCCAGTTCAATGCAGTAATCGCGGTCGGAGACGCCGTCTAGGCTGTTTGCCATCGGCGCATCAAACCCGAGCAGTGACGCGGTCTGCTTGCGGTCGATGTGATAGGTCGTGCCGGCAAGCGCCCCACTGCCCAGAGGACATTCGTTCATGCGCTTCGCGGTGTCGTCCAATCTCCCCAAATCGCGCAAAAACATCTGCACATATGCCAGCAGATGATGCGCAAACGTCACCGGCTGTGCGCACTGTAAATGCGTATACCCCGGCATGACTGTTTCCGTGTGCTGCTGCGCCAGGGTAACGAGCGTCTTGCAGAGCTTTTCCACGAGTTCTCGCACCGCCTGGATTTCATCGCGCAGATACAGCCGCAGATCCAGCGCCACCTGGTCGTTCCGGGAACGGGAGGTGTGCAGACGCTTCCCCACATCGCCGCAACGCCGTGTCAGTTCCGCTTCCACAAACATGTGGATATCCTCCGCGTTCGGGTCGAATTCCAGCGCGCCGCTGTCGAGATCCGCGAGAATCCCTTCGAGTCCCGTGACTAGCTGTGCACTATCCTCTTTGGTGATGATCTCACAGTCACCGAGCATGGTCGCGTGGGCAATGCTGCCCTGGATGTCGTGCCGATACATTCTCGCGTCAAATGCAATCGAAGAATTAAACGTGTTGACGCCTGCATCGATTTCCTTCGAAAATCTTCCTGCCCATAATGCCATAGAAGTCCATTCCTTTCTGTGCCGCAAGGCGGTTTCAGGCACAGCCGTATAGCGCCGTGCCTTACCGCCGAAACAGGAAAAGGCGACACGCGGCCGCCTTTTCCTTCTCCGATCCATTTATCTGCTTGTGCTTTTTACTTGCCGCGCTTCTGATCGAGCTTCGCCTTCACGTGAATCGGCAGTCCGAACAAATTGATAAAGCCCTCTGCGTCCTTCTGGTTGTAGACCTCTTCCGCATCGAAGGTTGCAACCTCTTCATCATACAGCGTATACGGCGAAGTCACGCCAGCGTTGATGATATTGCCCTTATAGAGCTTCAGCTTTACATCGCCGGTGACAGTCTTTTGTGTTTCGGTGACAAATGCCGACAGTGCTTCGCGAAGCGGTGTGTACCACTGACCGTTGTAGACGATATCCGCAAACTTGATGCTGAGATACTGCTTCGTGCGTGCGGTTTCCTTGTCGAGGGTGATTGTCTCGAGGACATCGTGCGCGTGGTAGAGGATCGCGCCGCCCGGTGTTTCATAGACGCCTCTCGACTTCATGCCAACCAGACGGTTTTCAACCAGATCTGCCAGACCAATGCCGTTTTCGCCGCCGAGCTTGTTGAGTGTCTCGATCAGTTCTACTGCGCCGAATTCCTTGCCATCGACTGCGGTCGGAATGCCCTTTTCGAAATGAATCGTCACATAGGTCGGCTTGTCGGGAGCCTGAATCGGCGAAACGCCCAGTTCCAGGAAGCCTTCCTTCTCATACTGCGGCTCATTCGCCGGATCTTCCAGATCCAGACCCTCGTGCGAGAGATGCCACAGGTTCTTGTCCTTCGAATAGTTCGTTTCACGGCTAATCTTCAGCGGAATGTTGTGCGCCTGTGCGTAGTCGATTTCCTCATCGCGGCTCTTAACGCTCCATTCTCTCCACGGCGCGATAATCTTCATATCCGGTGCATACGCCTTAATTGCCAGCTCGAAGCGCACCTGGTCGTTGCCCTTGCCGGTTGCGCCGTGGCAGATCGCGTCCGCGCCCTCTTCCAGCGCGATTTCCGCCAGCCGCTTTCCAATGATCGGACGCGCGAACGATGTACCGAGCAGATAGCGGTTCTCATAAACTGCGCCAGCCTGTACAGTCGGGAAAATGTAGTCCTCTACGAATGTCTTTTTCAGATCGAGCATGATCAGCTTCGAAGCGCCGGTCTGGATCGCCTTTTCCTCCAGCCTGTCAAGCTCCGTTCCCTGTCCCACATCCGCGGACACAGCGACGACCTCGCAGTTGTCGTAATTTTCCTTCAGCCACGGAATAATGATCGATGTATCCAGACCGCCGGAATATGCCAATATGACTTTTTTGATGTTACCCATGATGATTTCCTCCATCTGTATGATTTTTTTCGGCGCTCGTTTTCGCCAAAAATTGTATTCTGATTCCTATTATACACCTTTTTTGTGCGTTGTCAAGCGTTTTTGCATATTTATGCAGGATTTTTTTCTTCCACTTTCATTCTATGCATGATATGCTGCATAAATGTATAAAAAAAGAACCCCCGACTGGATTCCGGACGAAGGTCTTTAGTAATGCAGGCTTATTCGCATTCGCGCTCGTAGTACGCGGTAATCTCGCCGATAAACATGCGGTGAAGCGGTTCTTTGTCATACCACTTCGAATACGTCTCGGGCAGTACAAAGCCGCTCTCTTCGATCGCACCAACGTACAGCTTCCGGCAGACAAAGACGCTGCGCGCCTGTGCGAACGTGGTCGAGCCATCCAGGAGAATCGGTGTCAAGCCGGTTTCCTTTGCCTTGTCGACATCTCTGCCGCTGTGGCTACCGCAGTAGCTAAGCGCCGCGTGCTGATCCGGGTCGAAAAACGTTACCGTAAAACAGTCGTTTTCGTTGAGAAAGTCCAGCGTATAGCGATTCGTGCGGACGAAGCAGTGAAAGGTCGGCTTTCCCCAGAGTACACCCATCGCGCCCCAGGACGCCGTCATGGTGTTGTAATGTTCCGGCGTGCCGGCAGTCAGCAGATCCCACTCATCCCCGATCAAGTTAAACGGATTGCAGGTAAGCGTTTTGAGATCTTTCTTTTTCAAAAAATGATTTTCTGAAATCATAATTTCAAGTCCTTTCGCATAAGATAGTAAGGCGGCGCTGTGCAAACCTTACACCGCGCATACGCCGCTTTTCTTATGATATCATAAATTGGGAGGAATTGCAACTAGAATTTGCGGGTTAACACAGGGAGATCCCTCCACCAGCCTGGCGGAGGGATCTCCCTCAGCACAAGTTTCAGGCGCCTTTCAGGGGCGGCGAGAAGTTACTGTAACCGCCCACACGCACATCTCGGCGTCCTTGAAAGGGGAGCTGGCACGCCACAGGCGTGACTGAGGGGTCTTTTTGACGTGCTTGCTCTAAAAATTGATTCCCGTGGTGACTCACGACCACCCCGCGCTCATTTTGCCAACGGCGTATTGCAAACGTAGTTTATCGGTCAGCAGTGCGATAAGCTCCGAGTTGGTCGGCTTTCCCTTGCAGTTGTTCACCGTATAGCCGAACACGGCATTGATCGTGTCGAGGTCTCCGCGCTCCCACACGATTTCGATGGCGTGACGGATTGCACGTTCCACGCGTGAGGGCGTGGTGCTGTGCTGCTTTGCCACGATCGGATAGAGCTGTTTTGTCATGCTCTCCAAAAGCGCCTGGTCGTGTATGGACGAGAGAATCGCGGTGCGCAGATAGTGGTAGCCCTTGATATGTGCCGGAACGCCGAGCTGGTGAATGAGATCGGTCACGACAAGTTCGAGGTTGTCCTCCTGGCTGTGCGCGCCGATCGGCAGACGGCTGTTCATCAGGCTCAAAATCCGGTTGCCGAATACGGAAATTGTGAAGGGCTTGAGCATAAAATACGCCGCACCTGCTTCCATGACCTGCCGTTCGATGAATGTACTTTCATACGCCGAAGTGATGATAAACCGCGGCGTGTGCTCGAGCTTCTGCGCCTGTGTTATAATTTCCATCGCATCGAGATTCGGCAAAATCGCGTCCATTACCACCACATCCAGCTGGTCGTTGCAAATTGCGTCCAAAATCACCTTCCCATTACGCCGCCTTGTTACGACATAAAGCTACATGCTGCACAGCTCATCCGCACACGCTACGCCATATTCCGCGCTGTCATCACCAATCAGGACTTTTATTTTTTGTTGTCCATTTGGTTGCCTCCTGTTTTTTTGTTCTACCAGAACATTTTACCACAAACCGTGATGAAAATGCAAGAGGGAATCCTGTGGAAAAGAGGAAGATTTTGTGAAAAAAGTGGAAAACTGGAAAAGTATGGGAATTGCGTTATTTTTTTGACAATTTTGTGGTAATACCTTAAGGCAAGGTGACCCCTCTACCGGTTATCGCCAGTCTCCCTCAGCACAAGGCACACCACAAAGGTGCTATTCAGAAGCACCTAGAAAAGCGTTTTTTTAAAAAAGAGAGTAATCCTCTCGCCTCCCTTGAAAAGGGAGGGGGGACCGCCGCACAGCGGTGGTGGAGAGGTTTTCCATCCTCTTGCTTCCGACCTCTGAAAGAGAAAGTTGGTGTTGAAAATGAAACAAATTCGATGAATGCGACGTGTGGCTTTTGTGAGTACCGCCGCACTGATTTCGCTTTACGGCACAGCCGCCTATTATGCATGGTGCCTGCCGGACAACTATTATGTCGATGCTGGAAGTCGTCTCGAGGTAAGTACGCTGCTTACGATTGACGCCACACCGTCTGCTCACTATGTCCAGACCGCGTCAAGCGGCAGCACTGCCAATCCAGAAACCGCACTGCTGCGGCTCTTCGGTGTCGTTCCGATCAAGCAGGTCGAAGTGCAGGAAATCGACACGCCAATGCTCGTGCTCTGCGGTCAGCCCTACGGGATCAAACTGCGCATGGGCGGCGCGATGGTGGTCGGTATGGGCGATGTCGAAATGTCCGCAGGTGCGTGCTGTCCGGCGCAGGAAGCCGGCATTCAGACGGGCGACCTCATCGAGTCCGTGAACGGCACAGCAATCGACTCGAACCAATCGCTCCAACAGGCAGTAGACGCCTCGGACGGCGACACAGTTTCGGTGACACTGCTGCGCGGCGATGAAACAATCACCTGTGCGCTCACGCCGGCATTTGCCATAGACGATGGCTACTATGAAGCCGACGTTTGGGTGCGCGACAGCAGCGCGGGCATTGGGACGATCACGTATTACGACCCGGCATCGGGCACATTCGGCGGACTCGGTCACCCGGTCTGCGATGCGGACACCGGCGATATTCTGCCGATCGGCTCGAGGGGAAGCTGTTGCGGTCACGATCACACAGGTTACACGCGGCAAGATCGGCGAACCGGGCATGCTCCAGGGGACATTTTCGCAAGAAGCGCCCATCGGGCAGCTCATCTGCAACAACCGCTGCGGCATCTTCGGGACGCTCGAATCCTGTCCGTCTGACCTGGAGGCAGTTCCGATGGGACTGAAACAAGAGATCACGACCGGTGACGTTTCGATTCTGTGCACCGTCCAGGACGGCGAGGCGCAGTGCTATGACGCGGTGATCGAGGAGATCGACTACAGCGGCACGGACAACACGCGCAACATGACAATTCGCATCACCGATCCGGATCTTCTTTTCATCACGGGCGGCATCGTGCAGGGCATGAGCGGCAGCCCGATTCTGCAAAACGGCAAGCTCATTGACGCAGTAACGCACGTCTTTGTGGACGACCCGTCACAGGGCTACGCGATCTTTTGTGAAAATATGGTGCGCTACGGGATCACCGGCGGCTAAGCCAGGTAAACAAAAACCTTACGGCAAAGAAACTTTTTCCAAGACGTAAGGTATATTTTGGACATCGCACAGCCAGCGTGCGACCGATCAGAATCTAAATTAATCGCTGAAGCCGCTCTCTACCAATTCTACCAGAGAATTGACCGCAATCTGTTCATCAGAACCGTCTGCGATAATCTTAATATGCGTACCACCGACAATCCCCAGAGACAAGATCCCGAGCAGGCTCTTTGCATTCACACGGCGCTCTTCCTTTTCAATCCAGATCGAAGCCTTGAATTCATTGGCACACTGGATGAAGAACGTTGCCGGTCTTGCGTGCAGTCCCACTTGATTCTGTACCGTTACATCTTTTACATACATAATTAATTTCTCCAATCTTTAGAAATCATGCAATTCACGCATGAACAACTTGGATTAATTTCAACCATATCCTCATTATACAAGGTTTTTTTCGACTCGTCAACGGACTTTTTGCAAGATTTTCCCTTTTTTTCAAAAAATTCTACATGTTGCTAGAAGTACCGCTTTTTTTCATCGAAAAGTTTGTAGAACTTGACAACAATGCCAAAATCCAGCTGCGCGCGGCGCGGATTGTTTAAAGCGTTTGTTCCCTTTTCACAAATAGACCGGCTATTTTTTTTTCAAATAGTCATGATACAGGTCGGAGCGGTTTGCTTCGGTAACTGCGAGACTTTGCGCATAGCGCCAGTCGGCGATGTTCTGGTGGTGTCCGGAGAGGAGCACCGGCGGCACTTCGCGGTCGTGCCAGACGGCAGGGCGGGAGTACTGCGGATATTCGAGCAGCCCGTGGAAGTGGCTTTCCTCCTCGAAGCAGCACGCCTCCGGCAAAACGCCCGGCAGCATCCGCGCCACGGTATCGATCAGCACCATCGCCGGCAGTTCACCGCCGGTTAAGACATAGTCGCCGATCGAAATTTCCTCATCGACAATTTCATCGAGCACGCGTTGGTCTACGCCCTCATAATGCCCACAGAGTATGAAAATATGCGGCAGCTGCGCGAGATCCAGCGCGTGCTTTTGCGTCAAAACGCTGCCTTTCGGCGACATGTAGATACAGTGCGGCTTCGATGCGGTCTGTTCGCAGACAGCGGCGTAACAGCGATAAATCGGGTCAGGCTGCATCACCATGCCCCTGCCGCCGCCATAGGGCACATCGTCTACGCGGCGGTGCTTGTCGAGCGTATAATCGCGGATGTTCCAGCACTGCACAGCAAAGCAGCCGTTTTTGCGCGCGCGCCCAATAATGCTCTCCGACAGCACCGCTTCGCACATTTCCGGGAAAAGTGTTGCTACATCAATTCGCATCGAACAGACCCTCCAGCGGATGGATCGTCATCGTGCCGTTTTCGAGATCCGTTTCCTGCACAACATCGGGAATCGCCGGAATCAGGACGGTTTTCCCTGCCTCGTCAGTCACTTCGTAAACATCGTTCGCGCCGGTCTGCAAAACGTCACTGAGTGTCCCGTAACACGCGGCAGTGTCTGCGTCTAGGACGCGAAGTCCGATGAGATCCTGGATAAAATAGACACCGTCCGCAAGCTCGACATCCTCGCGGTCGAGGTAGAGAATCTGTCCGCGCAAACTTTCTGCCACTTCGACCGTATCAGTACCTTTGAGCTGCAGCACCACGTTTCCCTTTTGTGTGCGTGCGTCTGTGATGGTTACGGGCAGGTGCTTTTCGCCGAGATAGAGTGTTTCCATTTCGCACAGAAATTCCGGGTCGTCACACCACGGCACGACCTTGACCGCGCCGTGCAGCCCGTGCGTATTGACGATCTTGCCAATTTCCAGATATCGTTTCATCCTGTCCATCCTTTCTCTACAGAAAAGCAACACCGCACAAAGAGCATCTAAGCCTTATGCGGTGTTGCCTCTTATTCGATTTCCACCGAAACACGGTGATTATTTTTCGTTGAGCTTGCGCTCATAATCACGCGAATTGCCTTGGCAATCCGTCCCTGCTTGCCGATCACACGGCCGGTATCCTCTGGCGCAACATGCAAGTGAAACGTCAGCGTGCCGTCCTCTGCCGGCTCGTCCTCTGTGATCTCAATCGCATCCGGGTTTTCCACAAGCCCCGCGACAATAGTGTGTAACAGTTCTTTCATCCGCTCTGCTCCTTCCTGCGAACGCGAAAGCACGTCCGCGTTTGCGTCTTCTGCTGCCACTCCCCGTATGCCCCACAGGTCAACCACACGATCGATCAAATCGTCCTGCCACTCACCGGCGGAGCACGCTGTACAGCTGTTTTCTCTCCAAGGCTTTTGCCGGAGTATCACGCTGCACATGGCAACACCGCACACCAAGCTGGTGTGATGTCGTTCTCTTAAAGAACGCCTTCCTTTTTCAGAATAGTCTTTACCGTATCGGTCGGCTGTGCGCCGTTCGAGAGCCACTGCTTTGCCTTTTCTGCATCCACGCTGACAACAGTCGGTTCCTTTGTCGGATCATAATAGCCGATCTCCTCGATAAAGCGGCCATCTCTCGGATAGCGCTCATCTGCAACCACAATACGATAGAACGGCGCCTTCTTCACACCCATTCTTCTCAGTCTGATTTTTACTGCCATTGGAAAATTCACCTCCTCTTCTGATTAAGACGCTGTGTGTTTTCGCCGCGCCTATTTATTTTCCTTTGGACTTAGCAATCGATCCTATGAATCGGCGTTTCCATCTATTCCCAGCAGTTTCCTGCGGAAGGGCTTTAAGCTCTCAGAGGTCAGATGCAAGAGGACAGAGGTCAGAGAGCGTGATCTCTACCGAGTTTTCTATGCGTTTTGTAACGCGTAATTTCTGACTTCTTACTTCCGACTTCTTGCTTCTGATAGCAGATGCAAGAGACAAGAAGTCAGAAGTCAGAAGAGATACGAATTTCGAAACAAACAGAAAATTCGGTAAAAAATCACAATTCTCTGTCCTCTGCTAGCCCATCACTTCTTCGGATTCCCCATCATCTTCTGGAGATCCTCCATGTTTATACCGGCAAGCTGTCGCCGGGCGTGGAAGCTCATCTTCCCGTTTTTCCCCGTGCCGCCGAGCTTTTTCATGACCTTCTGCATCTGGTCGTACTGCCGGAGCAAGCGGTTGACGTCCTCGACACGCGTGCCGCTTCCGGCGGCGATTCTCCGCTTTCGGGACGGGTTAATCAGAGACGGCTTTTGGCGCTCCGCCTTCGTCATCGATGTAATCATCGCCTCAATGCGCACGAACTGCTTTTCATCGATGTTCTCGTCCTTGATCTTGCCGCTCACGCCGGGCAGCATGTTGACGATCGAGCGCAGCGAACCCATCTTCTGAATCTGGCGCAGCTGATCAAGCAGATCGTTCATATCGAAGCGGTTCGAC
Organism: Ruminococcus sp.; assembly: GCA_021203985.1. Classification (GTDB taxonomy): domain Bacteria; phylum Bacillota; class Clostridia; order Oscillospirales; family Ruminococcaceae; genus Ruminococcus_C. Next base: position 6,065 of record JAJQAB010000108.1, on the reverse strand, counting down.
TCGAGCTTTTTCGCCATCTCTTCGGCATCCCTTTCGGAAATCGAATGCTCCGCCTTTTCGATCAGGGTCAGCATATCGCCCATGCCCAAAATCCGGGACGCCATGCGCTGTGGATGGAACGGCTCGAACTCATCGAGCTTTTCGCCCATGCCGACATATTTGATCGGCTTACCAGTCACCGCGAGGACGGACAGTGCCGCGCCGCCGCGCGTGTCGGAATCGAGCTTCGACATCAGGACGCTGTCGATCCCTAAAGCATCGTCAAACGCCTTCGCCACATTTACCGCATCCTGACCGGTCATCGCGTCCACCACGAGCATAATTTCGTTTGGATTCGTGAGCGCCTTCAGATCCTTCAGTTCATCCATCAGCGGCTGGTCGATGTGCAGCCGTCCTGCGGTGTCGAGGATTATCACATCGTTGCCGTGATCCTTGGCGAATTTCAGCGCTTCCTTCGCGATAATCTGCGGCGCAATCTGTCCCATTTCAAAGACCTTCACGCCCGCGCGCTCGCCGACCACCTGCAGTTGATTGATCGCGGCAGGACGATAGATATCACACGCCACGAGAAGCGGATAATGCCCTTCCTTTTTGAGCATCTTCGCAAGCTTCGCCGCGTGGGTCGTCTTACCTGAGCCTTGTAGACCGACCATCATGATGATGCAGGGCAGCTTTGACGGGAACTGGATGCGTGCGTTCTCGTTCCCCATTAGATTGCACAGCTCTTCGTTGACGATTTTGATAACTTGCTGCGCCGGCGTGAGACTCGAAAGCACCTCTTCGCCCACCGCGCGCTCGGACACCTTCGCCACGAAGTTCTTCACGACCTTATAGCTGACGTCCGCTTCGAGCAGTGCCATACGCACCTCGCGCATCGCTTCCTTTACGTCCGCTTCCGTGAGTTTCCCGTGCGATTTCAGTTTCTTAAACACCTGGTTGAGTTTTCCGGAAAGTCCTTCAAACGCCATCTCCTGTCGCCTCCTGATTCTAACGAACACACGTGCGAGCTATTTCATTTCCAGATCGGTCAGATCGATTCCCTCTTGCGTAAGCCGCTGTGCCTGTTCGCAGAGTGCTAACACCTCGGCGTCCTCGGACACCGCCGCGATCTGTCGGAGCGTATCGGAAGTCGCAATCATATTCCGGCGGATCGCCCGGAGCTTTTCGACAAGGTGCAGCTGCGCTTCCATCTCACGCAAATACTGTTCGCCGCGGCGAATAGTATCGTGTACGCCCTGTCGGGTAATGCCCGCCAAATCGGCAATTTCACGCAAAGACAGGTCCTCATCGTAATACTGGCGCATCATCTGCGACTGGTGCTCTGTCAGCATCGCCCCATAGCAATCGAGCAGCAGCACGACCTGCAAATCCTTCGACATCTGGCTTCCTCCATACTGTAAACGTTATCTGCTTTACAAGCATACTCCTTTTTCTAGCGCTTGTCAAGTTTTTTTTTTCGTGATTTTCCACAAATTTAGCGTGTGTTTTTCTCGTTTCTCAATAAATTCGCTTATTTTTTCATTTTTTATATTTAAATCCCTTGACAACTGCGCCGCAGTCCTATATAATAATAGCAATCGCAGATCGATCTGAATCGATTTTCAGCCAGCGGCAGCTGCAGCGATATTTTATCCATGTTGCCGCCACTCTAAATTTAGAAAGGAATATCGGGAAATGACTTTTGAGGAAATGTTTCAAAGTGCAAAGGAAGTGCTACAGAAGGTGGTTGTTGCGGACGAAAACGCGGCTGTTGCAGTACAGGTAAACGTAACAGGCGATGGCGCTGGGATCTTTTATATCAAGGCTTCGAACGGCGTACTGGAAGTCGAGCCGTATGATTACATCGACAACGATGCTGTTCTGACGGCAGATTCCGCGGCGCTTTTGACGGCGCTGACAAAGGCAGATACCGCTTCGCTGACCTTCGAGGGAAATGAAGAGAAGATCGCTGCAATGTGCACGATTCTCGCAACGATTCCTGCGCCGAAGCGCACGAGAAGAACCACAAAGACCACCACGGCAAAGACCACGACAAAGACGGCGGCTGCAAAGAAGGAAACTGCGGCAAAGACGACCACAGCAAAGAGGGCGGCGGAGACAACCACAACAACACGTTCGCGCAAAAAGTAAAATAAAGTAAAAATAAGATGTTAGGGCACTTTGTCCTAACACCATTCGGATCGTTTTCCGTACGGAAGGCAGTCCTCTTTTTAGAAATCAGATGCTAGAGGACGGAAGTCAGAAATTACGAATTTCAAAACAAACAGAAAATTCGTTAGAAATCACGCTCTCTGTCCTCTGTCCTCTAAATCTCTGTCCTCTGCTAGCCGAAGGCTAGCTATCGACAAAAAGTTACAATTTGTAACAGATTTTGTCGCCCGGGTGTTTGACACTTTTGCATAAGAAATCGGCGTGATATTGCCACATGTGTGTGCAAAAGTACCGAACTTCTCGGAGATGTGAAGAAAAGTCTTGCAATTTGGTTACAAGTGTGCTATAATAGCACTTGTACGGAACAACCGAATGCACCTGCCGTGGTGTCTTGTACACTTTGCGGCAAGTGGATTTTATCTGCGGTGCGAACACTTGTAACATCTGTGTTCGATGCAATGCAGACGGCACATCAATCTGTGTGGTGCACCTGCATCCGCACAGACCGGACAGGCGTGTGCCGTACACCTCGCTGGGATTCGTTTTGAGTCTCTGGCGAATATACGCATTGCAGAAACCGTACTTCTCCGTACTACGATGCAGCAAATGTCAATTTCGGGCAGCACGTGACCCGCGGCGATTGAGAGTGCTTTTTCACTTTCTTTTTTATGCTGCAGGAAAACAGGCATTGCGCGGAAGTAGAGTACTTTGAATCGGTACTTCACGGCATTTGCCCAAGGTGATCGGGTGAAAAAAGCGATTTATAATATCCTTTTTGTCCTACAACGCCCGATCATATTGGAAACAAACAGCGGAAGCTGTGTGGGAAAGCATCCGTCTCATCTTTTTGGGTCGGGTTTTTTCTCTGGCTTTCGCCCTGGAATTCGACTGCGTATTGATTCGCTTCGATTCCAGCTGTTTTTAGGCAGCACCGCACAGAGATTGTACGTCAGATGCGCCAACAGATGGCGTGCAAAGCCGAAGGCGGTCTTTGCGTGGTGTTGCTTTTATAAAGGAGAAAGTTCATAATGCGAAAAAAAATCATGGCAGTCTTATTATCCTGTCTCACCGCTCTGACGATGATCACCTCTGCGGCGCGGTATTCCTTGACTGTTTCGGCAGTCTCTATGACGGAAATGACCAGCGTTGCGGTGAAAATTATCACCAACAATGAGGGTACATACGGGTCGGTGAATTGCAACGACCACGGCGCAGTAAGCATCGGCATTCTGCAATGGCATGCAACACGCGCGCTGCAGCTGATGCGGTCGATCGCGAATACTGATCCAGACAATGCAAAGAGTATCTTAGGAAGCACGTTCTATCAGGAAGTCATCAGCGCTTCGAGCTGGAACACCAGAACGTTTTCTGCATCGGAAGGCTCAGCGGCGGCGGCGCTTTTGACCTCTTCCGCAGGTGTTGCGGCGCAGGATGCGCTTGCGGCATCGGATGTACAAGGGTATCTCGTGGCAGGACAAGGCTATGGACTGTCGAACGCCAGTGTGTTAGTCTACTTTGCAGAGCTGTATAACCGCGGAAGCGGCGTTGCGGCACGGATTCTCTCTGCTGCCAACACTAGCAGCTATGCAAATATTACGCTTTCACAGCTGCATCAGGCGGCACTGTCTGACTACAGCAACAGCAGCGGCTCTTACACGACGCGTCTCACGAGCGCTTACAACACGCTCATTTCTCTCGGCTGGGGCGATGCTTCTGAGACATCGGAATCCTCCAAATCGTCCGCATCCTCCGAAGAAGAAACTGTGGAAATGATCGATAAAGCCGAGGCAATCTCCGCAACCTCTGTTGTCTATGAGGACACCGCGGACATGGAAACTGCCGAGGAAGCCAAAGTCGAAACCGTTTCGGCTGCGCCGGAGGACTTTTCTGAAGACTATGCAGGCGACTATGTGGTTGACGCTACCTCGCTGAACTTGAGAAGTGTACCGGACATGGATGCATCGATTCTCTGTACAATCGAGGACGGAACTACAGTCGCAGTAACTTCAGGAAACGGCAGTTGGGCAATGGTCACCTACGGTGACGAAACTGGCTACTGCGCGATGGAATATCTCGCATCGGCTGAAGATGCTGAGGAAATGGACGAAACGGAAGCGGACGAAGAAATTGTGGAAACCGAGCCGGCAGAAGAAAATGACACGCCGGAGGAAACGACCACAGAAGCCGCTGAAACGAAAGCTGTAGAAGAAACTACAGCCGAAACAATGGAAACGACCGCCGAGGAAACTACGGAGACCACCACTGAGGCTACCACAAAGGTAACCGAAGGCACGGTTCAGGCTTATGTCGAAGTTGAGGGCGTCTCTGATCCGGAATATGCAACGATTTATGGCGATGTCAACGCAGACGGCGTTGTCGATACCAAGGACGTTGTTATGCTCCAGCGCTATCTTGATGGCTATGTCCTCCTCAACGAACGGCAGCTTGCAAACGCAGATTGCCAGTGTGACGATGTGCTGGACGAAACGGACGTTACGGTAATTATGCAATATCTGATCCGTAACCTAACCGCGCTGCCAGTGCTCTAAGACTACACAAAAACAAAAAACAGACCGCTGTGTGGAATCTACTTCCCGTGCAGCGGTTTTTTTGAGTGCGCTTAGATTCGTAATTTTTGAACTTTTTCCACAAAATAACAAAGAATATGTTGACATCTGTCTGGTTTTGTGCTATACTTGGAGTTGTACAGAAATCATACAGCATCTGTTCGAGAAAATTAAAGTCTACAGAGGAGGTTATTTACAATGAAAAAGTATATCGCAGAATTTCTAGGTACGATGGTACTCGTCCTGTTCGGCTGCGGCACAGCGGTCGTCTGCGGCGGCTTCACCGGCGGCACAGGCAGCGGCTATTTGGGCGTTGTCGCAATCGCACTCGCTTTTGGTCTCGCGATCGTGGCTATGGCGTACGCAATCGGCGACATCTCCGGCTGCCACGTCAATCCGGCGGTTTCGCTCGCGGTGTGGATTAACGGGAAGATGACCACGACCGATTTCATCGGCTACGTGATCGCACAGATCGCAGGCGCTTTCGCTGGGAGCGGCATTCTGAAACTGATTACGGTATGCTCTGACCTCGAGGGCGCGGGAGCAAACGGATACGACGAACTGTCGGGCGTTGGCTTGAACCTTGGGGGAGCGATTGTGGTAGAGGTTGTGCTGACGTTTGTGTTTGTTATGACGATTCTTGGCGTAACGAGAACGGAAAAGACATCGCATATGGCAGGGATTGTAATTGGTTTGACATTGACATTTGTGCATTTGATTGGTATTCCGCTGACGGGGACGTCGGTGAATCCGGCGAGAAGTCTTGCGCCGGCGATTTTTGCTGGCGGAGAGGCATTGTCGCAGGTTTGGGTATTTTTGGTAGCACCATTGGTAGGCGCAGCGATTGCAGGGATTGTGCATAAAATGCTGTTTGCGGAGAAGAAGGCATAAGACATAGAGTAAGTGAAAAGAAAAGCGACACGCATAGCGAAGGCTGTGCGTGTCATTTTTTAGCAAAAATTCCCGAAGTAAAAGTGAGAGAGGAGAATCGACAAAAACCGAATTGCACAGGCGGTGCGCTGAGCCGCCGCAGTCCAGGGCGCGCAGCCCTGGTCGCCGAAGGCAAAACAAAGCAAAACAAATTGAGCTAAGAAAAAAGCGAAAAAAATACAAAGTGCAAAACGCAAAAACAAAACAAAAAGATCTCACTTCAAAAGAAAAAAGAAAATCAACGAAAATACCAAAATCAACGCAAACAAACGTTTTGCGCACCCAAGGCGAACAGCGAACGAAGTGAGCGAATTCGCCGAACCGCCTCACTCCGTAAAATTCAAGAAAAAATAACCCAAGGCGAACTGAACCGACCCCAAAAAGTTAGATAAAATTAGAAACCGAATTTTATGCAAA
>JAJQAB010000112.1 GCA_021203985.1 Ruminococcus sp. | reverse complement strand
TTCGCTCTTAGTCGCTTTGCATAAAATTCGGTTTCTAATTTTGTCTAACTTTTTGTGGTCGGTTCAGTACGGTGCGGTATTTTTTTCTGCATTAAAGCTGTACGCCGTTTTGTGCTAAGAGTGCCTGTGCGGTGGCGACCGAATCGACACCTTCGGCGTTTTTCACCGGCGCGAATTCCTTCGAACGATCCACCTCGAACGCCAGACAACTCTCCTGCATGTGGATCATGTCGAGAACCAGCGTCTCGAATTTGTACGCGTTCGGCTTCTCCGGCTGAACCAGCGTCCCATCGCTCGCCATATAGGGGATCTTCTTGTGCGCCGCGTGCAGCGGAAAGTCCGATTCGAGCGTGTGCATCAGTGCGTCCGTGCGGAAGAGATAGTTCAGGATCACGCCGAATCGATAGGCAAGACTCCCGTCCACACAGCGCCGCGTGCGCATCTCCTCCGTCATCTCGAAATATTCGACAATCGAGGGCTTCCCGTCCTCCAGGCAGAGGACGCCGACACGCTCGTCCGGTACTGCTTTGCTGACGACCTTGCCGCCGGAGACACAACTCGAATCGATCGTTGCCCCTAGAAACACCGGGTCGGCGATCTGCTGCAGCACGTTGTCCACAGCAAAGACGTTGAGCCACTCAATGCCGATCGCTACGATTTCCTGCAGCAGTCCAGCGCGTTGGATCGAGGAGAACCAGCCGCCGTTGCCGTTCGGCGTGAGTACAAGTTTGTCGGGCGCCTGCATCAAAATCTTCCCGTTTTCATCCACCGCCGGTTCTGTCTCCTGCAGAAAGAAACGGATGTCATCGGCTGGGTAATCGAAGTAATTGTGTGCTTTTAAAAAGGCGCGCGTCTCCGTGTCGTTGTCGAGGCTTGTCATAATAAAAAGCGGTACAGACGCGCCGGCTTGCTCCATGACACGCAGCAGATTCTGAATCAAGCACTCGAAAATATAGAGGTCGCGCGTTTTGCCGATGTTGTACATGCCCTTCGGGTGCGAAAAGCCGAGGCGCGAGCCTTGTCCACCCGCCAGCAGCACCGCGCCGACTTTCTTTTCGCGGATCGCGCACAGTCCGATTTCACAGTAATGCGTCCGGTTTTCTGCAATTTCGTCCAGCGTCATCGCCTCGAGCGGTGCAAACGTGCCGCGCTTTTGTGCGGACGCGCCGTGCTCCTGGAACTGTGGCCGATCCAGACGCAAATCGTCAATCTGAGACAGCAGACTTTCTTGCTGCGGCCGCGACAGCGTATCGTAGAATTGTAGTAAATGTGTTTGTTGATGTGCTGCTAAATAATCATAGGCTTCTTGATAGTTCATGTGACAAATCCTTTCTTCGGGTTTTTCCGTTCGATGCGGCAGATGATCTGCAGTGCACTCCAAATGTTATAAAATATTATACCATGCTTAAACTGAAAAAACAAGTGAATTTTTCGAAAAATTTGTCAAAATTACGGAAATTCGAAGGCATCGCGCCGCAAAACCGCGAAATGCCGCGCGAAACAGCGCATGAAACCCGAAAATTCCGCCGCGTTCATAAAAATTTTACAGGGAAAATCGAAAAACCTTTGCGCGGGCGCTTGCGTTCTCCGGAAAAGTATGCTAAAATAGAACGTGCTTGATTGCAATAGATATGCGTTGAAGTGAAAGGTTGCCGGCGGTATGTCGGGGAATTTTCATGGAGTATGTCCGATTTTAAACCGGGCGAATCAGGATACGACACAGTTGGTGTATTGCTTTGCGTGGGGCTTTTTCTACGCGATGGGATCATTCTGTGTGCACTGGCTTGGAAGCAACATCTTTTAAGTATTTTTGTGCCCATGCGCCGGAAACACCTGGATGCGTGGAAGTCATGTCGGAGCGGCATCTGCTCCTGTCCCCCAAGATGCAAAGGAGGCGAAAAAAATGGCAGTCAACGAGAAAATCAGAATCAAGATCAAGGGTTATGAGCATGCCACAGTTGACGCTGCCACTGCAAGAATTGTAGAGGCTGCTGTTCGAAGTGGTTCACAGGTTTCCGGTCCAATTCCACTCCCGACCGATAAGGAAATCATCACGATCCTTCGTGCGACACATAAGTATAAGGACAGCCGTGAGCAGTTCGAGCGCCGCACACACAAGAGACTGATCGATGTCATCCGTCCGACACAGAAGACGACGGATACACTGCAGAAGCTGGAAATTCCGGCAGGTGTTGACATCGTCATGGAGCTGAAGTAAAAGCAGCTCGAAGCGGTGGAAAACCGCGTGGCGGCAGGCATGCCGCCGGTCATGTTGGCGTAAGGTCAACCAATAACCAATAGGAGGAAACGAAAAAATGCAGAAAGCAATTATCGGCAAGAAGATCGGCATGACACAGATCTTTGACGAAGCCGGAAGAGTGATTCCGGTAACTGTCGTAGAAGCAGGTCCGTGCGTTGTCATCCAGAAGAAAACAGTCGAAACTGATGGCTATGAAATCGTACAGCTTGGCTTCGGCGATGTTACTGCAAAGCATGTGACAAAGCCGATGCAGGGTCATTTTGCAAAGGCAGACGTTGCCGCGAAGAAGGTTCTGAAGGAATTCCGCTTGGTGGACTGCGCAGCGCTGCAGGTGGGTGACGTAGTAAAGGCGGACACGTTTGTGGCAGGAGACAGCGTGGATGTCAGCGGCACCAGTAAAGGCAAGGGCTTTGCTGGTGCGATCAAGCGCCACAATCAGCATCGATTGAAAGAAACTCACGGTACCGGCCCGGTTCACCGCCAGGCAGGTTCTATGGGCGCATGCTCCTCACCGTCCCACATCTATAAGGGCAAGGGCATGGCAGGCCACATGGGCGCAGAAAAGGTGACAGTGCAAAATCTGGAGATCGTAAAGGTCGACAGTGAAAATAACTTCATCGCAGTCAAGGGCGCAATCCCGGGCGCGAAGGGCGGAATTGTTGTCATCACCGACAGCATTAAGGCGTAAGGAAGGAGGAAACAGCAATGGCAAAAATTGCAGTATTTGATATGGCAGGCCAGCAGGTGTCTGAGACGAAGCTTTCGGATGCGGTTTTCGCAGTTACGCCGAATGAGACCGTGATGCACACAGCGGTTGTCAACTATCTTGCAAATCAGCGTCAGGGCACACAGTCCACACTGACCCGTACCGAAGTCAGAGGCGGCGGCAGAAAGCCGTGGAGACAAAAGGGAACAGGTCACGCAAGACAAGGCTCCATCCGCGCACCGCAATGGACACACGGCGGCGTGGCACTCGGTCCGAAGCCGAGAAGCTATCGCTACTCTCTGACGAAGAAAACAAAGCGGCTGGCAATGAAGTCTGCGCTTTCCACAAAGCTTTTGGATCAGAACCTTATCGTTCTCGACAGCCTGGCTCTGGAAGGCTATAAGACAAAGCCGGTCGTTGCAATGCTCGAAGCGCTCGGCGTAAGCGGCAAGGCAATGCTCGTAACCGCAGTCGCAGACCAGAAGGTCGTAAAGAGCGCAGCAAACATTCTGGGTGTAAAGACTGCTGCAGTCAACACACTGAATGTATATGACATCCTTCGATACGATAAGCTGATCGTATCGAAGGATGCCGTGGCAAAAATTGAGGAGGTGTATGCAAAGTGAAAGCACCGCAGGATATCATTCTGAAGCCGGTTATCACCGAGCGCAGCGTAGACGATATGGCAGGCAGCAAATACACTTTCCGTGTTGCAAAGGACGCCAACAAGATTGAAATTGCACAGGCGGCGGAGGCTCTGTTTAACGTACAGGTTCTGAAGGTAAACACCGTAAACTGTACCGGTCATACCAAGCGTATGGGCCGCTTTGAGGGCAAGCGTCCGGACTATAAAAAAGCAGTGATTACAATCAGCCCAGATCCGACTCCGGATCAGGACGGCAAGAAGCGCAAGGGCACAATCGAATTCTTCGATGGCATGTTCTAATGAAGAGACGCTTCCAGTATGGGAGTGATGCTCCAGCAAATCCAGCATTTTATAAGGAGTGAAACGAGAAATGGCCATTAAGAGCTATAAACCGACGACCCCGTCCCGCAGAAACATGACGGTTACGGATTATTCGGGGCTGTCGAAAGTAAAGCCGGAGAAGAGCTTGCTGGAACCGCTGAAGAAGAACGCGGGCCGCAATAGCTACGGCAGAATTACCGTTCGTCATCGCGGCGGCGGCAATCGCAGAAAGTACCGCGTCATTGACTTCAAGCGCAGCAAGGACGGCATGAATGCAACGGTTCTGACACTCGAGTACGATCCGAACCGCAGCGCATTTATCGCACTGGTACAGTATGAGGACGGAGAAAAGCGCTACATCCTCGCACCGGAAGGGCTGAAGGTCGGCGACACCGTTCGTTCTGGTTCGGACGCAGACATCAAGCCGGGCAATGCACTCAAGCTTATTGACATTCCGGTTGGTACGTTTATTCACGCAATTGAGCTTTATCCGGGCAAGGGCGCACAGCTCGTGCGCAGCGCAGGTAATATGGCACAGCTGATGGGCAAGGAAGGCGCATTCGCGCTGATCCGTCTGCCCTCCGGCGAAATGAGAAGAGTGCCGATCGAATGCCGTGCATCGATTGGTCAGGTTTCCGACATTGACCACGAGAATGTACACTACGGTAAAGCGGGCCGTGTCCGCAACAAGGGCTGGCGGCCGACTGTCAGAGGTTCGGTTATGAACCCGAACGATCACCCGCACGGTGGTGGTGAAGGTAAGTCGCCGATCGGACGTCCGGGACCAGTGACACCTTGGGGCAAGCCGGCACTCGGCTGTAAGACGCGTGCAAAGCACAAGGCATCCGGCAAGTATATCGTAAAGCGCCGTAACGGCAGATAAGGGAAAGGAGGCACAATCTTATGAGCAGAAGTATCAAAAAGGGACCTTACGTCCAGGAAGTCCTCCTCAAGCGTGTGCAGGCAATGAACGAATCCGGAGAGAAGAAGGTACTCAAGACATGGAGTCGTTCTTCCACGATCTTCCCGGATTTTGTTGGACACACAATCGCTGTGCATGACGGCCGCAAGCACGTTCCGGTATATGTCACAGAAGATATGGTAGGACACAAGCTGGGTGAATTTGCGCCGACCAGAACCTTTAAGGGTCACGCTGGTTCAAAGACATCCAATAACGGCGAGAAGTAAGCGGAAGGAGGAGATCACATGGAAGCAAGAGCATATCTGAGAAATGCGCGCATTGCACCGCGTAAGGTTCAGATCGTTCTGGATCTGATCCGTAATAAGCCTGTTGATATCGCACTGGCGACTCTGGACCTCACCCCAAAGGCTGCCAGCCCGATGCTGGAAAAGCTTCTAAAGTCCGCAATTGCAAATGCAGAGAACAATCACAGCATGAACTGCGATCAGCTTTACGTTGCAGAATGCTTCGTAACACCCGGCCCGACCATGAAGCGCATTATGCCGCGGGCACAGGGCAGAGCATATCGTATTTTGAAGAGAACTTCACATGTCACCATTGTTCTGAAAGAAACAGAAGAATAAATCCAGTAGGAGGTTGAGTTATGGGCCAGAAGGTTAATCCGCACGGTCTCCGTGTCGGTGTCATCAAGGATTGGGATTCCCGCTGGTTTGCGAATAAGTCTGACTTCGGCGATTTGCTGGTAGAGGATTATCAAGTTCGTAAGTTCATTAAGAAGAGCCTGTATGCTGCAGGTGTTCCGAAGATCGAAATCGAACGCTTCGCAGATAAAGTGAGAATTCACATTCACTGCGCAAAGCCGGGTATTGTTATCGGCCGCGGCGGTGCAGAAATCGATAAGTTGCGTATTCAGCTCGAAAAAATGCTGAACAAGCAGGTTTATGTGAATATCGTAGAGGTAAAGCAGCCGGATCTGGATGCACAGCTGGTTGCAGAAAAGATTGCGCTGGATTTGGAAAACCGTATTTCCTTCCGCCGCGCAATGAAGCAGTCCATCGGCAGAACCATGTGTCTTGGCGCAAAGGGCATTAAGACAAAGGCTTCCGGTAGACTCGGCGGCGCAGAAATTGCACGCTCGGAGAGCTATCACGAGGGTACGATTCCACTGCAGACCATCCGCGCAGATATCGACTATGGCTTTGCAGAAGCAAACACCACATACGGAAAGATCGGCGTAAAGGTTTGGATCTATAAGGGCGAAATTCTCAAGGGCGATGCTGCAAAGGCAGCTGCACAGAGAGAAAAGCTCGAAAGAAAAACACGTGAACCGCGCAATGGCCGCGATGACAGACGCCGCCGCGGCCACCGCAATGGCGACCGCAGAAATGGCGGAAATAATCGCAGCGATGTAAGAAGAGCAAGGAGGTAATCGCTAATGCTGCTTCCTAAGAGAGTAAAATATCGTCGTGTCCACAGAGGTCGTATGACCGGTAAGGCAACGAGAGGTAACTTCGTAAGCTATGGCGAATATGGCTTGCAGGCACTCGAGCCGGCTTGGATTACGTCAAATCAGATTGAGGCTGCTCGTATCGCCATGACACGTTATATCAAGCGTAGCGGTCAGGTTTGGATTAAGATTTTCCCGGATAAGCCGGTTACCAAGAAGCCGGCCGGCACACGTATGGGTTCCGGTAAAGGCGCTCCGGAATACTGGGTAGCTGTCGTAAAGCCGGGCAGAGTGATGTTCGAAATTGCCGGCGTGCCGGAGGAAATCGCGCGTGAGGCAATGCGTCTCGCAATGCACAAGCTGCCGATCAAGTGCAAGTTTGTGAAGGCTGAAGAAGGAGGCGAGCAGTCATGAAAGCAAGCGAAATCAAAAATATGCCGGTAGATGAGCTGAACGCAAAGCTGGACAGCCTGAAGGAAGAACTTTTTGCGCTGCGCTTCCAGCTTGCCGCAAATCAGCTTGAAAATACAGCTCGCATTCAGGCTGTAAAGAAAGACATTGCCCGCGTAAAGACAGCTCTCCGTGTGGCAGAGCTGTCCGCGCAGCAGTAAGAGGAGGGATTCTTCGTGGCTGAAAGAAATTTGAGAAAAACCAGAGTCGGCAGAGTCGTAAGCGATAAGATGGACAAAACCGTTGTTGTTGCGATTGTCGACAATGTGAAGCACCCGCTGTATAAGAAGATCGTCAAGAGAACCGTTCGCCTGAAGGCACATGACGAAACAAATGTATGCAAGGTCGGCGATCGCGTTGAGGTCATGGAAACACGCCCACTGTCGAAGGACAAGAGATGGCGCGTTGTGGAAATCCTCGAAAAGGCGAAGTAAGACAGAATAGTCAAGAAAGTAAAACAGAAACGTTTTCCGGAACAAGACCGGAAGAGATTTCTGAAAGGAGGAACTCGCTGTGATTCAGATGCAGTCTTATTTAAAGGTTGCGGATAACACCGGTGCGAAGGAACTGATGTGTATCAGAGTTTTGGGCGGCACACGCAGAAGATATGCCAATATCGGCGATGTCGTTGTTGCATCTGTTAAAAAAGCAACACCCGGCGGCGTTGTAAAGAAGGGCGACGTAGTCAAGGCAGTGATTGTTCGTTCGGTAAAAGGTCTTCGCAGAGAAGACGGAACCTATATCCGTTTTGATGAAAACGCTGCGGTAATTATCCGTGATGATAAAAACCCCAGAGGTACACGTATCTTTGGGCCGGTGGCAAGAGAGCTTCGCGAAAAGGATTATATGAAGATTCTGAGCCTCGCACCGGAAGTACTGTAAAGGGTGGAGGTGCCAGAAATGCGTAAGGTTCATGTAAAAACAGGCGACACCGTAATCCTGCTGACAGGTAAGGACGAATATCAATATAATGACCCGAAGAACAAGTCGAAGGGCAGAAAGACTGGTAAGGTTGTCGCAGTAAGCCCGAAGGAAGGCAAGGTCATCGTAGAAGGTTTTAACGTTGCAACCAAGCACGTAAAGCCGACACGTATGGGTCAGGTTGGCGGCATTGTAGAGACCGAAGCGTCGCTCTACGTAAGCAAGGTACAGCTCGTTTGCCCGAAGTGCGATCAGCCGACAAGAGTTGGTCATATCATTGATGAAGACGGCAAAAAGCTGCGCGTCTGCAAGAAATGCGGCAAATCTTTTGAGTAAAGGAGAAACGATATGTCGACGTTAAAAGAGTATTATAACAGCACCGTTGCTCCTGCCATGATGAAGAAGTTCGGCTATGAGAATGTCATGCAGATTCCGAAGCTCGATAAGGTGGTCGTAAACGTGGCTGCCGGCGAAGCAAAGGACAACGCAAAGGTGATTGATGCCATTATGACAGATCTCGCCGCAATCACCGGGCAGAAGCCGGTTGTGTGCAGAGCAAAGAAATCTGTCGCAAACTTTAAGCTTCGTGAAGGTATGCCGATCGGCGTTAAGGTAACGCTGCGCGGCGAAAAGATGTACGAATTCGTGTATAAGCTGTTCAACGTCAGCTTCCCACGTGTTCGTGACTTCCGCGGCATCAGCGCGAATTCCTTTGACGGAAAGGGGAACTACTCCACCGGTATCAAGGAACAGCTGATCTTCCCGGAAATCGAATACGATAAGATCGACAAGGTCAGAGGGATGGACATCAACTTCATCACGACCGCGCAGACTGACGAAGAAGCAAAAGAGCTGCTGACACTGCTCGGCGCACCGTTTGCAAAGTAAACCACAGGGAGGAAATCAATCATGGCAAAAAAAGCAATGAAATTAAAGCAGCAAAAAACTCCCAAGTATTCCACAAGAGCTTATACCCGCTGCAAGATCTGCGGAAGACCGCATGCCTATCTGAGAAAGTATGGCATCTGCCGTGTTTGCTTCCGTAATCTGGCGCACGAGGGCAAGATTCCGGGTGTGAAGAAAGCAAGCTGGTAAAGAGGAGTTTCGAAAAGGAGGTCATTAGCATGCAGATTACAGATACAATAGCAGATATTCTGACAAGAATTCGTAATGCGAGCTCCACACGGCACGCCACAGTTGACGTTCCCGCTTCCAATGTGAAGAAAGCGATCACACAGATTCTGTTGGACGAAGGCTATATCAAGGGCTTTCAGGTCATCGAAGATGGCAAGCAGGGCGTTATTCGAATCACACTGAAATATACAGAAAACCGTTCGCCTGTTATCACCGGTCTGCGCCGGGTTTCGAAGCCGGGTCTGCGGATTTATTCCAGCTGTGAGGATATGCCGAAGGTACGCAAGGGACTGGGTATTGCAATTGTTTCTACCTCAAAAGGTATTATGACAGACAAGAAGGCTCGTGAGCTGAATGTCGGCGGCGAAGTTTTAGCATTTGTTTGGTAAGGAGGACACGGGATTATGTCAAGAATAGGAAAAAAACCGATTAGTGTTCCTGCCGGTGTAGAAGTCAAGTGCGAAGAAAATTATGTTACCGTCAAGGGCGCAAAGGGCACACTGTCCAGACAGTTTTCGAAGGATCTGGGCATCGAAATCGCAGACGGCGTGATTCACGTAACATGTCCGTCAGACGATAAGATACATCGCTCGCTGCATGGTCTGACGAGAACGCTGATCGCGAACATGGTTGAGGGCGTAACCAACGGTTACTCCAAGGCCTTGATCATCGAGGGCGTCGGCTATCGTGCGGCAAAGAAAGGCAAGGACGTTGTCATGAACCTGGGCTTCTCGCATCAGGTAATCGTTTCGGAAAACGACGACATCAAGCTCGATGTACCGCAGCCGAACACGATCGTTGTCAGCGGCATCGACAAGCAGAAGGTTGGTCAGTTTGCCGCAGAAGTTCGAGAAAAACGTCCGCCGGAGCCGTATAAGGGCAAGGGCATCCACTATGTCGACGAATGTATCATCCGCAAGGAAGGTAAAGCCGGCAAGGGCAAGAAATAATTCGGAAAGGAGTAGACCGCAATGATTAAAAAAATGGATAGCAAGAAAGCTAGAGCAAAAAGACATGCAAGAGTTCGCATGAAGATTTCCGGTACTCCTGAGCGCCCGCGTCTGAGTGTATATCGCTCTGCAAAGCATATTTATGCACAGCTGATCGATGATGTCAACGGCGTAACGCTAGCATCTGCATCGAGCATGGATAAGGCGTTTGAGGGTGTCGGCGGCAATACCGAAGGCGCTCGCAAGGTAGGCGAAATGATCGCAAGGCGCGCACTCGAAAAGAACATCACCACTGTTGTTTTTGACCGGGGCGGCTACCTGTATCACGGCAGAGTCAAGGAATTGGCTGATGGCGCTCGTGAGAATGGACTGAAGTTCTAACACAAGGGAGGTATTACTTTGGCTAAAATTGATCCGCAGGGACTCGAACTCGAAGAAAAAGTGGTTTCCATTAACCGCGTATCCAAAACCGTAAAGGGCGGCCGTATCATGAAGTTTGCAGCGTTGGTCGTTGTTGGCGATGGAAATGGTATTGTAGGCTTTGGTCTTGGAAAATCCGGCGAAGTACCGGACGCAATCCGCAAGGGCATTGGGGACGCAAAGAAGAACCTCATTCGGATTCCGCTGTGCGGCACAACCATCCCGCACGAAATCGTTGGAAAGTTCGGCGCAGGCGAAGTTCTGATGAAGCCGGCTGCATCGGGTACTGGTGTAATCGCAGGCGGTCCGGTTCGTGCAGTCATTGAGGTTGCCGGCATTAAGGATATTCGTACCAAGTCACTGCGTTCGAACAACCCGTGCAACGTGGTACGCGCAACAATCAATGGACTGTCATCCTGCACAACAGCAGCAGAGGTTGCTGAGAAGCGCGGGAAGTCTGTAAAAGAAATTTACAAATAAGGAGGGTGTGAAATGGCAAAGAAAATCAAGCTCGTCAAAAGCCTGATCGGCCGCAAAAAGGATCAGATCGCAACAGCAAACTCGCTGGGGCTGAAGAAGATCGGTGACACCACCGAACAGCCTGAGAATGAGGCAACCCTCGGCAAGATCAAAAAAATTTCTCACCTCATAGAGGTTACAGAAGCATAAGTTATCATCTAAGGAGGTGCATTTAGCATGAAGCTTCACGAATTGTCTCCGGCAGAAGGTTCGACAAAGGAAGTCAAGAGAGTTGGCCGCGGCCACGGTTCCGGTAACGGAAAGACGGCTGGCAAGGGCCACAAGGGTCAGAATGCCCGCAGCGGCGGCGGCGTTCGAATCGGCTTTGAAGGTGGTCAGATGCCGCTGACCAGACGTATTCCGAAGAGAGGTTTCAACAACATCTTTGCCAAGGAATATGCCATTGTAAACGTTTCGCAATTGAATCAGTTCAAGGAAGATACCGTTGTTGACGCAGAGCTGCTGAAAGCGGCAGGACTCATTAAAAAGACCTGTGACGGCGTCAAGATCCTCGGTGACGGCGAACTGACAACTAAGCTGACTGTAAAGACTGCGAAGTTCACAAAGAGCGCGGCTGAAAAAATTGAAAAGTCTGGCGGAAAAGCAGAGGTGATGTAACGTGTTTAAGACGTTGAGAGATGCGTTCAGCATCCCGGAAATCCGGAAAAAAATCCTGTACACATTACTCATGCTTCTCGTATTTCGTCTCGGCAGTGCTGTTTGCGTACCGTTTCTCGATACCGCAACGGTAAGCGAATGGATGGAATCTAACGCAACCGGAGGAAACTTCCTCGAATACTTGAATATCATCACGGGCGGCGCGCTTTCGCAGGCGACTGTATTCTCGCTGTCCATCACACCGTATATCAACGCATCCATCATCATGCAGCTGCTCACCTACGCGATTCCACCGCTTGAGCGTATGCGCGATGAGGGTGAAGAGGGACAGAAAAAGCTCAATCGCATCACGGCGGCAGTTTCGCTGGCGCTGTCCGCGTTCATGTCCTTCGCTTATTATCTGACACTGAAAAACTCCATGGATGCCGTAGTGGACGGCGGGTCGACCGGGGCGAACGTATTTATCGCGTTTGTCATCATCATCTCGTTTGTCGCAGGCACATCCATTGTCGTCTGGATGGGAAATCGCATCAACGACAAGGGCATCGGAAACGGAATCTCCATGCTTCTGTTCGCCGGCATTCTCGCACGGTTCCCAGTTATGGCGGGCACGATGGGCGAATTGATTGTCAACAATCCGCAGCGGTACTTCTTCGAAACGCTCGGCGTCTTGGTACTCTTTATCGTCATGATCGCATTTATCGTATTCATGAACGCCGCAGAACGCCGCATCCCGATTCAGTACGCAAAGCGCGTGGTTGGCAGAAAGCAATATGGCGGTCAGTCGACCCATATTCCAGTAAAGGTCTGCATGAGCGGTGTTATGCCGATTATCTTCGCAATGTCCTTTATGTCTCTGCCGAGCACTGTTGAGCTGTTTAAGCCGACCTATGACGATCCGTCCACATGGGGACAGAAGTTCTATAACGGCTTCATCAACTTCTTCAATACACAAAGCCTGTCCTATGCAATTTTGTATTTTATCCTGATTATTGCATTCAACTACTTCTATGTATCGATGCAGTACAATCCGGTGGAAATGGCGAACAATCTCCGCCAGAACAACGGCGGCATTCCGGGCATCCGTCCGGGCAAGCCCACATCTGACTATATTCAGCGTGTTCTCTCGAAGATCACACTTGTGGGCGCATTTTTCCTTGGGCTGATCGCTGTTTTCCCGATTGCAATGACCTGGATGGACGGCAATCTTAGCTCGCTGGCAATGGGCGGTACTACGATCCTGATCGTTGTCAGTGTTGCACTCGAAACGGTTCGCACGCTGGAGTCCGAAATGATGATGCGTCATCATAAGGGCTTCCTTGAATAAAACAGGAGGCATATTCCTATGAATCTGATTCTTTTAGGCGCACCGGGCGCCGGCAAGGGCACACAAGCAGAAGTGATTTCACAGGTACTTTCAATTCCGCAGATTTCTACCGGCAATATGCTGCGTGAGGCAGTCCGCACCGGTACGGAATACGGCGTGAAGGCAAAGGCGGCTATGGACAGCGGCGCGCTCGTTTCGGACGATATTGTTATCGGCATCCTGAAGGAACGCATCGCGCAGGACGACTGCCAGAAGGGCTTTATCCTCGATGGCTTTCCGCGCAGCGTACCACAGGCGGAGGCGCTCGATGAAATGGGCGTAAAGATCGACAAGGTGCTGGAAATTTACGTTCCGGACGAAACCATTCGCGATCGCGTGTCTGGCAGAAGAGTCTGCGAGATGTGCGGCGCAACCTATCACGTGCAGTTTAAACCGTCTCAGAAGGAAGGCGTTTGCGACAAGTGCGGCGGGGCGACCATCATCCGGAAGGATGACCAGCCGGAAACGGTTCTCGACCGCCTCGCAACCTATCACAAGACGACCGAACCGCTGAAGGCGTACTATGAAAAACAGGGCAAACTGGAAACCATTATCGGTCAGGAGGAAGTCGCAGATACGACAGCGCTGACATTGAAGGCAGTGGGCGTACAATGAGCGTAACCATTAAATCAAAATCGGATTTGCAGAAGCTGCGCGAGGCTGGCAGAATCGCCGCCCGTGCGCTGGAGCACGCCGGAAATGTGATCCGACCGGGCATGACGACAAAACAGCTTGATCGGTCGATCCATGATTTTATTGTTAGCTGCGGCGCTGTTCCAACCTTTCTCGGCTATGGCGGCTTTCCGGGGAGCGCTTGTATCTCAATCAATCAAGAAGTGATTCACGGAATTCCAAGCCCGAAACGCGTGATTCACGAGGGCGATATCGTCAGCGTGGATGTCGGCGCGACATACGATGGCTTTGTCGGCGATAATGCCTATACCTTCGCGGTCGGCGATATTTCAGAAGAAGCGGCGGATCTGCTGCGCGTCACGGAAGAGAGTCTGTACGCGGCGATTGACGCTTCCCGCGTGGGCGCACGTCTCGGCGATGTGTCCCATACTGTGGAGGAATATTGCGCGTCGCGCGGCTATGGCATTGTGCGCGAATACTGCGGCCACGGAATCGGCAGGGAAATGCACGAGGATCCGGAGGTGCCGAATTATGGCAGACCGGGACACGGACTGCGTCTGATGCCCGGCATGACGTTCTGTATCGAACCGATGATCAATCAAAAGGGCGATGCAATCCGCGTGCTGCGCGATGGCTGGACAGTCATGACCGCAAACGGCTCGCTGGCGGCGCATTTCGAACACGAAATTGCCGTCACGCAGGACGGTCCGGTGATTCTGACCCGACCGTAACAAGGAGGTTCTATGGAACTGACAAGAGGTCTGGTGGTTCGTGCACTCGCCGGGCGCGATCAGGGCGGCTATTTCGTTGTGTTGTCCATCAAGGATGGCTATGCGGAAATCGCAGACGGAAAACGCCGGAAACTCGAAAAGCCGAAGCGGAAAAATATACGGCACTTGCAGGGGACGAAAACGATTCTGAACCTGGAATCCGTGACGGACAAAAAGCTTAGAAATGTGTTGAAACAGTATCAGGCGGACAGTTATGCTGCGACTGCGCCGGATCATGCCCGATCGGGGAGGTAGTGAATTTGTCGAAGCAAGACGTAATTGAGGTCGAGGGGATTGTGCGGGAGTCTCTGCCGAACGCGATGTTTAAGGTAGAGCTGCAAAACAAGCATACCATCCTTGCGCATGTTTCCGGAAAGCTGCGGATGAACTATATTCGCATTGTTCCAGGGGATAAGGTGACCATTGAGATGTCGCCCTATGATCTGACCAAAGGCAGAATCACTTGGAGATCCAAGTAAAGTAAGGCTCGCGCCGTGCATCAGGCAGATGCAGACTTGTGAAATAACCGCAGACGGCAAGCACAATTGTCGGCTGCACAGTCGTTTCGAGAAGGAGGAAAGTTGCAATGAAAGTAAGACCTTCCGTAAAGCCGATGTGTGAAAAGTGCAAAGTCATTAAGCGCAAAGGCAAAGTAATGGTAATCTGCGAAAATCCGAAGCATAAACAGCGTCAGGGCTGAGAAACGGATTTTGAAATATGGAGGTGCAGGAATAATGGCAAGAATTTCAGGTGTAGACCTTCCGAAGAATAAGCGGGTCGAAATCGGTCTGACCTATATCTACGGAATTGGCCGCAGCACAGCGGATCAGATTCTGGCGGACACCGGCGTAAATCCGGATACACGCGTAAAGGATCTGAGCGAAGAGGATGTGGCAAAGCTGCGTGACTATATCGATAAGAATTGCACGGTGGAGGGCGATCTTCACCGTGAGGTTGCGCTGAATATTAAGCGGCTCGTGGAGATCGGCTGCTATCGCGGCGTACGTCACCGTAAGGGTCTGCCGGTAAGAGGCCAGCGGACAAAGACGAACGCAAGAACACGCAAGGGTCCGGTAAAGACCATCGCGAACAAGAAGAAGTAAGGAGGGGTCTCGTTTGGCACAGCAGAAGGGCAAGAAAACTGTCATCCGCCGCCGCAGAGAGCGGAAGAATATCGAAAACGGCGCGGTACACATTCAGTCTACGTTTAATAATACCATTGTTACGATTACCGACACCCAGGGCAATGCGATTTCATGGGCAAGCTCTGGCGGATTGGGCTTCCGCGGCTCGAGAAAGTCGACACCATTTGCGGCACAGACTGCAGCGGAAACGGCTGCAAAGGCAGCTATGGAGCACGGTCTGAAAACTGTCGAGGTTTATGTAAAAGGCCCGGGATCTGGTCGTGAAGCGGCAATCCGTGCACTGCAGACCGTTGGTTTGGAAGTAAAGATGATCAAGGACGTTACGCCGATTCCACATAATGGCTGCCGTCCGCCGAAAAGACGTCGTGTCTAATTGCAGGAGGTGTAATCTATCATGGCAGTAAGCAGAGAACCGATTCTGAAGAGATGCCGTTACCTGGGAATCAGCCCGATGGTAATGGGGATCGCAAAGCAGTCGAACCGGAACCCGGGTGCGAACAACCGCAAAAAGGTTTCCGAATATGGCATGCAGCTGAAGGAAAAGCAGAAGCTGAAGTTTATCTATGGCGTGGGCGAAAAGCAGTTCCACCACTTGTTCGAAATCGCAACAAAGATGGATGGCAAGGCCGGCGATAACCTCATCGCATGCCTGGAATCTCGTCTGGACAGCGTTGTTTTCCGTACGGGTCTGTCCCTGACACGCAGAGAGGCAAGACAGCTCGTAACACACCGTCACTTCACCGTGAACGGCAAGCCTGTCGATATTCCGTCCTATCGTGTGAAGGAAGGCGATGTCATCGCACTGTGCGAAAAGAGCCGCACGAGCGACAAGTTCAAGGATGTCGTAGAACAGACCACAAGCCGCACTGTACCGGTATGGCTGAAATCTGACAAGGAGAACTTCTCCGCAAAGGTCGTTCGCATGGCAACCCCGGAGGACTTGGATTATGAAGTAGCTGTGCACTTGGTTGTCGAGCTGTATTCAAAATAATCGCTGCAATACGGGAACAATGGAAGAAACTACAGACGAAGCGACCAAGCATAGGAGGGTGTTTTTATGCTGGAGAAGATTGAAAAGCCGGAACTCGATATAGTGGAACTGTGGAGCGATGGAAAATATGGCAAATTTGTATTAGCACCGCTCGAACGAGGCTATGGCATCACGCTCGGCAATAGTCTGCGTCGTGTGCTACTCTCCTCGCTGCCTGGTGTAGCGGTAAATTCTGTGAAGATTGAAGGCGTACACCATGAGCTGAGCACGATTCCCGGCGTGAAGGAAGACGTCACCGAAATAATTCTCAGTCTGAAGGGACTCACCGCAAAGCTCTATGGGGAAGGTCCGAAAACGCTCTTCATCGAAGCGGAGGGCGAATGCGAAATTACCGCCGGCGATATTAAGACAGACTCGGAGGTAAACATCCTCGATCCGGGTATGCATATCGCGACACTCGGGAAATACGCGAAGCTCTATATGGAAATCGTCATCGATCGCGGCAGAGGCTATGTCTCGGCGGAGCGGAACAAGCAGATGATGAATACGCCGATTGATGTGATTGCAGTGGACAGTATCTATACTCCTGTGCTGAAGGCGAATTATCAGGTGGAGGATACCCGTCTCGGTCAGGTAACAGACTATGACAAGCTTACCCTTGAGGTCTGGACCGATGGCACGATCTCCGCGAAGGAAGCCATCTCACAGGCAGCCAATCTCCTCAACGAGCATCTGAAGATGTTTGTTGACCTCTCCGATGAGGACAGCATTGCGGAAGTTCTTGTGGAAAAGAACGATAAGGGGAAAGAAAAAATCCTGGAGATGAGCATTGAGGATCTTGACTTATCTGTACGGTCGTTTAATTGCTTAAAGCGTGCCGGAATCAATACCGTGAACGACTTGATTAATAAGTCGGAGGAGGAAATGCTGAAGGTGCGTAACCTCGGCAAGAAATCCTTCGATGAGGTGCAGGAAAAGTTGCATTCACTGGGCTTTGATCTCGCCAGTGAAGAAGACTGAGAAATACGAGCGCGGCAGGATGCAGACGCTGTCTGCCGTGAGTTGAAAAGGAGTGAATGACAATGCCGGGTACCAGAAAACTGGGAAGACCGACCGATCATAGAAAGGCAATGCTGCGCGGCATGGTAACCTATCTGCTGGAAAACGGTCAGATCGAAACGACCGTTACACGCGCGAAGGAAGTGCGTGCAGTTGCGGAAAAAATGATCACGACCGCGAAAACGCCGGATCTGCATTCGAAGCGCCAGGTGATGGCTTACGTGACAAAGGAAAGCGTTGTAAAGAAGCTTTTCGATGAAATAGCACCGAAGTATGCAGACCGCAGCGGTGGCTATACCAAGATCATGAAGATCGGACCACGCCGCGGCGATGCTGCTGAAATGGCAATTATTTCGCTGGTTTAAAGCCGGCGGAAAATTTGCGTGACGTATTACAGTCTGCTTGAAGGACGTGTGTACGGAAGCGCTCGAAAAAAACGAAGTCACAGGACTTTATGGCGGCGGATCGCGTTGCGGTGCGATGCCTTTTTTGTGCAGCTGCCACAAATACGGCGCAAAATGCTGCTTGCGGCGTACCGTGCCCCGAAGGCAGTCCGCGGCTGTCCAAAATCGTTGTGCAAAGTGCTAGAAAATAAGGCAAATTTTTATGGAAACTTACCAAAAAGCAAACGAACCTCTTTACAATTTTTTCGTTTTAGAGTATAATTGAAATAAATGCTTCTGCTGTGTGTGTCCTCGCTGCAGCGGAACAGGCGGGGAGACTGCGGTGCTTTAGCTCTTTGAAAAAAGAGCCCTTGCCGGGCGCGTCGTACCGTTTGCTGCGGAAAACGAAGTGTGGGAATGACTGGCCGTGTTGCTTTATCGCAAAGCGCGGCGGCAGATCCGGTGGCGTGCAGGCATGTCACGATAGAATACTTGGACAGGGTTATAAAGCGCGCGGACGCTCGAAAAAGCGCTTGGGCGTGCGAAAATGACAGAAGCGATTGGGATAATGCACAATTCTACGCGATGGGATTTGTTGTGTTTGTTGTGTTTGAACAAAAACTGTGGATGTCTATTGACATTTCTGTTGGAATATTCTATAATAAGTATAATTGGAACAGTACGGATCTGGAGAAGCAATTCTATGCAGAATTCTAGTGACCCAAGCACTTTTACAGCCTTCGCTGGCTCGGAACACTGGCGGGTCTGTATTGAATTGAGGAGGATAACAATGAAGGCAAAAAAAACAATTGCAGGCGTGCTGGCATTATCGATGCTGGCGACTGTGTCGGCTTCGATGCAGGTTTTTGCGGCGAGCAATACGGTGACGCTTGAAGCGTCCGATGAAACCGTTGCGGCGGCTGGCGACTCGTTTTCTGTGGATGTTACCATCGCAGACGTTCCTTCCACGAAGGTGAACACGCTGGATTTTGCGCTGACTTATAACACGGATGTTTTGACGATCACCAGCGTAGCAATCGGCGCGGCGGCGGATACGGATGTTTCTGGCGATATGACTGCTGTCGATGCACCTGTCTTTGCGTACAGCATCAATGACGGCGAAATCGCAGTAAGCTGGACGACTGCGCTGGATTCTGACGCGTGGATTGCGGATGACGGCGTGGTATTGACAGTAAACGGCACAGTAAACAGTGATGTTGCGGCTGGCACAGAGACACCGATCGAATTCGCTCCAGTGGATCGTGAAACCTATGATGGCTCTGGCGTGCAGAACTCGAGTCTCGTTGTTGCTGCCGTAGACGGCACGGATCGCACCGAATGTGAAGTCGAAACCGTGGCTGGCTCGGTTACCGTAAGCGACACCGGCACAACGGAAACGACTACACTGCTGGCAGAAACCATCACGCAGGCACCGACCACGACCGAAGGATCTGGCGAGACGACTTCGACACCGTCGACCGGCATTTCCGGCGGAAAGCTGGGCGATGTGAATCTGGATGGCAATGTAAACATGACAGATGTCGTTTGCCTCAGCAAGGCAGCAGTGAAGCTGATGGATCTGTCTGAGAATGGCAAGCTGAACGGTGACGTGAACTTGGACGGCTATGTAGACAGTACCGATGCACTGATTCTGCTAAAGTTCCAGGTACAGGAGATTGACGGGTTGCTGTATACCGACTAATTCGGTTCGGCGCGAAATCGATCGCTTGACGATCTCTGCGGCGGCAGAGAATATATTTGTATATTTAGAGGATGTGTTCCGAGGGGATGTGCGTCCTTTAATTATAGGTAAATTTACAATGCATTTTCTGACATCATGTTAGAAAGGAAAGGGAAGGAAAACATGAAGATACGTTCGAAAAAAGTGCTGGCCGTTGGGGCCTCCGCTTTGATGGCACTATCCTCTTTGCAAATTAGTGCATTGTCGGTAAGTGCTGTCATTTACGATGACCAGACGGCAAACGCGGGAAAAGATTATGACTTTATCCTGCAAGAGGTGGGCACTGGCGTGCAGACGATTGAGGTTTCTTCAGAGGAAGTTGCGGCTGGTGATGTCACGAAGTCCCTGTCGATTTATCTGGATTCCGAGGAATGGGATGAGGATAACTATATTGCACATGCAATGATCAGCTGGGCTGCGACAAAGGACGCAACGCTGGTAAATGGCGGCGAAATTTATGATGATATCTATTTCGAGAACACCATTGACGTTTCCGCAAAGGATATGTCGGGCGGCGCAGTGGACTACACGGCATCTGATGGGTCGGTGATCTCTGCATCGGCGAGCTATTACTCCAACATCTTCTGTCTCGCACCGTTGGTGAAGGTTGGTACAAAGTATCGTTATCAGGACGCAGAGTGCAGCGTTACCACACAAGAAATTCAGTACGAGCGTAAGTTTGGCGCAGCGATCGAAGCTGTTTCGGATAATGTCGTACAGTTCACATGCACCTATATCGCATCTGCAGAAGACTATGAAAACCACGTAACGACCACAGAAACGAAGACCTGTGAAGTACAGTATAAAGATGATGGCACGCCGTACATCACCTATGACTATATTAGCCAGGATACTTTTGAGACGGCAACCACCACACTGGAAATGCCGCGTTACACGACCACCCGTTTTGTAGAATCCAACGGTGTCAACTATGTACCGGGTACTTGCGACAAGTACCTTTGGACGAGCTATTCGGGTCAGACCTCATATGTTGGTGGTTCATCGACGCTCTATCCGTTTACTGGATTTGATGTCGTAATCCCGCAGGGTACACCGGACGGCGTGTACTATGTACAGCTTTGTTCGCGTACCGGAAGTGACGAGATTTGTGCACTGCACACAGTTTCGGACTTCGATTCTCTGAAGGCAGAACAGGCAGCAGATAGCGATTACAAGGATACAGTAACCAAGCTGATGAGCTCGGATCCTTCGCTGGATATCGCGCTGCCGGGTGACGAAAGCAAAACATCGGCAGTCGTAGAGATCGTTGTCGGCGATGTTTCGACAACCACTACTACCACGGCTGACACTACCACAACCGATGAAGTAACACTTTCGAGCGACAATGCTCCAATCTGGAAGATTCAGGATGCTTATACCGAAGCTGGCGACGAAGAGTTTGAATATGCAATCGAAATTTACAACGGTGTTGCATCTGCAGCTGTATGCGGCGGCTTCGTTCTCCCGGAAGTAACCAGAGCAATTGTCAGCGCACCGGATGGCTGCGAGATGAAGGATGTTGTCTACTTCGGCAATGCATATTCATCGCTAACGGCTCTTGTGAATGTTGAAAAGTACTATGATACAAACGGCATGATTCTGTTCTCCGGTGTCGGTTCTGAAGTTGCTCCTGCACCGGAGGATGGTTCGTCACTCATAGACATGGTTCTCTCGATCGCAGATGAGGACACCGTAAAGAGCGTTGCAGCAGAGTATGGCTTGTCGCTGCAGATCGATGAAAACGGAAAGACCTATTATTCCTTCCCGGTAATCTGGGCTAAGGATGAACAGGATCCGGGTGAAACGGTTGAAAATGGTCAGGCCGTTACCATCATGCGGAATCGTTATGCTTACTACGATGGTGATGAAAACGGCGAAGATATCTACAAGTTGGTAGACTATCAGGAAGGTTCGATCAACGTTTATGTTTCTGACGTAACAACAACAACCACAACCGAAACCGCAACCACGACTGAAACTACCACGACAGAAACCACCACCACGACAACCACCGCTGCTCCGGCAACAACAACTTCGACTGAGCTGGCTGGCAAGTCAGTATGGTCGCTGGATACGCAGACCGTAACGGCTGGTGATTCTTATCAGGATGTTTACTTCAACATCTCGATCACGAACCCGATTGATTCTCAGGGTCTCCAGTTCGCACTTGAGCTGCCGGATGAAACCATTGAACTGCTCTATTTCGCATATGGTGAAGACACCATATTTAACAATGGTGTATATTATCCGATGGCGACAACGATGGCAACCATGCGTTTCATCGAAGCGGGCGAAGGAAAGCTTATCTACGCAATGATGAACATCACTACAGTCTCACCGGTTACAGAACTTGAACCGCAGCTCGTAGAACTTGACTTCCAAATTCCGAGCGAGGATGAGGTCATTGCAATTGCACAGAAATACGAACTGGAACTCCAGCACGATGCTGACGGCAATGCATACTATTCGTTCCCGATCAACTTCATGGAACCGGGTCAGGACGCAGGCGAAACAATCGACACTTCGACAGGTGACATAATCACTGTAATGCGTGATCGCTTCAATTACATGAACGCAGATGGCACGGTTGACGTATTCAGCGACTATGTAGAGCTAGTAGACGGTGCACTGAACATCATCGTTGATGAAGCGAAGACTACGACGACAACTGCTCCAACTACTGCTCTGCCTGATGATCTGACTGTAGATCCGAGCGAGCTGAATATGGAAGTTGGCGACACCGATACTTTGACTCCGAACTTCGACGATTGCACATTTGAGTCTGCAGATAATTCGATTGCATCCGTTGACGCAGACGGTAACGTTACTGCAAACGCTGCAGGTACAACAACCATCACCGTAACGGATCAGTATGGCAGAACTTATGTAGTTACTGTTAACGTAACGGAAACTACTACTTTGGCTCCTACCACATCAGATACCACAACTGATACAACAGCACTGACGACAGTGACGACAACAGCAAAGGCAACAACGACTGCGGCTAAGACGACCACGAAGGCTGCAACAACAACCAAGAAGGCAACCACAAAGGCAACGACAACTGCAAAGAAGACGACTACAACATCCATTTCGGCTACGCTGAAGGCAGATGCAAGCTTCTACTTCTCTGTAGATGATCGTGACTTTGATCCGACCGATCTGCTGACCGTATACTCAATTGACGAGTCCGGCAACAAGACCGACATCACGGATCAGGTAACCTTCGATTACGATTCGCCGAAGGCACTCTTCGATGCAAACAACAAGGCATACTGCGTACAGTCGCTGACCGCAAAGGTTGGAAGCACGACATTGTCCGTATCGCCGAAGGTTTACATTGGCGTTAAGGGTGACACGAACCTGAATGGTGACACTGACATCTACGATGCAAACGAATCTCTGCTGTACTACTCGAACATAAAGGCTGGTAACAAGGATTACACCTTCATCGACAACATCGATGGCATAAACAGCAGCGATAAGAACCTCGAAACACTGATCTTTTTCCTGTCCGATATCGACACAGAGAGCAAGACCCAGGGTGACGGCGGCTCGATCGAAATCGTAGAGGACTGCTACAACAACTTGCTGTACTATTCGAACCAGATGGCAAGCACAGGCAAGACATGG
>JAJQAB010000098.1 GCA_021203985.1 Ruminococcus sp. | reverse complement strand
TATTGATTATATCTTATCAGCCACTCCTGTTGCAACTTTATTATAGCACCTCAGGTTATCTGAAATATTGGCTGGACAACTATATGAACAAAGAACACTCGGTTTCACTAAGGACATACTTACAGTATATTTCACGTGATAAGTTTGAGAACGAACTGCAAAAAATGCTCCATAATCAAGACATTTGCTTCATTTATGATATTCTTCAGACTGAAACGGTTCAGTTCGATCCGTATATTACCAGCGACAAGCAGGAACTTGAATATCAGGTGAATTGTCAGTTTCCGAAGACCTTTATCCAGGACACGATTTCCTCTTCACAGGATTATAAGAGAAAAGTGAACATTTCTCAACTCCAGTTCATTGTTTCAAAAGCATACACGCAGCTTACCAATAAAGTAATACAGCCGAACGCTGTAGAATCGCAGTATAAGATCATGCAGGTGCTTGAACTTCAAAGTAAGCAGAACATGCTTTTAAAAATAGCGCACGAGAATTGCCGTTGGGTAGTATGCGAAGACAGAGCCATTGACAAAGAGCTTTTGCGTGCAGATGATAACAGAAGAATTATTGGCTTTACAACTGGTGAAGGCTGTTTCTGAGAATATAACGTAACGGTGTCTGCACGTTATGATCTTCTCGAAGATATAAAGAGAATGTTAAAACAACGTCTTGTCGGAAAGTTCACAAATTGGAGTATGGAAAGAGCTGAGGCTTCTACGGAATATTGTGTCAATCTGACAGAATCTTTTGACGGAAGCAGAATACTGAAAGCACTTAATCCTTATGATTACGAAATACACAACTTCCTTGCATATGCTTTGGTGGTTAAGATACTCGGCATCGACCAACCGGATAATGATAACTATGTGCTGAGGAGTCTTATTAACCTTGATAATTATCAGCACTGGTTCAAGAATAATGAGACACGTCCTGACTTCATACTCATTGAGATACCCAACAAGAGTGATATTACCGACACAAACAAGCCACTTGCTATTTCTATCAAGATAATCGAGTGCAAGATGAGTGTAAACGTTGAAGGATACTACGATGAAGCATTCGGACAGGTATCGAATGCGCTGCGTACATTTTCACAGCGTTGGAGCGAACAGAATGGCGACATCGACAGAAGGTACTGGTTTACGCAGCTTTATCGTGCAATTGTTTTCTCGAAACTTAGCCTTGACGATAACGATCCGAAATACACAGCGATCAATTCCAAGATATATAGCATTCTCTGCGGTCAATTTATGATAGATTGGCAAGGCGAAGTATTTGCCTTTGATCTCAAAGGAGAAAACGATAACGCTGAGCCGTGCAATGATGGTACTTTTAATATAAACGTATACACGTATGGCCAAATATCGATTCAGAAAATGCTTTTGCCTCGCGAAGACAGTGAAACCGTGGAATTCGTTGAAATCGAACAAAACGTTGACTTCAATGAAGCGGAAGAAGATTTTACTGAAGAATCTGAAACCACCCATGCAGCAAGTTTTTCCGACAGTATTGCCGATCAGGAAACGCCAAGTACCACGTTTGTCGTGGATGAAAAAGAGTCTGCTAATATTGACGGCTTCGGCAATACAGATACAGCAACGATAACAAAAGCGAGTGGCGCGGAAATTGATTCTGGAACAGATACTGCGATAATTACTGTAAACGATAATGCACCGAGCAAGAACAGTGTTTCCGGCGTTCGTATCTTACTTGGAAACGATCAGAAAAACGGCGAAAAAATTTATTGGGAGTTTGGCAACAAATGTCTGAACAATCGTCATTTACTTATCAACGGCAATTCTGGTTGTGGTAAGACCTATTGCATTCAGGGAATGCTCATGAGCGCTGCCCGTCAGGGGATATCCTCTGTGGTTTTTGATTATACAGGAGGATTTACGAACAGTAAGCTCGATCCTGTTTTCAAACGGGAACTTTCTGATCGAATCCAACAGCGCATCGTAAAAACAGTTAAGATACCGATCAATCCATTTAAAAAAGGTGATATTCAAATTGACGAGGATATCTTTGTTCCCGAAGAGGGCATTGATGTAGCAAGTAAAATCGCTGAAATAATGACAAGTGTGTACAAATTTGGCGATCAGCAAAAAAGTGCTGTATACTCAGCTGCACTGAATGGTCTGAGAACATATGGTGATCACATGAATTTCCAAAAACTTGCTTCTGAACTCGAATCGCTTTCCGGTAATTATGCTAAGACTGTGCTAAGTAAAATACAGCCATTCATAGATATGAATCCATTTGCAGCGGATGATAGCTTTGGTTGGGACTCTATCCGAGATTCAGAAAAAGGCATCGTGTATGTAATGCAACTTGCTGGATATAGCAGAGATGTTCAAGTGCTATTAACCGAATTGATGTTATGGGATATTTGGAATTTTTGTACGAAAATAGGCGATGAAACCAAACCCTTCATTCTTGCAATGGACGAGGCTCAGAACCTGGATCATGGAGAGAAGTCACCGAGCGCAAAAATACTTACTGAGGGCAGAAAGTTCGGCATTTCCGGATGGTATGCGATGCAATTCATGAAACCGCAACTATCAGATGATGAAATACAGAGACTGCAGCAGTCAGGTCAGAAACTTTACTTTTGTCCTCCTGATGATGGTGTTATTACTGTCACTAAGAATCTTGACACAACTTCTCAAGGGAAAAAAGACTGGGCAGTCCGTCTCAAAAAGCTCAGAAAGGGTGAATGCGTCACTTCTGGAAGTATGATCAAAAACGATAGATGGACAATATACCCTCCAAAGGTTATAAAAGTTCCAAGTATGCAGGAGAGATTTGATAATGAATGAACCTACTTTTTCTTATGGCAGCGTGAATTTTCACAAGACATTTTCTCCACAAGATTTCTATCTCACAAAGATACTGAAACTTGCAAAGGAAAATTTTATTGGTTCAAAAGAAAAGATCAGCGAAGAAACAGGCATTCCAACTGGCAAGACGAGTGGCAAGGTTGTTCCTCATATCTTGTACGCCCAGTATATGGGACTGATAACCCACACACTGTCAAATGGCAAATATTCGCTTGAACTAACTGACTTTGGAAAAATCGTTCTTGAAAATGACAAATACTTGTTCGATGATATTACAAGGTTATTATGTCATTACCATATTTGCGATGAAGAAATTGGCGCTTACCTCTGGTCATTCCTATACAACGGATTACCGTTAATGCTCGATGAAAATATGAGCGAAGAAGCTATAAAAAAGAAATACAATGACTTCTTTATGATAAAAACAGATCTGAGAGCGCTTAGAAGGTCTTACAGTGATGATGGATTCTTTGCCCATCTTAATCTGCTAGACTTTGCAGATGGTATCTGCATAAATAGTGCGTATTATAAGGATGAAAGATTTTATGCTTATGTCTATGCTCTTTTCAGTTCGTGGGACAGAAAATATGCCGAAACACGGGAAATAACTGCAGATCAGATAATCGACATGAAATGGAACAAACGCTTCGGATTTGATGAAGGTGAAATGTTGTTTGCGCTTGAGAAAATGGAAGAAAAACAGTTCATTCGATTGAACAAGCAACTTGTTCCGTATACTGTTATTAGAAATGCAGACACAGTGGATGTTCTTCCGTACTTATATGAATTATTAAATTGAGGTAGCACGATGCAGATAAAAGATATATTAAAATTTAACAAGGACAAGTATTTTGGCGGTGCTGTTCAGGCTAACTGGTTTTATGATGCGGAAAAGGTAAGAATAATAGCAGACAGCTATGTTTTTCATGGGCCAAAATATCACGGCGTCAATCAGCAGGAACGGCAAAACACAAGTTACAAATTAAACGATACAGCAACTTACGCGATGAAGCTAGCAAAAAGAGCTTCTGAAACAAAAAGTAACCCATTCTGTATGACAATTGCCGGATATGGAATCGGTAAATCTCACTTGTCCGTAGCACTTGCTTCACTTCTATCAGGGTATGATGAAGAACTTCGTCAGACGGTTCTGAAAAATATTTCTGCTGCGGACAGACATATAGGAGAAGAAATCAGAACCAATCTGCATAAAAATCTTGTTATTGTACTTAATGGCATGCGTGATTTCAACCTGAATAGTGAAGCCTTTACAACTGCCAAAAAAGCGCTTGCTCAGCATAATTTGTCCGCAAATATATTTGATGAACTTACAATGCAGTATAAACAAGCGATAAATTTCTTTACCAACACTTTTGAAACGCATAAAGAAAAGTATCGTCATTATCTCGCCGATACCGCGTTAGGTGGTTCAGTAACGCCCGAAGCTATTATCGAAGCACTCGAAAACGCTGATAAAACAGTATTTCATGCCGTTAATGAAGTGTACAAAGAATTCATGGGGACATATATTCATGCTGAATCAGATATATCAGCTGCTGACGTCCTAGTGCTTCTTGTAAAGAAATATTGCATCGAAAACCCTATATTTGACCGTATCTATATTCTCTTTGATGAATTTGGTAGATACATTGAATTCACAGCGAATAACCCCGTGTGGCAGGCGATGCATCATTACAGCAAATATTTGAAGCAGTTCAGAACGCAGAAGGCAGAATTATTTTCGATGCTTTTATTCAGAGCGATCTGAATTCATATATAAGGCGAGTCGAAAATGTTCATGCAAATATTTTTCGGTATGTTGGAAGATATGAAAACAGCGAGAAGTTTTATTTGTCATCGAACTTTGAAACAATACTTGCAAACCTTATTGAAAAGAAAAATGAAAATGCTTTTGATCGTATCATTGCAAGAAATATTGACGAGATATACGCTCAGTTTCACAAGAATATTTTTATGAGTTTGTGCCGCTGGGCAGCTCCTGAAATTGACAAAAGAGCTGTTTGGGTAAATCAGAAAATGTACTTTGATGTTATAGCTAAAGGATGTTATCCGATGCACCCGATCACCGTGTGGTTTTTAGCGAACACGTCTTCATGGATGCAGCAGCGTTCTACTATCGCTTATACTGCCGAAATGTTTGAGGCAATACAGGATCGTGAAGTTCGTGGAAGATGGCTTCCGTACATCTATCCATCAGATATGATCGGTACAAGTCTTTTCGATGAAATGCTAAGCGCTGAGGAAAAAGGTTTTGTGACAAGTCAGAATTGCTTGATGTACCAAATGATTATCACGAAACTAAATGGTAAGATAACCGAAAATTCTGTTAAAGTACTTCGATTAATACTAGTTTGCAATATTCTCAAGTTTACTTTTTATGACCATAACAGTGTAATAAACTGTATCAGACTTTGTTCAGGACTTCATAACGAAGACACAAATGCTGCTATTTCCGAGCTCGAAAAAGAATTTTGTGTAATTGCTTATGATACAGAGGCGAACAGATTCGATCTTAATGCTGAAGCGCATGGCAAGCAAGAATATACTATCTGCAAAATAAAAAAGATAGCCACGCTTCGAGGCTATGATCCAATTGATGAATTAGACAAGGAACTTTCCAATGAACTTCGTTTGAATATGCCTGTATCTACTGCGTTTAGCCAGGAAAACAATATCTCTTCATCGGAGTGGTAGTATAATCAGATACTTATTCATATCTCAAAAATCAACGAAACGTATTGTCGTTCTCTCATTACAAAGGTAAGAGATGCAATAGATGGTGAAATGTATCGTTGGAGTTTCATTTATTTATACTGCGGCAAAATATCTGAAAGAGATATACCGATCGTCATTAAGCTTATTCGTACTCTGGAACTTCAGAAATTACCTATTGTTTTCTGTCTCATGCGTGATGAAGAAGAAAAGTGGATCGGTCATCTAAAACAACGTGTGGTGTATCGTAAGTTTACTGAATTAGAAAAAGAAATGTACGCTCATTTTCTCAGCAAAGAAAACCGTAAAACCATGCGTGTCATTTCATCAGAGTTTACACGAATGGCCGGTGAAAAGAAAATTCTTACTGATCAAGATATTGAAACGCTTACGGGCAGAATGAACCAGTACTGATACGACAAATTCAAAAAGTGTTATCCGAATGTAATACCCTTTTCTTTCACTGAATTTGAAAAGAAGCCGACTCCTGCAGTGAAAAAAGCACTGCTTTCCATGTGCCGTAATATGATTGCAGGAACGATGTGCAATAAGCAATCGTATCAAGGACTTGATTCGACAGAAAAAAGACGCATTGTTACCGCTTTGTACACAAAGACACCATCAACTTCGTGGCAAGTCTTGGATACGAACTATCGCCTTTGCGAACCAAGGAACTCCAAAGTGAAGAAAATCTATCGGGATGTTATGGAGAATTTTTCTGCGGATAGCCAGCATACCATCGGTTGGCTATTCAACAACTACCGTTTTGTCCCTTATGGCTTGAATTATTATGCGCTCTTTCTGTTGATTATATATGATCTTTCGCTGAATATCAAAAAAATAAGCATATTTGATGGAACGATGCTTCTGACCAAGTAGCAGTTTATCGACAGCTATCTACAAAGCGATAAAAAGATGCTGGAGAATCTAATGAAACTTCGTGTGGTACTTAAAACGCAAACAGATGACGAGGTGCTTAACGATCTTATCGAAGATATCAACCAGCTTGTTTACATGGAAAGATGTCCGGAGTATTCGAAACAATTGAAGGCGCTTGTAGCCTCTTCCGAAAACATTGATTCCATTCAGGGCGAAATCGCTGCTTGTGAAATAAAACTTCAGCAGAGTATGAATTATAACGCAACGAAATACGGACTTTTAACAAAAGTGGAAAATGCGGTCGAACAGTGCAGAAATACATTTAGTCTGATAAAGATTGTTTTAGTGCTAACGAGTATTGAGAAGCCAGAGGTCGATTGTAAAATTGAAGAATACACAGATTATCTATACAGTCCGACATATGTATCCCGTGTAGAAAAGGTATTGACTGAAGCATCAGAAATACTCGATGAGAATTTTTCACCTTTTGTGACTAAGCTGAAATGCAGTTATTCACAGTCAAGCGAGTTTAAGAAGAAATATCAGCAGACTGTAAAAAAGCTTCAAAAACACGGTAAAAAAGAGTATGCAAATATACTAAAAGCGCGTATTGAAGCAGTTTTACAGGCAGCAGAGCTGGAACAAAAATATGCAGCTACAATAGCAGATGCCCGTCGTTTCTTGTCTGCTATTGATACTTCAGTTCATACCTTCGACTTTCCTAAGTGCGATGAAACAGCAGCACAGCTTTGCGGATGGATTGACACTTTTACTGCTGCTGATGATATGAAGAGCGCAGATAGAGATGTGTTTATTCATCGCTTCTGTGAATCTCTGGATAAGGTAAATGCGCAAAAAGCTCAGCCCCTTAAACAAATACAGCAGGTTTTAAAAGAAATTGAAGCACCAACTGAGAACTATAGTCTGTTGTCAGAGCATATTGCAAAGGCAATTCGTATTACACCTGAAGAAGAAACGTTAATCAAACTGACAAATGCGCAGAGCCTTATCGAGGACTTCAACAAAGTCAGAGCGAGTATCGTTCAGGTAGATAATTCAATGATAGAAAGCCTTGAAGAGGAATATCGCATGAAATGGAAAGGCACTGTGTGTGACCGATACATGATGGACTATATTGCTTCCTTAAAGGATCGTCAGGCTCAGAAACGAAAAGATTGGTTAAGAAAAAATGTGTTGAATATAAGAGCGTCAATTGATACAATGACAATTTCGCAGTGCGTGTAGTGGCAAAGTACAAAGTCAGAACTTCCGGACTTCTTAACCGATCATGATTTTGAAGAAATCCATGCACTTTCTATTTTGGTTACTGAAAAAATTAAAACACAACGTATCAATGGCGTTGTAGAGATGTTTGCTGCTCTCTCGAAAGAAGAACAGTGGGAATGTTTGAGACAACTTCAAGGATTAACATCATAACACGCATAACCTTTTGGCGAGATTGCACAAAATTTAGTGTTAGCTGCACCGAAAGTGCACTCCCTTCGGTCACCGCAGATAGGTGCAAAGCTGTCAGCAGTTCACTGTTTGCGGCGTTGCCATAGCACTTATTTTCTTTGTCGAGTGTAACGGATCATGAATAAGCTTACGAAAATTCATGTAATATTCACGCTGATTCGGTTATGCAATTCAGGAAAATATGGTAAACGAAAATTGGCTAAATTTTGTTGCATTACAGGAAAGAATGTTTATGAAACGGTTGAAAAAAATGGGCTGGCAGGTGCGATAACTGGTTTGGTGCTGGCTTCTGGAATGAGTGTTGAAGCATGGCATGTGAACGGCTTTTTGACCGGTGCAAAGGGGATTGTGGAGAACGCGGGAGGAACTACCATACCAGTTGAAGAGTCAACCGTGACACTGGAATATGATTATCTGGATGATGGGACGATTGAAATTACGGATTGCCCTACATCTGCGGCAGGCGCTTTGGAGATTCCGGCAGAGATTGATGGCGTGGCGGTGACGAGTATTGGGGATAATGCGTTTCAATATTGCGATTCTTTAACCTTTGTTATGATTCCATATGGCGTGACAAGTATTGGGTATTGTGCGTTTTCTGATTGTGATGCTTTAACCACAATCACCATCCCCGACAGCGTGACGAGCATTGGAGCTTGGGTGCTTGCATACTGCGATTCCTTAACATTTATCACCATTCCTGACGGCGTGACGAGCATTGGAGAATGTGAGTTTTCGGGTCGTAATGCCTTGACATCCATTGTGGTCGATAACAAAAATACTGCTTATTGTAGTATAGATGGCGTGTTGTTTGATAAAAATCTGGAGACGCTGATTTGTTATCCTGGCGGTAAAACAAGTACATTTTATGCGATTCCGGACGGCGTGACGTGTATTCGAAGATTTGCGTTCAACGCTTGTGTTTCCTTGATGTCTATCGCAATTCCGGATGGCGTGACGAGTATTGAGCCTTGCGCATTTTCTTGGTGCAGTTCTCTAACATCCATTACAATTCCAGACAACGTAACGAATACTGGTGGTTCAGCGTTTTGTGATTGTGAGTCTTTGACATCCATCACCATTCCAGACAGCGTGACGAGCATTGGGTGGCATGCGTTTTATGGGTGCGAAGCCCTAACCGATGTTTACTATACCGGCACGCAGTCGCAGTGGGAAGCAATCTCGATTGACAGCAGAAACAGTTGTCTCACAAACGCCACAATCCACTACAATGCGACTCCTGCCACAACATCCACCACCACAACCACCAACAATAACCCCATCCTCCCCACCGGCGACCTAGACGGCGATGGCTCGATCACGATCCAAGATGCCTACAACGCGCTTGTCGCGTACTCGAAGGCCTCCGCAGGCTTAGATGCTGGCTTAACGGACGCGCAAAGGGAAGCCACTGACGTGGACGGTGATGGCAAAATCACGATAGGTGACGCGTACAAGATCCTCCTTTACTACGCCAACACCGTTGCCGGCACTGGCGTGACGTGGGAAGAAATTTTAGGCTGATCGGTGCGACGAACTTCGGGAAATTCTCTGTTTTTGTAAAAAAATCAAAAAGAGGATTGACAAGCAAAAAAAAATGTGGTACAATAAATAAACCGTATGCTCCGGAGTTAAAAAGCAGGAGGGCTGATGCATGTCCTGCACTCGGCGCAGCGAGTTTTTGAAAAAGGCAGGTGCCAGAAAGATGTACGCAGTAATTGAAACAGGTGGAAAGCAGTACCAGGTAAAAGCGAATGACACGCTTTTTATTGAGAAGCTGCAGGTAGAAGCAGATGACAGCGTGACCTTCGATAAGGTAATCGCAGTCGACGGTGAGGACGGTCTGAAGATCGGCAAGCCGTATGTAGAAGGCGCTTCTGTACGCGCTAAGGTTATCAAGAACGGGAAGTCCAAGAAGATTACAGTGATGACCTATAAGCCGAAGAAGGGCGAAAAGAAAAAGCAGGGTCACAGACAGCCGTATACACAGGTACAGATTGAAGCGATCGAAGCATAAATGATCATCGCACGGTTTTTCTATGCGGGTGATCTTTGTACGGGCTGTTCGGTCGGTGGTCACGCGGAATATGCAGAGCCGGGCGAAGATGTCGTCTGTGCGTATGCTTCTTCTGCGGTACAGACTGTGGCAAATCTGATGACGGAGTGCTTTCATCTTCCGGCTGCTGTCGAAGAGGATGAATCTTCTGCTACGGTTGTCATACGTCTAACCGCGCCGGACGATTCCGGCAATGCGCAGCGGCTGCTGCAGGGGCTGCAGATGCAGCTCGAAGCACTCGAGCAGACGTTTCCCGCGAATATCCAATTGAAACACATGGAGGTGTAAAGCATCATGTTACAGGTAAAGGTTCAGTTTTTTGCACATAAAAAGGGTTCTGGTTCGACAAAGAACGGTCGCGACTCTGAGTCCAAGCGTCTGGGCGTAAAGCGCGCAGATGGTCAGTTCGTAAAGGCAGGCAACATCCTGGTTCGTCAGCGTGGCACACATATCCACCCGGGCGCAGGTGTTGGCATTGGTTCTGATGATACGCTGTTTGCAATGGTAGATGGTACCGTAAAGTTTGAGCGTGTTGGCAGAGACCGCAAAAAGGTCAGCGTATACGCTGCATAGTAGCGATCGCTCCATTGCTGTTTGACGAGAAGAACGACTGAAAATCCCGAGCAGCGTAGTATGCTTGGGATTTTCTTTTACCGGTGCATTCCGAAAGGAGAGAATTCATGTTTGTCGATCAGGCACGCATCCAGATAAAAGCAGGCGATGGCGGAGACGGCGCAGTTTCGTTCCACCGCGAAAAATATGTTGCCGCCGGCGGTCCGGACGGCGGAGACGGCGGCAAGGGCGGTGATATTGTCTTTCAGGTGGATAATAACTTTTCGACACTGATTGATTTCCGCTATCAGCGAAAATATGTCGCAAAGCGCGGCGAAAACGGCGGTGCACGCAGATGTACTGGGAAAAGCGCACCCGATCTGGTGATACGCGTTCCCCGGGGGACGATTGTCCGCGAAAGCAACACCGGACGCATCATGGCGGATCTCTCCACCGATGCGCCGCAGGTTCTTGCAAAGGGCGGCAAGGGCGGCAAGGGCAACATGCACTTCGCCACATCGACCCGACAGATTCCGCGATTCGCAAAGCCTGGCTTTCCCGGCGAAGCCTTCGATGTGACGCTGGAGCTGAAGCTTCTGGCGGACGTGGGGCTGGTGGGCTTTCCGAATGTCGGAAAATCCACACTGATTTCTGTGGTCAGTGCCGCGAAGCCGAAGATTGCGAATTATCATTTTACAACGTTGACGCCGGTGCTGGGACTGGTTCGCGTGGCGGAGGAGCAATCCTTTGTGATGGCGGATATCCCGGGACTGATCGAGGGCGCAAGCGAGGGCGTTGGCTTGGGACACGACTTTTTGCGTCATATCGAGCGCTGTCGTCTGATCGTCCATGTGCTGGACGTCTCTGGCTCGGAGAGCAGAGATCCGATCGAGGACTATGAAAAAATCCAGACGGAGCTGCGCAATTTCCGGGAGGAGCTTGCAGATCGTCCGCAAATTGTTGTGGCGAACAAGTGCGATTTGGCACAGCCGGAGCAGATTGCCCGCCTCAGAGCGGAGATTGAGCGCAGAGGGCTGCCATTTTATGAAATTTCTGCGGCAACAACTGCCGGTACGGCACCGCTTGTACAGGCGATCGCGGCAAAGCTTCAGACGCTGCCGCCGATTGTGCAATACGAGCCGGAAGAGCCGTCTCCGGAGGAGCTTGCGGCGCATGCACGCGGTACGTTTGAGATCGAAGTCGATGACGGCGTCTATTATGTTCACGCACCGTTCCTCGAACCAATTCTGCGGACGGTCAACATGGACGACTATTCCTCCCTGCAGTATTTCCAGCGTGTGCTGCGCACCAGCGGCATTATTGACGCGCTGGAGGAACGCGGCATTGACGAGGGCAACACGGTCGATATTCTCGGCTTCGAGTTCGGCTTTGTTCGATAAGGAGAAAGCATGCATGCAATTTTAACAAAGGAACAGGCAAAGCAATACAGCCCTGCGGCGCTGGCGTTTTTTGGCGACAGCGTCTATGAGGTCATGGTGCGCCGGCACTTGCTGCTGCGTGCGAATCAACTGGCAGCGCAGCTGCATGCGCAAAAGGTGCACTACGTCTGTGCATCATTTCAGGCGCAGGGCTATGACGCTGTGCTGCTCTATGTTACGGACGAGGAAGCGGCGATCTTAAAGCGCGGCAGAAATGTGGACGTTACCGTACCGCGGCACACGCACGCGCTCGATTACCACAAGGCGACAGGGCTGGAGGCACTGTTCGGTTATTTATCTTGTATCGGCGAAGAAGCACGCTTAGACGAACTGTTTGCTATCATCCTGGAGTGTGTAGAATTGCCGGAAGCATAAGGTGGCGCTGTGCAGGATTTCTGCGCGGCTTTGCCATTATATCATACAAAGGAGAATGAAACCATGTCAGGACATTCGAAATGGAATAATATTAAGCGGAAAAAAGAGGTAACCGATGCGGCGAAGGGTAAGATTTTTACCAAAATCGGCCGTGAAATTACCGTCTGCGTTAAAGAGGGCGGCCCAGACCCGAACAGCAATGCAAAGCTGCGGGATCTGATCGCGAAGGCAAAGTCCAACAACGTTCCCAACGACAACATTGAACACGTTATCAAAAAGGCTGCCGGTGAGGGCGATAAAAACAACTACGAAACCATCGTATACGAGGGCTATGGTCCAAACGGCGTTGCGGTGATCGTAGAATGCCTGACCAATAACAAAAACCGCACGGCTGGCGATGTGCGCCACTATTTCGATAAGTTCGGCGGCAATCTGGGGACATCGGGCTGCGTTTGCTTTATGTTCCAGGAAAAGGGTATTTTGCTGCTGGAGAATACAGGACTCGATGAGGATCAGGTGCTCGAGGACTGCTTTGCACTGGATGCGGACGATCTGTCGATGGACGATGAAGAGGTTATCGAGATCGCCTGTACACCGACTGCGCTGCGTGGTCTGCGCGAGGGCTTGACGGAAAAGGGATATCATGTGCTGTCGGCGGAGGTTGTGCAGATTCCGTCAACTTATACGACCCTGAGCGATGAAGAATCGATCAAGAAAATGGGGCTGCTGCTGGAGCATCTGGAGGATCATGACGATGTACAGAACGTCTATCACAACTGGAATATGCCGGAAGAATAAGCCGTGAAATCGGGGGAAGGGTGTATACAGGCAAATAACACATCGGTAGCGGTTTAAACCGATACAATCAAATACAGAAAGGAAAACTATGCAATTTCAAGAACTCAATCTATCCAAACTACTGCTGGACACCATCGCACAGCTGGGCTTTACAGAAATGACCGAAATTCAGGAGAAAACGATTCCGCTTTTGATGGAAGGGAAGGACGTCATTGGAAAGTCCAACACCGTCACGGGAAAAACTGCTGCGTTCAGCATTCCGATTCTAGAGCAAATCACGCCCGATCGCTGTGACCATGTGTGCGCCCTGATCCTCTGCCCGACCAGAGAACTTGCCATGCAGGTGTGCGATGAAATTCGCAAATTTGCACGTTT
Source organism: Ruminococcus sp. (assembly GCA_021203985.1). Taxonomy (GTDB): domain Bacteria; phylum Bacillota; class Clostridia; order Oscillospirales; family Ruminococcaceae; genus Ruminococcus_C. Next base: position 9,920 of record JAJQAB010000098.1, on the reverse strand, counting down.
CCAGAAACATATCTGTCCAATTGCAATTTACGGCGGCGCAAGTATGGAGCGCCAGATTTATCAGCTGAAAAACGGTGCGAATCTCGTGATCGGAACGCCCGGACGCGTACTCGATCACCTGCGGCGGCGTACTTTAAAGCTTGATCAGCTGCAGACGATTATTCTGGACGAGGCGGATGAGATGCTGAATATGGGCTTTCGGGAGGATATCGAAGCTGTTCTCGCGCAAATTCCGCAGCAGCGGCAGACCGTACTCTTCTCCGTCACGATGCCCCCGGCAATTCTGGCGATTACCAAGCAATATCAAAACGATCCGGTTTTGGTGCAGATTCAAAGCGCGTACCGCACGGTCGATGCCATTGCACAGTACTGCGTCTGTGTACCGATGGGGCGCAAGATCGATGCGCTGCATTTGCTGCTGTTGTCGAAGCAGCCGAAATCCGCTATGATCTTCTGCAACACCAAAAAGATGGTGGACGAGCTGACGGAAGCATTTTGCCTGCGGGGCATTTCTGTGGTGGGACTGCACGGCGATATGAAGCAGATGCAGCGCACACAGATGATGAACGGATTCAAAAGCGGCAGAAGTACGATCCTCATCGCCACGGATGTCGCGGCGCGCGGCATTGACGTCAAGGGCGTGGACGCGGTATTTAACTATGACTTGCCGCAGGATCACGAATATTACATCCACCGTATCGGCAGAACGGGCAGAGCCGGCAAGACCGGAACGGTCTTCAACATTCTGAGCGGCAGAAAGCAAGAGCTTGAAATGCACGAGATTTCGCGGTACACGAAGGCGGATATCACGGAAATTCCCGTGCCCACATCAAAAGAGCTGCGGCAAGCGGCAGTGGATGCAGAGCGCGAACGCCTGTCGGCACTGGCACAGACCGAAGTATCGGATGAAGCAATGGCGCTGACCGAATCAATGCTTGCACAGACAGAGGACGCAAAGCAACTCTTAGCGGCGATCGTACAGGAGCACTTGACACAGGCGACACAGCACCTTCCGACTTTCGATGTACCAAAGCCCATTCGCAAGGGCGCGCATGCCGGCGCAAAAACCGTGTGTGTCCATCTCAATGTCGGGCGAAACGATCGTATGGCGTCGAACTTTATTCTGGGTGCACTCGTGCAGGCGACCGGCATGCCGGGGACGAACTTTGGAAAAATCGATATCCACGATCAGCACACAACCGTGGAAGTACCGGTGGCGAAATCGGATTTTGTTATTGACGCGATGCAAAACGGAATGATCAACGGCAAGTCTGTTTCGGTTTGCCCGTATGAGGAGCGCGGCGGCAATGGACGGGGCTATCGGCGCGACAACCGCGGCAATGCATCCAACGGTCAGTGGCGCACGTCCCAGCACGGCTACAATCAAAACGCCCGCGGCGGACGATACAACCAACAGCGCCGCAAGGGATAAAAGATTTTGCAAAAAAGGAAAGGCTGCGTGCACAAGCAGAAAAGCGTGCACGCAGCCTTTGTATTTTTCGGTCGAATGATTATTTATGTATCGATCATATTTTCCCCATCGATCAGCACCAGCCACGGATCACAGAGCAGATCCAACGGATCGCCGGCATACAGCTGCAAATCTGCATCCATTCCCGGCGCAATCGAACCAACTCGATTCTCCACGCCCAAAATTTCGGCAGCGCCTGCAGTAATCGCATAGAGCGCATCCTTTTGCTTCATGCCGCCCTTTACCGCCAGAGCCGCTATTGTCGACAGGTATTGAATCGGGATCACCGTATGATCCGTACAGAGCGCCACACGCACGCCAGCACGTTGCATCCGCGCCGGGGATTGAATCGTCAAGTGCCGCATCTCCGGCTTACAGCGGTCGCACAGGATTGGTCCTGCAATTACCGGCACCTGCGCCTGCGCCAGCACATCGGCAATCTTGTCGCCCTCCGTGCCGTGAATGATCACACAGTCTAGGTGGAACTCTTCCGCAATCCGCATCGCAGTGCAAATATCGTCCGCTCGATGACAGTGGAAATGCGCCTTCACCTTGCGCTCCAGCACCGGCAGCAGTGCCTCCGATTTCGTGTCATAATCGGGCATGTGTTCATCTGGGTCGCTCTGCGCGTAATCCAGATCCAGCTGATAGCGCTGCGCCTTCGAAAGTCCCTCCCGAATCATAGCCGCCGTTGCCATTCGCGTTACCGGCATTTCATCCCGATCGGAATAGACGCGCTTCGGATTTTCGCCGAGTGCAAATTTCATGCCCGTACCTATCTGCATGCGATCCACGACATGTCCGGCGGTTTTCAAAATTGCCATCGTGCCGCCACAGGCATTTGCACTGCCCGGTGAAATCATTGCCGTTGTGACGCCGGCAAGCCGCGCCTCCTCAAAGCAGCGGTCAAAGGGATTGATCCCATCGATCACACGCAGCTGTGGTGTAAACGGATCAGTCGATTCGTTGCAGTCATCGCCCTCAAAGTCAATGCCATTTTCGATCACGCCCAAATGCGTATGTGCATCGATAAAACCCGGCAAGAGCACACTGCCCTGCGCATCGATATCCTGCGGTTCAATCACAGTGGGCGTTCCTGCGCCAACCGCAGTGATTTTCCCGTTCTCCACACTGATATAACCGTTCGGGATTACGCCGGCATCCGTCATCGTATGGATCTCTGCATTCCAAATTTTCATAAGCTTCCTCTTTTCTGCATCAAAAAGGCGCGCTATTTTATGTCAAGGTGACAATCGTCACGCCGTCCTCGCCCTCACCAAATGTACCCAGCCGGAAGGATTTCACGTATTTCAGCTGCTTCAGCCGCTGGTGAATCGCTTTGCGCAATTGTCCCGTTCCCTTTCCGTGAATAATCGTCACAACTGCGATATGCGACATCATCGCACGGTCAAGGAACGCCTCCATCTCATAGACGCCCTCGTCACAGGTGCTGCCCCGAATGTCCAGCTCCATCGTACCGCGCCGGGACGCCTGTGCAGAAACACGGCCGAGCGCTTGCTGTTTTTGCTTTTGCTTTTGCTGGCTCTTCTGCTTTTCCTCTGCACTTGCCACCAGACGCAGCTTTCCAACCGGCGCTTTGGTGCGCATTGCGCCCATCTGCAAAAAGACCATGCCGTTTTTGTCGGGCTTTCCGGCGACCACCGCCTTCTGCCCAGTATCCGCCATCTGAACGGTATCGCCCACCTGCAGCTCACGCGGTAAAACATAGTCCGGATCGATCGTCTCCGTCACCGGATTTGCCGTTTCGTACATCTTGCGGAATTCGCGCTTGACATCGCTTTTGGTGCGAATCACATCGTCCGAGAACGAAGCCTTTTCCTTTTCTCGCCGCAGCTGATCGAGCTGTGTCAGCATTTCATTCGACTGCGCCTTGGTCTGCTCCACGATCTGCATGGCATCCAGACGCGCCTGTTCCAGCACCGATGCGCGATCATTCTGCGTACGCTCGAGCGTTTCCCGAAGCGTTTCTGCGTCCGCCTTGGCTTGCTGCAGCGACTGGCGCAGCTCCTCACGCTCCCGTTCCAGGGCGCTGCGCGTTTCCTCGAACTTCTCCACGGCCTGTTCCAGGCGCAGATTTTCCTCGCTCACCAGCGCTTCGGCGTGGGAAATGAGATCCTGCGACAGCCCTAGCCCTGCGCTGATTGCAAAGGCGTTGGACTTTCCCGGTGAGCCAAGAATTAGGCGATAGGTCGGCCGCAGCGTCTTCAGATCAAATTCACACGAGGCGTTTTCCACGTCTGGCTGTTGAATGGCATAACGCTTCAATTCCTGATAGTGCGTGGACACCATCAGCTTCGCGCCGTTTTGCTTCAAGCGGTCGATGATGGCTTCTGCCAGCGCCGCGCCTTCGACCGGATCTGTACCAGAGCCAAGCTCATCGAGCAGCACCAGCGAGTGCTCGTCTGCCTCTTCTAGAATCTGAATCACATGCTGCATGTGCGCCGAAAAGGTCGACAGATTTTGCTCGATGCTCTGCGTGTCGCCGATATCCGCCAGAACGCGGTCGAGCACAGAAACCCGACTCCCCTCTGCCGCCGGGATCAGCATACCACTCATTGCCATCAGGGTCAGCAGTCCACAGGTTTTCAGCGCGACCGTTTTACCGCCGGTATTCGGTCCGGTAATCATTAACGCCCGGTACGGATCGCCCAGCGTGACGCTGATCGGCACAGCTCTTTCATAGGGAATCAGTGGATGGCGCGCGTGCTTTAGCGCAATCACACCGTCATCCGTCAGCTCCGGCGCAAACGCATGCATCTGTTCCGCGAGACGCGACTTCGCAAAATACAGATTCAGCTCCGCGCAGACCTCGTGATCCGAAATGATCACATCCGCCCACGTGCCGCAGTCCGTGCAAAGTGCTTCCAGAATGCGTTCGATTTCCTTCGCCTCCTGCAGTTCCAGCAGATGGATCTCGTTATTCGCGTCCACAGCGGCAATCGGTTCAATGAAAATCGTCTGACCGGTCGCAGATGTGTCATGTACTAGCCCCGGAATCTTTCCGCGATGCTCCGCACGAACCGGCAGACAAAGCCGACCGTCACGTAATGTCATGCGGCTGTCCTGCAAGCACGCCTGGATGTCCTGCCGATGCATCATGTGATCGAGCGTGTCGCGAAGCTTCTGTTCGGAGCGTCCGATTTTGCGGCGAATTTCCGCCAGCGCCGGACTTGCGGCATCTGCAATTTCGTCCTCGGAAACAATCGACCGATCGAGCTTCTCCAGCAAAAACGGAACGGGAACGAGCTGCGCAAACAGCGGATCGAGTGACGATTCCATATCGGCGCAGCGGTCATACCAGTCGCTGAGTGATTGCACCTGCCGCAGCACCATGGCAATTTGCAGCAGATCGCCCAGCGAGAGACGGCCGCCGGACTTCGCACGGCGCAAACCAGCGCGCATGTCCTGAAACGCGTGAAATGGCGGTGTGCCGAACTGCATGGAAAGGCGCAGCGCATCGTTTGTCTTTTCCATTTCCTTCCGCGCCAGCGACAAATCCGAAGTCGGTGTGATCGCCAGAATTTTTTCCCGCGTTATTTCGTTGGAAGCGAGCTGTGCGAGTCTGTCCAAAATTTTATGAAATTCCAATGTTTGAAGATTTTGATCCATATCCAATACGGCAAGATCGCCGTTTTCCCCTCCTGTTGCGATGAGGTCGCATTTTTCACGCGTCCTTTTGCCCTGTCATTTCATGATAAAACGCCAGGGATTTCAGCGGAAAGCCAAGATGATACTGCACAAACCGCTCTGTATACTGCCGAAGTGCAGCCAGATTTTCCGGCCCTAAGCGAAACCGATACAGCCGGTTAAAGTCCGCAAAGATGATATGCCGCATCGCCTGAAGCGCCGGCACATGCAGCAGCACGGGCGTATGTTGCGCAGACGGTACGCCGCAGTCCTTACAGCAAAAATAGCCCTCTTCCACAGAAAAATAGAGTTGATCGGGCAGGAACTTACCGCAGCGCCGGCACATCAGCACATCCGGCATCATGCCAAGCTCTGTCATAAGCCGCAGTTCGAACAGGGGCTTGAGCATCTCCTCAGGGCGCGTACCTGTCTCTAAAAAGTGCAGCGTATTCAGCATCAGCCGCATCACGTCACACGGTTCGCCCGGCGTGCGAAACTCCCGTACACTCATCCGCACCAATTCGCTGAAATACGATGCCAGACTTAGCCTTGTCAGCGATTCGCGCAGGCGATAAAAAATACGAATCGACTCGGCGCTGTCCAAATAGTACGTCGTGCCGCACTGCTGTACGCTGAACCTGCCGTAGGTGAACATTTGCGTTGCAGAAACGCCAGAGGATGCCGTCTTTTTCGCGCCGCGCACATAGACCTCCTGTACGGTGCTACGCGCAGTCAGCATGTCAATAAACTTCCCCCGATCCCCTGCGCTGCGCTGCGCCAGAATCAGACCGCGATATGTTTCCATGCGCTGATTGCTCCTTGCTTTCATAAGGTGGACGCTGCGCCAATCTCTGTGTCCGCCGATAATACAAATAGTCGTCCACATGCCCGGTCAGGCAAAAAATATCCCATGCATCCATTTTCCACTGTCTCCTATTCCGCCCCATGCGCCGCCCGTTCGATTCGCTCGCATGCATTTGACACAGTGCTTTGTCGTTGGCAATAGGATATGTGAAACCGCCGGATTTATGGCTGGGAATCTCAGGCGAGTGTCTTAGGACAACACCGCGCAAAGACCGCCTTCGGCTTTGCGCGCCATCTGTTGACATCTTTTCCTTTATCTTATCAAGTTCCTCATTGCAATACATAGAGTATTACCTCGTCATTACTTAATAATCTAAAGAAAAATCTGCTGGCGCATCTGACGCACAATCTCTGTGCGGTGTTGCCTTAGATATCATCGAGTCCAAAGCTGTGAATCAGACCCTCGCGGTTGCGCCAGTCCTTCTTGACCTTGACCCAGCACTGCAGGTTCACCGGAATGTAGAAAAAGCGCTCTAGATCCTGTCGTGCAAGCGTGGCGATTTTTCGCATCATCGTGCCGTTCTTTCCGATGAGAATTCCCTTGTGCGATTCCCGTTCACAGTAAATAACCGCATCGATGTCCAACAGCTCCTTGGTGTCCCGTTCCTGCATTCGCTCCACAGAAACCGCAACGACATGCGGCACTTCATCGCACAGCAAATGCAAGATCTTTTCGCGGATCATCTCCGCCGCCAGCACGCGTTCCGGCTGATCGGTGAATTTGTCGTCCGGAAAATAGTGCGGCGATGGCTTCGCGAGTGCTAGAACCTCCTGTTCCACCAGGTCAATGCCATCGCGTTCTGTGGCGCTAATGGGAATCGTTGCCACAAACGTGTACTTCGCATTCAGCCGTGCAATCACGCCCATCAGCTGTGATTTTTTGCGGCACAAATCGATTTTATTGAGCACCAGCAGCACCGGCGTTTTCGCTTGCTGCAACGAGCGCAGCAGCTGATCCTCCTGCGCGGACAACGGCTTGGTGTAATCCTGTACAAACAGCACCGCGTCCATATCGGTCACGGCATGTTTTACGGTTTGCAGCATATGATCGCTTAGCTTTGAAGTGGGCTTATGCAGTCCCGGCGTATCAATAAAAACCATCTGCGTCTCGCCGACCGTTTTGATCCCGGTGATTCGGGTGCGTGTGGTCTGTGGCTTGGCGCTGACGGATGCAATTTTTTCGCCGATCATGGCGTTGAGCAGTGAGGACTTTCCGGCATTCGTATGTCCGGCAAGCGTAACAAAAACAGCCTTTGTCATAGCACACCGTCCTCTGGCTGTACGAAGGTCGCCTCGCGCGAAATCCCCAGCTCTTCCAGAACTGCTTCTTCCTTTTCGCGCATTTTCCGCTCCTCGAGCGGACTTGTCTCGTGATCATATCCCAAAAGGTGCAGCATCGAATGCACCGTCAAAAACCCGATTTCCCGTTCCAGAGAATGCCCGTAGATCCGCGCTTGTTTCACTGCCATTTCCAGCGAAATCACAACATCCCCCAGCAGTGCGTAGCCGGTTTCCTTGTTGACATCATAATGCCCTTCCTGTCCAAGCGGAAAGGACAGCACGTCTGTCGCGGCATCCTTCTGGCGATAAATCTGGTTCAGCCGGCGAATTTCCGCATCGCTGACAAAGGAAATGCTGACCTCTGCGTCCTGTTCAAAATGTTCATAAACCAGCACCGCCTGACAGCATCGCCGAATTAAAAGCCGGACGCCCACCGGAATTTGCACTTGCGTTTGATCATTTTTTACCATAACCTTTACTTTTGACATTGTAATTGAATCTCCTTTCAAACCCATTTCCAATAACGTTACACTGCGCACATATATCATTACCCAAATACATCGGCAGCAGCATGAAACGATCCGCGGTATTTATACGTGACTCTCCTGATCGGCAGTCTCGTAGGCGCGAATAATCGCCTGCACCAGCCGATGACGTACCATATCGTGCATCGAAAACCGACAAATCGCAATATCCTCAATATCGCGCAAAATCCGGGAAGCGATCACAAGACCGCTTTTCTTTTGATCGGGCAGGTCGATCTGCGTTGTATCTCCCGTGATCACCATATGGCTTCCCTCGCCAAGGCGCGTCAAAAACATTTTCATCTGTTCGCCAGTCGTATTCTGCGCTTCATCCAAAATGATGAACGCATGATCCAGCGTCCTGCCGCGCATATATGCCAGCGGCGCAACCTCAATCGCACCGCGTTCTAAGTGACGCTGAAACGTCTCCGCGCCAAGCATCTCAAACAATCCATCGTACAGTGGTCGAAGGTACGGATCAACCTTGTCCTGTAAATCGCCGGGGAGAAAGCCGAGTTTTTCGCCCGCCTCCACGGCCGGCCGTGTCAGTATAATCCGCTTGACCTCATGCCGCCGGAATGCGCGCACCGCCATCGCCACCGCCAGATACGTTTTTCCCGTACCGGCAGGACCGATCCCGAATGTGATCGCATGCGATGCGATTGCGCGGACATAGCTTTGCTGCCCAATCGTCCGTGCGTGCACAACGCTGCCAGACGCCGTAAGGCAAACCATCGTCTCATCCGCCATGGCGGTAATTTGCTTTTGTGTGCCGTTTTTTACCATTTCCGCCACATACTGCACGGACTGCAGCGTAACGGGCTTTCCATTCTGTACAAGTTCGAGCAGCGATTCGAACGCGCCTGCCGCAAGCTCAATATCTGCGCCGCCGCCGTGAATCCGTACCTGTGTACCGCGGCAGACAATGGATACGTGATAATGCCGTTCCAGTAGCTTGAGATTTTCATCCAGATTGCCACAGACCGTCTGCAGCTGTGCGTCATCCTGCACCGAGATTATTTTTTCCGCCATAGCACGCGAATTCTTCCTTTCCGCTGTGATCGGTATTGCCTTAGAATACCAGGGCGGCCGCGCTGCGTGTAAGCGCCGATTTTGCACAGCTGCCCATGGTCTATTATACCATATTTTCCAAGAAAATGGAAATAGATTTTTTTGTTTTAACAAAAATTTCACATAAGTGCCTGGCAAATTTTTCGTTTTCCCACGCGCGGACTTCCGCTGCACTATGCAAAAGGATGCTGCAAAAAGAAATCGCAAAAAGCACTTGATTTTCTGCGGCGATTGTTGTATAATAGAAACAGAAGCAAGCGATGCTTCACAGGTCGGTAGGTTATCGTATGAAAATGCCACGATTTGGCAGACAGGAGTGTGACGCATATGGAAAATGAAAGTGAATTTGGCGCAGGAATGCTGTATACGTTAGAGGACGAAGAGGACAACGAACAGGAATTCGAGCTACTCGGCGAGCTGGACTATCAGGACGAGACGTACTGTGCGCTGATCCCATTTTATGAAAATGACGAGGATCTGTTAAACAATGACGGCGAATTCGTTGTGCTGAAGAAGGAAACGATCGATGGTGAGGAAATGCTCTGCACGATCGAAGATGACGATACTTATGAAGCTGTTGGCGCGCTTTTTGTGGAACAGCTGAACGCGCTTTACGATGAAGAGGACGAAGAGGAAGCAAAATAAGCGCAAGCGTTTTTTTTGCGAAAAAAACGGAAAATTTTCATGATTTTTCTATTGCTTTTCTTCTGAAAATGTGTTATACTAGAGAAAAGGAAACATCACAGAAGAGTGACAGGTACTGCAAGCTGTGATGCTGACAAACAAAAAAACAAATGACTGCCCGGTTCGAGACATTGTAGTTTTTATAATCCAACACTCTTTTCTAGGGAATCCCGCTCTGAATGTGGATTGCAGACCTCCCGCCTTTGGCGGACGAAGGGAGCGTGAAGCATTCAGGCAGATTGACCCACCATGCTGTAATGGCTTGGTTTTATGCGCTACAAGACGGCCGGGTGGTTTTTTATGCAATAAAATCCCTCTATGCATGAACCGCTCCCCAAAAGTTAGACAATGTGGTATAATATAAATATACCCAAAAG
>JAJQAB010000025.1 GCA_021203985.1 Ruminococcus sp. | reverse complement strand
AGAGCGCGTTTTTCTTCTTCTTTTTGTATCAGTTCTATTGTAGCATAACAATTTTCATAAAGCGAAAAAAATGTCGTACACGGTTTCGTGTACGACAAGAATTTTACAAAAATCGTTTCAGTCATGGGATACATTTGAGCAGCCAGATCACGGCAAAGGAGGACACGAGTACCAAAACCGCCAGGCAGACGGCCATCGCCGTACCAACAAGCGCCAGGATTGCTCACACCCAGCGCGGCAGTGTGATCTGTCCTTGTGACACGGCATAGCCCAAAAATAGGTAGAGGGGATAGACGCTGTACACGCAGATGTAGAACGCCGTGCTTTGCCCGATCATAGTTTCCAGCAGCGGCAAAAGCGACAGAAATACCAAAAAGAACGCCGAGCAAATAATACGTGTTCTTTTTCTCCAGAGACGCCGCGACTTTGCGATAAAATGGCATCATCAGATAGAGCGCAATCATGAGATACAGATACCACATGTGCCGCCAGCTCTGACCGAGTACCGCATTTTTTATGCCGTCCAAAAACGTCCGAACGCCGATCTTTTTGCCGCCCAGTCTCGTGTCGAGCAATTCAAATACAACTGAAAACAGCAGCAGTGCAATTACCATGCGCGGGATGTATTTTCGAAAGAGCTTGGTGTATGTGACGTTTCGCGCCGGATCGAGGAGCAGTGCCCCGGTAACCATCACAAAGCACGGCACTGCCCACATCATCAGGTTGTGCACAGTCAGCGCGATCGTCTATGCCGCGGCGGACTGTGCACCGGTGACTGCCGTATAAAATGTGTGCAGTACGACAATGGCGATGCACGCCAGCGCGCGCAGATGCGTCAGGTAAGAAATTTCTTTACGCTGTACTATCATCAATAGAACAGCCCCTCATCGCCGATACAGCTGTCATTCGGATCTGCTTCTTCTACGCTATCCTCAACCGGTTCTTCCACAACGCTCTCTTCCACCGATTCCTCCGCGATACTTTCTTCAACAGATTCCTCAACTTCCTGCTGTTCCGCCTCCTGCTGTGCAGCGGCTTCTGTGGCGGTTTGTTCTTCCACAGCCTGTTGTGCAGCAGCTGCTTCTGCGGCTGCTTCTGCGGCAGCTGCTTCCTCTGCGGCGCGTGCTGTCTCATCGTCCTTGGTGCTGATTTCCGTCTCACTTTCGAGCGATGTATACACCAGATTTGCTACGCCGTCTTCATAGCAAATCTCAGCCGCTTCGAGATCGTCAAATGGGAACGCGTGCAGCGACACTTCGACATCGCCTTCGAGTGTCAGTAAAATCGTATACGCCGGCGAGTCGACGGCTTCCGCGTCCTCGCTGGTATCGTAATAGAACATACGCACTTCTTCCGCCGCAAACGGGTCGTCCGTTTCCAGCAGATTCTCGGTCTGTGTGCCCGTATCATCACACTGCACAACAAAACCGGTGATCTCCAACTGCGCAGCGTTCGTGAGCTTCACGGCGTACGCGCCATCGCCCTGCGCCTGTGTGCCGATTGTTTTTTCGATGACCTCTTCGGTTGGCGCTTCTGTCGGCACTTCTGTCGGCGCTTCTGTTACTTCCTCAGTTTCCGCTTCAGTCGCTTCCTACGTTTCCGCCAGCGCAGTTTCGGTCGTTGCCGATTCGCTGTCCGCCGTTTCCTGTGCGCATCCCGTCAGCAACAAGTCTGTCGCCGCCAAAATCGCCCACGCGAAAATTCGATGCTTTCGTTTCATGTTCGCTTCCGCTCCTTTTCCTCAGTCGCTCATAACCTCTTCTTTGACATAGCACCAAGTGCCCGACTGTCCATAACTAATCTGATAGTCATTGCTGCCCGTCTCGTTGGTGAAATCCGGATCATAGACATATGTCGTGCCGTTAATGTCGATTTCCACCCAGGAGTGCGGTCCATATCCGCCGCGCAGCAGCGGCACTTGACCGGAAATCTGTCTCGCGTCATAGCCGAGTTACCGTGCCATTTCACAGAAAACTGCCGCCATCACATAGCAGTTCCACTTCAAATTGGTAAAGCCATAGTCAGCATACCACAGTGTGCCCGTGTCCGCTGTCTGCGGAATGGAGGCGGTGTGGCCATAATACTTCAGCCCTGCCGCTCAATTGAACGCGGCTTTGAGATCGCATCCGATTTCGTTTAACACCGCATCTGCCTTCGCACAGACGATTTTCACTGCCACACCGTCTGTGCCAATGCGGTAGCCGTCCTTGACCGTGTCAGTCAGCAGTACGCCGCTCGGCTGGAAATAATAGCGGTTGCCGCCAATCGTTTTCCAGCCGGTGCACATCGTGCCGCTTGTCGCGAAGTAATACTTCTTCCCACTGATCGTCTGCCAGCCAGTTTTCATGCGGTAGTTGCTATCGAAATAATAGGATTTTCCGCCCGTTTTGAGCCAGCCGCTGACAATCGAGCCGTCCTCCTTATAGTAGGACACGGTCGAATCCGAAAAGGTGCAGAAACCTAAATGCTGATAGCCGTACTTCGAATCGAGCAGATAGCGGATGGAACGCATGGTGGTTTCACCCACGCGCTTTCCGGTACTGGCATCAGAATAGTAACGATAGCCGCTGCTTTCGATCCAGCCGGTGACGACCTTTCCGGTTTTCGGGTCGTAATACCGCCGAACGCCGTTCACGGTACGTCAACCAGTTTTTTGTGCGCCGGTCTTATCGAACAAATAATACGTGCCGTCAATCTTCTGTTCGCCGGTCACTTTTTCGCCGGTGTCCGGGTCGTAGTAATAGCACACGTCGTCAACCGTTTCCCAGCCGGACTTCTGTTCTGTTTCCTGCTCCGTGTCTTGATCCGGATCATCAGACGACTTCGTATTCTCTTCGAGTTGTGTCACAGACGTTGTGGTCAGTGTGGTCATGGACGTTGCCGTGGGCACTTCGTATTCCGCCGCAGACGCCGTCCCCGACAGCAGCAGCACACACGCCGCCGCCGCACCAACCGGAATCGACGCACAGATCAGCTTTTACATCTCCATGATATCACCAAACTTCCTTTCTATTTCCTGCATCGCCGCCTAAAGCCGCGTGCAAATTCCCTGCATTTTCCACATATATCTTATTTATTGTACAACAAACGTGGAAAAGTATCAAGAGGGGATCTCGCACAAAGATTTCGCGCCGACTGACGCGAGGTTTTTCGTCAGATGTGCCAAAAAGGAGGACGTTCTTTTGGCACATGCGCGGATGCTTTTGTGGGATTCGATAAAAACGATCGATCCCATCGGAGTTTCTTTTGGCTAGGGCGGCACGATTCCACAGTTTCCACAGCGTACAGTTCAAACTATTTTTTCGAAATGTTCAGAAATAATTTTCCTACGCGCCTTGACTTTTTCCGTTCTTGCCGGTAAATTCCAGGTTGTGATGCGGCGACTGGCACATTCCAAACGGCTTCGGCAAAATATGGTGGCTTTGTGTCGGCTTTTGCTCGCTCCGGACAGAAAACGTTTTCTACTTTCCACAAGAAAAGGAGTGACGCATTGTCATGCAAACAAACAGAAACAAGGATCGCGAGGCGATGCACCAGCGAAGCGATTTCGATTACAGAAAACGCAGGGCTGATGGGGATTCCGCTTCCGGCGGCGTGGAAAAATGCCATCGGCGTATTACAACAGGGCGAAACGGATTCGGATTCCTCCGATTCTAAGACGTCTTAAGACAAATAATTTCAGAAAAACTGGGCAGAATATCCGTATTCCCATACGCGGACTTGTGTATGGACAAAACGGAGGAAACGCAGTATGCTTCAGATGTGCAAGCGCCTCGCCTGGCTGCGGCTGGTTCTGGTGCTCTTATTTTGTGTAACGGCGGTTTATCTCGCGTGGCTGATCGAAAAGCCGGAATGGGTCGAGACTGCATCGCAGCAGGGGACGTATACCTGTCTCGCCGGTACGGCAAACGGCATGATTTACGACCGAAACGGCGAACCGCTCGTCAATCAAACGGTGGTTTGCAACGCGGTCGTATGTCCGACTGCGGAGGTAATCGAAGCGGTGCTGCCCCATGTGCTGGATGTCGATGCGTTCTATGAACAGGCGGAAGAGGGCAAGCCCTTCGTGTGTCAGGTCGACACGGCGGAGATTGCCTGTGAGAATGTGACGGTATTGGAAATTCCGCAGCGCTACAGCAGTCACCAGATTGCGCAGCATCTGATCGGCTACACGGCAAACGGCGCAGGTGTCACCGGACTGGAATACGCCTATGACAGCGTTCTGCGCAGCGAAACCGCGCGGTGGAGCGTGACATTTTCGGTGGACGGCACGGGCAGTGCACTTGCTGGGGAGTTGGTACAGGTGCGTTATGGCGCGAACCCGACCGATGGCGTAATCACAACGCTGGACGCGCGGATTCAGCGCATCTGTGAAACCGCAGGGCAGGCGCTCGGAAAGGGATGTGTGGTTGTGATGGATGTCGACAGCGGCGATGTTCTGGCGATGGCAAGATTTCCATCCTACACGATCGATCAGCTCAGCGAGGTGCTGGACGACTCGGACAGTCCGCTGATTAACCGCGCGCTCTATGCCTATCCGGTGGGGTCGATTTTTAAGCTGGTGACGGCGGCTTGCGCGTACGACAGTGGAATTGCAACGTCTTTCCAGTGGGACTGCACCGGATCGATTTCGATTGGCACGCAAGCGTTTCACTGCCACGATCTTACCGGACATGGCGTGCAGAATATGCTCGATGCGATGCGCAATTCCTGCAACCCGTATTTCATTGCGCTGAGTCAGTCGCTTTCTGGTACGGCGCTTTTGGACACCGCATGGGCGCTGGGGTTTGGTTCAGAAATTGTTCTCGCGGCAGATCTGACCGCATCGGGCGGCACGCTGCCAACGACCGAGCAGCTGGACATTCTGGCGGAGCGCGCGAATTTCTGCTTCGGGCATGGCGTTCTGACGGCAACACCGCTGCAAATCACGCGGATAACCTGTGCGATTGCCGGGGATGGTAGTCTGCCGATGGGGCGGCTTGTGCGCGGTATCACGGAGGATGGCAGGACGATTGCACAGGAGGAAGAAGTGGTGCACACCGCGGGCATTTTGGCGGAAACTGCGCGGTTTCTGCGGAATTTGATGTGCTACGCGGCGGCGGACGAGGACTTTCAGGGCAATCCGGGCGGTTTTGCAATGGGCGCGAAAACATCTACTGCGCAGACCGGACGCTATGATGAAAACGGGACAGAATACTGTCACGGCTGGGTCACGGCGTTTTTCCCGGCGCAGGATCTGCAGTATGCGGTCACGGTGCTGGCGGAGGACGGCGGCTATGGCAACGATTCGGCGGCGCCAGTACTGCGTGAGATTGCAGGTGCGATTTTGGAATAGACGCAGAAAAACCCTGCTTCTGGCAGAGGGTCTTTTCCGTATTTTTTTGTGATATTTTTTCGTGGTGTGCGGTGTTGCCTTAGGCGTCCGTGTTTACCGCATCGTAGTAGATCTCTTCCTGGCTTAGCAGCGCTTCATCCGAAAAGAGCGCATCGTCTACCAGAATTTTCACGTATAATTCCGATTCATCCGGCAGCGTCACGTAGACGTCCGCATAGCTTTCGCCTGCTGTCAGCGGATCGTCAAAGCGCAGATATTCCGTGATCATGCCGATCGTTTCCGCACCGCTCTCATCGCTTGTGTACGCATCGAGATCGATACTCGCATCGATCAAGTCGTTTTCATCGAGATGATACGCATACACCGCGCACATCAGGTCGCTCTGCAGCGAATCGCTGGTGAGAATTTCCTGAACGCGTTCCACAACATTGTTCGCTTCATCACGCTGTAGCGCTTCCAACAGGTCATCGTACATCTGCACCGTCTTGGGCATCAGCTCCGCGGAAACCGGACAGGTGATGTAGGCGCTTCGGCCGCCGTTACGGAACTGATACGTGATCGACAGATCCCAGTAGTAGCTTGTGTAATAGGCGTTATTGATGAATGGATAGATCTCGTCAAACGAGCACGCTTCCACTTCTTACTGATAGCACGCGAGGAGCGCTTCGAGTTGTTCCTCGGTGATTTCATCTTCGTATGCGTAGTAGCCGCTGTTTTCGAGCAAAATCGTATCATCGACAGCATCTGGCAGTGTTTTCCAGGCGTCCGTGATTCGCGTGTCGTTCTCGAGAATTTCCATGATCTGTTCGAAATTTGCATCAGAAACGCGCAGATACCGCTTGATTTCCGCACTCGCTGTGCGAATTGTTACTATCAGGCTCTCATAGCCGCATTTGGATTCTACATAGGCGTAGTTCGACTGGTAGTTTGACACATAGTTATAATACGTATCGAAATAATCTCCAGACGCCCATGTCTCGAGTTTTTCTGTGAGCGTGTCGGCAATGATAGAAATCACCGTGGGATCTGTAATTTCAATGTTTCGAGTCGCATTCGTCACGTAGGACATGTAGTCATAGTAGCTCTCCAACTGATCATCCGAGTATTCACCCTCTTCAATCGACACGCTTTCGATTTCGCTTGCGGACGGGTGCAGGGACAGCAGATGCTGCACGCTCAGATGCATCCCCAGCAGCAGCGCGCCGTTTAATAGTACGACAATGCCAAGTCCCGGCAGTGCGGTCAGCAGATTGCGCAGCTTACGGGTTGTGATCAGCTCGTAGGTAAAGTAAATCAGGACGCCGATCAGATAGAGGATCACATAGCCAAACCAGTCCGCGCAGTTCTCTTCGAGATCGTTTGCGAGCACGCCGGTGATGAATATGCAGTAAATCATCGTGACGAGAATCCGATAGATGTGCTGGAAGATCCGGTTGGGTGCAGACATGCCGGCGATCTCGCTGCGGCGGCGATAGAAGAGCCACGCGCCAATGCAGAAATACACGAGCGCCAGCACGAGGGGGTATACACGTACGGTTTACAACCGCTCAGCAGCAGCTCTGCAAGGGATTCCGTGCGAAAGAGCATGAAGGTAAACGATGTCAGTAGATTGCCGGAAATTTCTGGCGTGTAATCGACCAGAAACGGCAGCCCTGAAGTAACCATCGCATGCAGAAACGCTTCGCAGATGCGCGGAAAAAACAGAATGATTGTCGTCAGCAGCAGATTCGTAAACAGCATACCGCTTAGGCTCATGGTAATTACCGTTCCAGCGCACGCCAGGCAGGCACAGAGGAAAATGGCAATCGAATAGGGCAAAATCGTGTTGAGCTGTAGGTTAACGCTCGGTATGAACTGCCACATTGCCGTGGAAAGCAGGGCGCTGGTGACCAGCAAAATGAGAACCCACGTCAGCACCGCGCCGATGCAGCTGCAGTAAAGCGTCACATGCTTGTGCGGCAGTGCGTGGTAAAAATCGGACGATGCGCGGGAATTCAAAAAAGCGGAACACGATCAGTGTCATGGGTACCGCAGTCGGAATGATCAAAAGCGCGAGGGCATTCGAATCCCAGGCGTTATAAATTTCGAAAACATCGGCATCCGTATATTGGTATTCACGCGCTTGAATCATGCGGTATATGGGCAGCAGAAACGCGGTAAAATTGAGCACGATAAAGAACAGCGCCCCTGGAATCCAGCACTGACGAAAAGCCTCCGTATACATGCCGCATCCATTTTTGATCCGTTTTATCATCTGACAAATCCTCCTCTCGCGTGAAAATACGTCACGCCAAATATGATCGCCAATAGCAGAACCAGCAAGATCCATAGAATCGTCCGCAGGTTCTGTCGGCGTATTTCTCGTTTTTGATATGGGGACAGGCGATATGGCTTACGCTTTTCCATCTTCCGCCGCCTCCTATTCCTTGCTGATCGCCTCCGGCATCTGGAACGCATAGCCGAGCGCTTCCATTTCGTAGGAAAAGACCTTTTCGAGTGTCAGCGGCAAAACGTCAAGCAGAATCGGCTGCATTGCGGTAAGCTTTGCAATAATTTCCTCGCGGTCGCCGCTGATGATCATGTTTGCAACGCTGCCGCTCTTTTCGAAGTGGGAAATGGAAATCCCCTCGAACTTCGATGCATCGTACGCCTCGGAAAAGGCAATCTGCACCTTAAACTGTCCCGTTTTCAGCCCTTCAATATCGCTTTGCGGCACCAGTCCCCCTTTGTGGAGCAGTGCGAGCTGATCGCAGAGATCCTCCAGTTCACGGAGCGAGTGCGATGTAATCACGGCAGTTGCGTCGCGCTCTAGCATATCGTCACAGATCAGACGCTTCACGTAATTGCGCATCACCGGGTCTAATCCATCGAACGTTTCGTCCAAAAACAGATAGTCCGGTCGGCACGCCAGCGCCAGAATCATTGCCGCCTGACGGCGCATGCCCTTCGAGAACTGCCCGAGTGATTTCTTCGGCGGCAGATCCAGTTTTTCGCGGAACTGATGAAAGTGGTCGGCGTCAAAGCTCGGATAAAACGCGCGGTACATCGACTCCATGCGTCTGAGATCCGCGCCGCCGGGGAAATAAAATTCGTCCGGTATGTATGCGATCCGGTGCTTCACCGTGGGCTGATCCTAGACCGGCTCGCCGTCTACCAGAATCGTTCCGCGCTCTGGACGGTACACGCCGGTCAGTGTGCGCAGAAATGTCGATTTCCCCGTGCCATTCGACCCGACCATGCCGTAAATGCAGCCCGACTGAATCGTACAGATGATGTTCTCGAGAGCTGCAAAGTCGCCGAACTGCTTGGTTAAATTTGTCACCTCAATCATCGTGATTCACCCTCCTTCTGTGCCGCTTCAGGTGTCGCTTCTCCATTCGCGAACACTGTCTCGACACACGCACAGATTTCTTCTTTTGTGACGCCGGTCATCGCCAGCTCGGTCAACAGCTTCGATAGTTCCTGCATTCTCGCACGTCCTTTCTCCAACAAGCGCTGCGGCGCGTCCGCACAGACGAAATAGCCCTTCCCGGGAACGGACTGAATGAGCCCGCGACTGTCTAGCTCGTTATACGCTTTTAAAATGGTACGGGGATTAACGGAATTTGTCACAGAAACGCTTCGGACCGATGGAATCTGACTGCCCGGCGGCAGAATTTGTGTCAAAATAAAGCGCTCTACCTGTTCGATGATTTGTTCATAGACCGGTACGTGTGACATGGGATCAATTTGAAACATAGCATACCTCCATTACTTCGGGCAGCGCCGCATCCGTTGTGTCAGTGACCCGATGCAGCAGCGCCTTTTCGAAATCGTCCACCCGACCGGTGGCACATATCATCCGTCGCGATGGATTTGAATTTTCTTTGCTTGTATTTCATGTGTTATGCGTGTTGTACCTTAGATGCAACACAGACAGTATAGCATGGCGTAGCAGCCTTGTCAAGCGAGATTTTGATTTTTGTAGAAAACGCACAATTTTGGCTTGACAATTTGTTAGAATTCGCCAAACAGTTCAAATATACCAAAAACAGAAAGGAAGATTTTCCTATGACAGTTCAAACGTATTCCTACAACCAGGACGCCGCGTTATTCGCGCATTTTTGCGCAAAGGAGTTCCAGTACAAGTGCGGCGCGTCACACAGCACGCGGATTGCCGATCCGCTCATTGAGAAGCTCGAAGCGCTTTACGGTGCGCTCGATTGCAGCAAAATCATCGTAAACAGCGGCTATCGCTGCGAGAGCCACGACAAGGCGGTCGGCGGTTCGGGGAGCGGTCAGCACACCAAGTGGACGGCGGCGGATGTTGTTTGCTATGATGCAAGCGGCAGCGTCATCAGCAGCAAGCGCGTCTGCTGTGCGGCGCAGGATTTAGGCTTTCCTGGGATCGCGAATATCAACGCAAAGTATCAGTTGACCCATCTGGACGTGCGCTCGGACGGGACGTATTACGGAGACGAAACCAAAGGGACAAGCAGCGTGACCACGTACTTCTACGCGTATTTCGGGATCGCGAAGTCTGCAACAACGGATGCGTTTGCCAGCGTGAAGGTAAACAGCATCGATGTTTCGCAGCACCAGGGCGCGATCGACTGGGACAAGGTGCACGCGTCGGGCAAGGTGGATTTTGTCATGATCCACGCAGGATACGGCAAGGAGTCCAGCCAGATTGACGCGCAGTTTGAAACAAACTATGCTGCCTGTAAGCGGCTCGGGATTCCCTGCGGCGCGTATTGGTACAGCTACACGACAACTGCTGCGGAAGCGAAACAGGAAGCGAAGGTCTGTTTGTCGGCGCTCTCCGGCAAGACGTTTGCCTATCCGATTGCCTACGATATCGAAGAAACCAAAAGCCAGAAGGCAGCTGACACGATTGCGGCGGCGTTCTGTGGAGCGCTTGAAGAGGCAGGGTATTATGCGATGATCTATTCCTACAAGTCCATGCTCGACAGTAGCTTTTCCGACAGCGTGAAACAGCGCTACGACATCTGGGTTGCGCAGTGGGCATCGAACTGCACCTACAGCGGCAATTACGGCATCTGGCAGTACAACAGCACGGGCAGCATTCCAGGGATTGATGGCGATGTGGATCTCGACTGCGCCAACATGGACTATCCGGCGCTTCTCGAAGCGACAGGACTGAACGGCTTCTATGCATCCAGCACGGCACAGGCGGACACGGACAGCGCGGACACCCTGCAGCAAATCCTCGCGCACGTGTCGAGTATTGATGAAAAAAAGGGATAAAGGCATTACATCAGTCAATACTACACACAAAGAAAAGGCGAACGCTGTTATCACACGGTGCTCGCCTTTTTTAGAAATATGATAGATTATCGCAAAGCACAATTTCTGCCACAATGCGATTTATTCCGCCTGACAATTGGCGCAGGACTCCTCCGGAAATTCCACCAGATCATAGGGGATCTGGTTCTTGTCATAATAGTCCCGGATCGCCGCCTTGATCGCTTCCTCCGCCAGAACCGAACAGTGCAGCTTATGCGCCGGCAGTCCGTCCAACGCTTCCGCCACTGCCTTATTCGTCAGCTCCATTGCCTGCGACAGTGGCTTTCCGCGGATCATTTCTGTCGCCATCGAACTCGAGGCAATCGCAGAGCCGCAGCCGAAGGTCTCAAAGCGCACATCCGCAACGATGCCGTCCTCGATTTTCAAATAAATCTTCATGATATCGCCGCATTTGGCATTGCCAACCTCGCCGATTTCGTCCGCGTCCTCGATCACACCAACGTTGCGCGGATGCATGAAGTGATTCATTACCTTTTCACTGTATAACATAGCTTCTCTTTCCCTCCTGCAAATCGCGCCACACGGGCGACATGCCGCGCAGCTTTTCCACAACCGCAGGGACTGCTCGCAGCAGTTCTTCGATTTCCTCCGGTGTATTTTCCGCCGAAAACGTCAGGCGCAGCGACCCGTGCGCGATCTCGTGCGGTCTGCCGATCGCCAGCAACACATGGCTCGGATCGAGTGAACCGGAGGTGCAGGCAGAACTAGAGGAGGCGCAGATGCCCTTCGCGTCCAACAGCAGCAGCAGCGATTCGCCTTCGATGCCATCAAAGCAGAAATGCATATTGCTCGGCAGACGGCGCTCTCGCTCGCCATTTAAGATGCTGTGCTGAATTTGCCGCAGTCCTTCGATCAGCGTGGCTTGCAGGCGTTTTACATAGGCGGCGTCCTGTTTAAGATTGGCACACGCTTCCTCGAGTGCTGCCGCCATGCCAATGATCGCCGGTAAATTTTCCGTTCCGGCGCGCTTATTGCGTTCCTATGCGCTGCCGCAGATAAAGCTGCGCAAGGGCGTTCCCTTTTTCACGTACAGCGCACCCACGCCCTTCGGACCGTGAAATTTATGTCCGGAAAGCGACAGCATATCGATCTGCATCGCGCACATCGATCGGTACATGTCCGACCGCCTGTACCGCATCGGTATGGAACGTCACACCCCTTTCGCGGCAAACTGCGCCAATTTCTGCAATCGGTTCGATCGTGCCGATTTCATTGTTCGCGAACATCACGCTGACTAGGCAGGTGTCTGGATGGATCGCATCGGCGACTTGCTGCGGTGCAACCAGTCCCGTTTCGCTGACTTCGAGCAGCGTTACCGAAAAGCCTTCTTCTTCGAGCTGCTTTAGCGTGTGAAGCACCGCGTGATGCTCGATCGTGGTGGAGATGATGTGCTTTTTCCCACGCCTTGTGCTGAAATATGCCGCGGAGTGCAGCGCCTAGTTATCGGCTTCGCTGCCGCCGGAAGTAAAATAAATCTCCGCTGCGCCGCAGCCCAGGCAGTCCGCCACCTGCTGTCGCGCCCGAACGAGCGCTTCTGCGGCGGCTTGTCCGATGTGATGCAGGCTCGAGGGGTTGCCGTAAACCGCATCGAAATAGGGCAGCATCGCTTCGATTGCCGTGCGGCTGGTTTTCGTTGTCGCTGCATTGTCTGCGTAAATTTGCATTTCTATCCTTCTTTCTTAGCAAATTGCCTTTACTGAATTGCACGAAAGCCCTGTTCCAAATCGTCCAGGAGATCCGCGATATGCTCCGTGCCAATCGAAAGCCGCACTGTTGTCGGCGTAATGCCCGCCGCACGCAGCTCCTCTTCCGTCATCTGTGCATGTGTGGTGGATGCCGGGTGAATCACGAGGGACTTGACATCCGCAACGTTTGCCAGAAGCGAGAACAGTTCCAGCGATTCTGTGAATTTTTTCGCTTGTTCCGCTGTGCCGTTTAGCTCGAACGTGAAGATCGAGCCGCCGCCGTTCGGGAAATAGCGATCATAAAGTGTCTTGTCTCTGCCAGTCGCGAGAGACGGGTGATTGACGTGCGCTACCATCGGGTGCTGTTGTAAAAATTCGATAACCTTTTTCACATTTTCCACGTGTCGCTCCACACGAAGCGACAGCGTCTCGAGTCCCTGCAAGAGCAAAAACGAATGGAACGGTGAGAGTGTTGCTCCTGTATCGCGCATCAGGGTGGTGCGAAGCTTCATGATGTAGGCGATATTGCCGCACGCCTCGGAAAATACCACGCCGTGATACGATGCGTTTGGTTTGGTGAGACCCGGGAACTTCTCGTTCTGTGTCCAGTCGAACGTACCGCCGTCCACGACAACACCGCCCATTACCGTGCCGTGGCCGCCGATGAACTTCGTGGCGGAGTGTACCACGATATCCGCACCGTGCTCGAGCGGACGGAACAGATACGGCGTAGCAAAGGTGTTGTCCACGATCAGCGGAATGCCGTGCGCGTGGGCGATTTCAGCAATCGCATCGATGTCCACGACATCCGAATTCGGGTTGCCCATCGATTCGACATAGACCGCCTTGGTGTTCGGCAAAATCGCATCGACAATTCGCTGCGGCTCATGCGCGTCCACGAACGTTGTGGAAATGCCGATCTCTTGGAAGGTATGCGCGAACAAATTATACGTGCCACCATAGACCGTCTGCGAGGAGACAATGTTGTCGCCGTTTCCGGCAATGTTCCGGATCGCATAATCAATCGCCGCCGACCCAGTCGCCGTGGCAAGCGCAGCCGCGCCGTTCTCCAGTGCCGCAATCCGCTGTTCAAAGACATCGGTGGTGGGGTTCATCAAGCGCGTGTAAATGTTCCCAGGTTCTGTCAGACCGAAGCGCCCAGCCGCCTGTGCGGAATCCGGAAAAACATACGAGGTCGTCGCATAAATCGGAACAGCCCGCGCGTCCGTGGTGGGATCGGGGTGCTCTTGTCCAACGTGTACCTGCTTTGTTTCAAAATGATACGGTTTTTGTGCCATATATATGTATCCATCCTTTCTGCATCCATAGCAGTTTCACGCTTCGGCGTGCGCGGCAAACGCGCAGAACCGCGAAGGCGAAATCGCTGCGTCTTTTAGAAATGAACTTATTATATCACAGAATTCCTAGCTTGTCAATAGGTTTTGTGGATTTTTTTGAAAACAATTACCGCCAGGATGCGATTGTTTCGCATCCTGGCGGTAATTGTTTTAGGCATTCGTTAAGATCCGCGCGACTCTGCTGCGCAAATCATACTGCGCTGGCGCTGGCGCGGACGTGTACCATGTGTATGCCACGGTTTCTGTCTGCGTTTCCGTCTGTGTTTCCCCTGTCATTGTCGTGGTTGTGGTTGTGGTGGTTGTTGTCGTGGTGGTTGTGGTGGTTGTGATGCAAATAATATAATCCTGCTTCTCCTCCGTTGCCTCGGCGTAATCCACTTCCTCGCTCTGTGTGGGGGCGTATGCTAGTTCGGTCATAGCATAGGTTGTCTGCGCGTAGGTTGTCTTTGCCGCATTGCTCGCCTGCGTTTGCTGCATCTGCGTTTGCGCTGCTGTTTCGATTGGGTCGGTCGGTGTCGAGTCGGTCTGTGCAAGCTGCGCTGTTTCTACAGAATCTGTATCGTCCGTGTTCTCCGCCGGTGTGGTCTGCGGTGTTTCCGCCAGATCCGTTTGCACGACTTGTGCGGCGGCTTCGGTCTGCCAGTTCTGGTGGGCTGTGGTCTGTCCTGCCGGCTTTGTTTCGGACGATGTCGACTTTTCAGCAGTCGTGCCGGTAACGACTGGGTTTGCGGACGTCTCTTGTGAATCGGACTGCGTCTGGTCTGTCTGTGCGTGCGCCTGTGAGACGGTGACCGTCTGCGTTTCACCTGGGCTGATCACCACTGCCGCCGCGCTGTCAGAATCCTACGCCGGCTGCGATTCGCGCGGTGACTGTTCCGATACAAGCGTTACCGTTGCCTGCTGCGGATCGTTCGGTGTCGTTTTAGTCCATTTAGGCGCATATGGCGTTTCGTCTGCGGTGCTTGTCTCAGCCGATTCTTCCAAGACGATCTCCAGCTGTGACGTTCCGTTCTGCGGCAGTCTGCCGTGCACTACGGTCACCAGCACAACGACACACGCCAGTGCCGCCGATCCAGCACCGGAAACGGCCTTCCAGTGCGCATACCACGGCGAACGCTTCGTCTCCGATTCCGCTGCGCGGCGGAGAATTTCCGCATAGACGCGCTCTTTTGTCGCTTCGTCCGGTGTCAGCTGATCGAGCGCGCGGTGAAGATCCTTTGTGTTCGGCTCATGCTTCGGCATCTGCGTCACCTCCCAACGATTTTGATAAGCGCTTTCTGCCACGATGCAAAAGACTGTGCACGGTCGATTCCTTCTTGTGGAGCATCTGTGCAATTTTCGCGCCCGAATAGCCCTCATAGTAGAACAAATAGATCACGGTCTTATATTGATCTGGCAAGCGCAGCACCGCTGTCAGAAGATCGGACATCTCCCAATCGGGCGCGTCTACGTTCGCATTGATTGGTATGCCGTCCGTCAGTTCCACGCGCACAAGGCGTGTCCGGCGGCACAGCACGTTTTTTACAGAGGTTCGAAGCTGTCACAATCAGCCACGCCTTCTCGTGTGCCTCATCGTTCCACGGCTTGGTCTGCCGGAGCGCACACAGGAATGTTTCCTGCATCAGATCCTCCGCATCCATTTGGTTTTGCATGCGTATGTAGCAAATACGATAAACGGTGTCCACATGCCGCGCGTAAAGCTGCGCAAATGCAATTTCGTCCATTGGCATGAAAGCATCCCCTTTTTATTTTTGTTAGCCTTCCTTGCCACCGGCAAGTTCTCCGCTGTGCCCATAAGAAAAACAATCCAACATGCCAAAATGTTGCACGGCGAGCGCGATGAAAAAAGTTTGTATGGATGCACAAAATAAAATCCCAATTTTTGTGTGATATGCACAGTTTTTCCAACAAGCATCGAAGAAAGTCAAAAAGGGATTCCATTTGACGAAAATTTATGGTATAATAATAGGCAGGATCGCAGCGACTGACTGCCGCGGAGTATTACAGAAAGGTGGTTCACATGAACAAGTACAAAAAATTGGTTTCGAACACGCTGATTTTTGCGATCGGTTCGTTTGGTTCTAAGATTCTGCTGCTGCTTTTGACGCGGCTTTATACTGGAAACATCAACCCGAGCGATAACAGCACGAAGGAACTATTGGAGCTGACGGCGAACTTTCTGATTCCGGTGATTACATTTTCCATTGCGGATGCCGTCATTCGCTATGGCATCGACCTGAATTACGACAACCGGAAGATCTTTACGTCCGCCTGCATAGCGGAGGTCACTGGGATTGTGCTGCTGATTGTCCTGTCGCCGCTGCTGACGCTGCTGCCCTACACCGAGGGCTATGTGGTGCTGCTGGTGATCTACTGCATTACTTCGGGCTTCCGACAAATCGCATCCCAATTTGTCCGCGCGCGTGGGCTGGTACGGCTTTTCGCGGTAGACGGCATTCTTGCAACGCTGACGCTTTTCATTTTTAACGTCACGTTCATTGCCGGATTTCACTTGGGCGTTACGGGCTTTCTTATTTCCGTCATTTTGTCGGATCTGCTCTCCGGAATTTTCCTGTGGGCTGTCGCAGGACTGCCGCGGTTTTTCCGGCTCTACTATTGGGACAAGAAAATCACACGAACGATGCTGCGCTTTTCCGTTCCGCTCATTCCCTCGGCGCTGCTCTGGCTGATTACGGGATTTTCCGACCGGCTGTTCATTCGGTACATGCCAGGGCCGAGCGGACTTGTCGGCGAAACAGCTGCCGGAATCTACGGCGTTTCCACCAAGATCCCCAACCTCATTTCCACCATTTCCACAATCTTTTTCCAGGCGTGGAACATGTCGGCGATTGAAGAGAACAACTCAAAGGATCGCAGTCACTTTTATCAGCGCATCTTTGAGGCGTATCAGTCCTTTCTGTTTATTGCCAGCGCGTTTTTGATTGTATTTGTACAGCTTCTCTCCAAGATTCTCATCGATTCGAGCACCTATCCGGAGTACGCGAGCGCCTATCGTTATACGCCGGTGCTGATTGTCGGCGTGCTGATGATGTGCTTCAATCAATTTTTGAGCAGTGTTTATACAGCGACACAGCACACCACACACTCGTTCTGGACAAGTCTTATTGCGGCAGCTGTCAACATTGTGCTCAACATTGTATTGATTTACAACTGGGGCATCATAGGCGCAGCGATTGCCACATTTATGAGCTACTTTGTCTGCTACTGCATCCGGATTGTGGACGCGAGAAAATACGTTCTGTTTCCGGTCAATCACGCGAAGTTTTTCGCAAATACGGGAATTCTATTCCTGTTGGGGATTGTCGTAGTGGACGAGCCGCCGCTCTGGATTCCGATTCTTGGCGTAGGGTTGATTTTCATCACGGCGTACAACTTCCGTGACTTTATGCCAACACTGCACAAACTGCGCCACAGAAGATAAAATAAACACTATTTAGCTACCCAAAAAGGAGGATTCTTATGGCAACACCACACAACGCAGCCGCACCCGGCGAAATTGCAAAAACCGTCCTGATGCCGGGCGATCCACTGCGGGCAAAATTCATCGCAGAGACGTATCTCGAGGACACTGTGTGCTACAACACGGTACGTGGCATGTACGGCTATACCGGCAGCTATCACGGGGTTCGGATTTCGGTACAGGGCAGCGGCATGGGCATGCCCTCTATCGGCATCTATTCCTATGAGCTGTATCACGAATACGGGGTCGAACGCATTCTGCGCGTTGGCACAGCTGGCGGCGTTGCTGACTATGTACAGCTGCGCGATGTGGTACTCGGACAGGCAGCGTGTACCGATTCGAACTACGCGGCGCAGTACGACCTTCCTGGCACGTACGCGCCAATCGCGTCCTATGCGCTGTTGGAGGCGGCTGTCGCGGCGGCAGGGCGGCTAAGCATCCCGGTGCATGTCGGGAATCTGCTGTCGACCGATGTGTTCTACCGTGAGCCGAGTCCCTTGCCGCAGTGGGCGAAAATGGGCGTCCTGGCAACGGAAATGGAAGCGGCGGCGCTCTATATGAACGCGGCGGCGGCTGGTGCACAGGCGCTTTGCATCGCAACGGTTTCGGATTGTCCACTGCGCGGTGAGTTTACGACAGCACAGGAGCGGCAAACTTCCTTTACGGCAATGATCCAGCTTGCGCTGGAGACGACGGCGGCGGTGACGCGGTAGGCGTGTCGCGTGCAGCTGTCATAAAAACAAAAAGCAAATTTCCTCGGCGCGTGCTGGGGATTTTTTGCTCTTGCAAAAACGCGCAAACAAAAAACTGCTGCAATCTAGTGCAGCAGCCATTTTCATTTTTCAAAAATACCAGAAATTACCCTCAGTTAATGATTGTAGTCTCTGTTTCCTTATCGAACAGGTGGATCTTGTTCGGATCCATTGCGATCTTGATGTCATCCTGCGGACGAGCGGTCGAGCGCGGGTCAACACGTGCGGTCAGCGGAATGCCAACGCAGTTGAAGTACAGGAATGTCTCTGCACCCATCATTTCGGTGATTTCAACCGTGCAGTCGATTACGCCGGTCGTTGCGTTCGACAGGAACATTTCATCATCGTGCAGCGCTTCCGGACGAATGCCCAGAATGACTTCCTTATCCACATATTCTGCCAGCGCCGGTGTAACCTTTGCAGCCGGAATCTCGATCTGATACTTCACAGCCTTGCTGGTCTTGGTCGCCTCTGCGCCGAATTCTACATAGTAGTTGTTTGCCTTCTTCAGGGTCGCGTCAATGAAGTTCATCTGCGGCGAGCCGAGGAAGCCAGCAACGAACTTATTGCCCGGCTTCTCATAGAGTGCCTGCGGCGTATCGATCTGCTGGATGATTCCGTCACGCATAACTACGATGCGGTCGCCCATCGTCATTGCCTCTGTCTGGTCGTGGGTAACGTAGATGAAGGTTGTGCCGAGCTTCTTATGCAGCTTGGAGATCTCCGTTCTCATCTGTGCACGGAGCTTTGCGTCCAAGTTTGACAGCGGTTCGTCCAACAGGAATACCTGTGGATTCCGAACGATTGCACGGCCCAGCGCAACGCGCTGTCTCTGACCACCGGACATTGCCTTCGGCTTACGGTCGAGCAGATGTGTCAGGTCGAGGATCTTTGCAGCTTCTTCTACCTTCTTTGCAATCTCATCCTTCGGAACCTTCCGCAGCTTCAATCCAAACGCCATGTTGTCAAATACTGTCATGTGCGGATACAGCGCGTAGTTCTGGAAAACCATTGCGATATCTCTGTCCTTCGGCGCGATGTCGTTGACAATGCGATCGCCAATATACAGCTCGCCCTCGGAAATTTCTTCCAGTCCAGCGATCATACGCAGTGTGGTCGACTTACCACAGCCGGAAGGCCCTACCAATACGATAAATTCTTTATCCTTGATTTCGAGATTGACGTCCTTTACAGCCACAACGTTTCCCGGATACTTCTTATAAATGTGTCGAAGTGATAAACTTGCCATTCGTGCAGTTCCTCCTAAACTAATTTTTCCGATCCGGCGATGCGCCAGAATCCAAAATCCAACCCATCGCTTTCGGTAATATTATTATCATACCAAAATTCCAAAAATTTTTCAAGTCATTAAATGCCCAAATTTCAGCATGCTTATTTATCAATTATGACGAACTTTTCCGAACGATTTGTAGCAAGCTTGCAAAATCGCTTTGTTTTTTAAGATTTTTTGGACATCTTCATCATAGAGCAATTGGCAGTCCCCACACGCCAAATCAGGTGGCAGTGTAAGCCCACCGATGGCGACTCTGCACAAGTCACTGACGTGATTACCGAGCGCTGCCATCATCCGGCGCACCTGATGATATTTCCCCTCGTGCAGGCAGACGAGCACCTGGTTGTCCGTGCCGGGGATAAACACCGCGCGTGCAGGGAGACACTGTTCGCCGTCAGAAAGCGTGATGCCCTGCGCAAAGCGCTCGGCGTAGTACGGTTCCCACGGGCGCGCGAGCACCACGATATAGTACTTTTCCGCATGGCTGCGCGAAGCGGTGATCTGGTGCGAAAGCTGACCGTCATCGGTCAGGAGCAGCATGCCCGTAGAGTCCTTGTCCATGCGTCCGACCGGCTGGAGTGCCTTTCGGGAGAGCGAGGGTGGAACAAGCTCGAGGACGCTGTGCTGACCCGGTTCGTTCGCAGAGCAGACATAGCCTTTCGGCTTGTGGAGCAATACATACAAATACGTGTCGCCAGGCACGACTGCGCCATCGAGACAGATCGTCTGCGTGTCTGGATGCACCGCCTGATCTGCCCGCAGCATCACCGTACCATCCACAGTAATGCGTCCTGCGAGAATCTTCTGGCGCAGTTCCAGGCGCGAGTCCATCGTTCGGGCGGATAAAAATTGATCTAAACGCATAAATAAGCGATCTCCTGTTCTCTTTTTCCGATGGTATACATATATATAGGGCAGCACCGCACAAGATCCAGCGTCAGATGCGCTGCAGATTTTTCTTTAGATTGTGAAGTGACAACGAAGCAATACTTGATGTATTGCAAGGAGGAACTTTGCAAGATAAAGGAAAAGATGTACCACAAGGGCACTCCCTTCGGTCACAGCAGATGGCGCACAAAGCCGCGGGCGGTCTTTGTGCGGTGTTGCCATAGGCATTCCCTGAAAGGACGTGATTGCAATGGGAAAACGAGGGATTCTGATCCTCGACTGTGCCGGATTTCTTTTGGGCGGCGTCTGGCTCGTTCGCTGGGCAGAGCGTGCGCCTTCGGCAGAGCCTACCGCAGAAATCGCCGTTTCCTCTGAAGCCGACCGGCTCGCTTTTTTTGCAGGCACAAGGCTTCGTTGACTGCCATCTGCTCTCCATGGAGGAAATCCAGCTTCCCACGGCGGCGAAGGGCGCTTGTGCGGACTACGCTGTGCTGCAGGAGACGCAGCACCTGCCGCTGTCGGCGCATTTCGGCGAAACCGTCACGTAGTACACCTACGTGCAAAGCAGCGCCGCACAGGACACTCTGCGCGTGGAACTGCTCGTAGACGAAAATCAGATGCTGGTCGGGGCGATGCAATACGATGCAGAAACCCAGGCGATGCAGGCGGTGTTGCCTTGAGGTTTACTTGTCGAACACGTGCAGCAGTCCGCCGATCAGCGGCAGTTCTTTTGCCTTTCCGGTAACGGCGTTGATAATCCCGAGAATCATCAGTGCCAGTACTGCCAGTGACAGCACAACCTGTACGAGCGTGCCAATAAACGGAATCCAGCTGAGAATCCATGTGGCAATGCTGCACACGAGATTCATCAGAAACAGAAGAAAGCCCTGGTTCGCGTGGAATCTGCCATATTTGGATTTGCCGCCGTTGACAAAAAGCGGCAGGATGAACAAAATGCTGACATAAGACAACGCCGCCCAGATCTTATTGTCGTGGATATCCTGCATGTCGTAGAGCATCGAGTGGTCCTCGGTATTAAAAAAATCATTCCAATTTTTACTCATATTTTTCTCCTTTTGGTTACCCCTGTGTATGCATAGGGTCATCGGTTTTCGGCGCGTCCAGTGCGCTTATCGCTGCGATAAATCCGGCAACATCGGTGAAGTCCTCATAGACAGACGCAAAGCGCACATAGGCGACCGCATCAATCACTTTCAGCTGTTCCATGACCGCGTTGCCGATTTCGATCGAAGTGACCGTGCTGCACATTTCGTTGGCGTACTGTGCTTCCATGCGGTCGATCATCGCATCGATCTGGTCGGCGCTGACCGGTCGCTTTTTGATGGCATTCAGGACACCGATCAGCAGTTTATTGCGGTCAAACGGTTCGAACGAGCCGTTGCGTTTCTGTACCATTAAAAGAGGACGCTCTACCGCTTCGTACGTGGTAAAGCGCTTACCGCAGCATCCGCACACCCGGCGGCGGCGAATCTTTGTCTCTGCAGGGCGGGAATCCACAACGCGCGTGTCATCCTCACCGCAATACGGACAATGCATCTCCGTTCGCCCCCTTCTCCGCTGCATGGATTCGATTTTGCAGCAGTGTATAATTGCTGACAAGCACCGGCAGGTCGGAAAATCCGCTGAGGTACAATTCCAGGATCACAGAGCAGTCCGGACTGACGCGTACGAGCTGCTGCAAAAATGCATTCACCTGAAACCGTCCCTTCCCAATCGGGAGGCAGTCGCTGTACTCTCCGTGATCGCTGATATGTACATGCACGACATGCGATCCGAGCGCCTGGAGCATTGCCATTGGTGATTCGCCGGCACGAACCGCTTGCTTGACGTCCAGCACAAAGTGTGCCTGTTTCCTGAGTGCGTCCCGCATCTGCGTCAAAAACGCCAGCGAAGCGCTCGTACAGCGTGCAACGTTTTCCTGTGCGATCTGAATCCCGAAGCTTTCGCCAAGCTCGGACAGGCACTGAAAGCGTTCGAAGTAAAGCGCAGCGTTCAGAGACGCCGCCGGGATCTTATTCCTGTGCAGGACGAAAATCGTTGCGCCGAGCTGCTGCATGGCGGTGAAATAGCGGCGGCAATATTCGAGATAGTCCTCAACGCGGCGCGGATAATTCGAGAAAAGTATCATCGGTTCAATTTCACTCGTATAAGTATGCAGGGAACGGCGCGTCAAAGCGCCGCATCAGCTTTGCAAGCGTATCGATGAAGGCGGTACGCAGTTCTGCATGGGTGTTGA
This sequence comes from Ruminococcus sp., assembly GCA_021203985.1. Lineage (GTDB taxonomy): Bacteria > Bacillota > Clostridia > Oscillospirales > Ruminococcaceae > Ruminococcus_C. Next base: position 1,184 of record JAJQAB010000025.1, on the reverse strand, counting down.
TGAAAATTTCAACATGTCCAACGCCGGCAAGCGCCAGATCGTACAGTGCCTCTTCGACAACGCGCGGATAGAGACAAGCCGTAGATACGCCGGCACGCAGCGTGCAGATCACCTCTTTCGAGAGAGACGTTGTGGCAGCGCCGTACAAGTCCGCTTTCTGTTTTCATTATAGCACAGCCGCTCAGAAATTTCAATAGGATTTTCTATTTTTTCTCAAAACGCACACACACCGCAAAACAAGCGGACTGCCGCACGACATGCAGCAGTCCGCTTCGAAAAATGGCAGGACGTTTTTTGCGTCCCTTCGCTTCTCAGTCCTCGAGCTGGCGTCCCAAAAACTGAGATGCCGCCTGAATCAGGCTCTTTTGGCTGTCACTAATCGATCCGCCGTTTCCGTTGTCGAGAAACGCCACCGCACCGGTCACGTCTCCGGAGGAAATAATCGGCATGCACGCAACGGCGCTTTTTTCTATGCCCTCCGCCGGCATCAAGTCCGGCTGACCGGACTCTGCGTAATACTGCCGGCGATTTTCCATCAGCTCTTCGAGTTTCGGCGAAACGCGCCACGCGTTCCATTCCTTTTTCGCTGTCCCTGAAACCGACACGACATGATCGCGGTCGAATACTGCGACTGGACAGCCGGCAAGACGGTGCATGATTTCTGCAACCTGCGCTGCGTTTTCGCTCATCTCACCGATCGGGGAATATTTTTTGAAAATGACCTCTCCGTCACTGCTGGTGTAAATTTCCAGCGGATCGCCCTCCAGAATCCGCATCGTGCGGCTGATTTCCTTCGGGATCACCACGCGGCCCAGATCATCAATCCGTCTGACGATTCCTGTTGCTTTCATCTATGCGATCCTCCATCTTCTAAAATTCATGATTGTGTGCTTTTTTTCGCTTACATCGCGGCAGCTGTTGGCGCGATGCGCTGTTATTGTCTGCAAAAGCGGTTGAAATATACAGGGAAACCGCACAGAAAGCGCGCGCGGATTTTTTTGCCGGATGCTTTGCTTTTTGCTGGCATTTCCGGCACGGTTTTGTCAACTGTCACAAAAAAATGAAAACGTATTTTGTGCAGAATTTTTGGTGAATTTGTAAAACCCCCTGAAAAGACCGACTATTTTGACACAGAAATCAATTTTAGTAAACAACATGTAATAATTTATCGAAGTCGACTAAGC
>JAJQAB010000109.1 GCA_021203985.1 Ruminococcus sp. | reverse complement strand
GGTCGACTTCGATAAATTATTACATGTTGTTTACTAAAATTGATTTCTGTGTTTTGTGCAGGATCGCACTTGCTTTTTCCTCCGAAACATGATATAATGAAACAAGATCGAATGAAACGGAGGAGATTCAATTTGAAAATTCAAAAATCTGCTGAAGATTATTTAGAAGCCATTTTGATTTTACACAATCAAAATGGCAATGTGCATGCAGTGGACATTGCAAACAAACTGGGATTTTCGAAGCCCAGTGTTAGCGTTGCGATGAAAAAATTAAGAGAAAATGATTGCATTGTCGTAGACAATACGAATGCAATCACGCTAACTGAGCAAGGGAAAGCAATCGCTGAAAAAATATACGATCGGCATCTGCTTCTGTCCAATTGGCTGGAGTTTATCGGTGTTTCGCCAGAAACAGCATCAGAGGATGCCTGCAAAATGGAACATGTCTTCAGCGAAGAAAGCTTTGCTGCGATGAAACGATATATGCAAAAGATACAATTCACGGAAAAAGAAACTACTTCAGATTCTGAAAAAGAGGAATGAGATCATGTTAAAACGAATGGTAACAATTCAAGATATTTCCTGTTTTGGAAAATGCTCACTGACTGCTGCGCTGCCGCTGATTTCTGCAATGGGCGTTGAAACAGCAGTCATCCCAACCGCTGTATTGTCCACGCATACCGGCGGTTTTTCCGGTTATACCTTCCGCGATCTAACGGCTGACATCCCGCGGATCACAGCACACTGGAAAAACTTAAATTTGCATTTTGACGGAATTGGCACGGGCTATTTGGGATCGCGCGAACAAGTACAAATTATTGCAGATTTTTTCGATACATTCGGCGGAAGCCAGACACAAATTATTGTCGATCCAGTTATGGGAGATAACGGCAAGCTATACGCTGGATTTACACCGGATTTCACGGTAGAAATGCGAAAGCTCTGTCAAAAAGCAGACGTGATTGTCCCGAACCTTACGGAAGCATTGCTTTTATTGGATCTTCCATATACAGAAACATACACGCAGCAAGAAGTCGAAGCTATGCTTCGAAGTTTAACCAAACTAGGATGCCGAACCGCCGTTTTAACTGGCATTCAGTATGATGACCAACGACACGGTGCAGTTGCATACGACAGCAAAACCAATCAATTTTGCAGTGCTTTTCGCAAGCACATTCCGGAATCTATGCACGGTACAGGAGATATTTTTTCAAGTGTATTTTCTGGCGCGCTGATGCGCGGCGCATCCCTCGAACAAGCGGTTTCAGTTGCTGTCAATTTCACAGCGGATACCATGAAAGCCACCTTGCTAGATTTGCAGTCGCTTCCGCACGAGAAAGCGCCGTGGTATGGCGTTGAATTTGAAGCGTGCATGGAAAAGTTGGCACATTATACCAATCAAATCGTCCAGGAAAATCAAAAATAAAGACGGTCGCACAGAAAACCATCTACGACTCGTCAAAGGCCAAAAAGCTGTCGCAGTTTTTTCTGCGACAGCTTTTTCACGTAAGATTGCTCAGGATACTTTTGACTCTAACCAACGCAGCATCTCATGAAAGCCCGATTCATCCATTAGATAATGCCGTTCTTCCTCGATATCTGCTCGTTCTGAACACAATCGGCTATGCCAAATCTGAATTGTAAATTCCTCACCTGGCGTGATTTTAAAGCTCAGCTTCCCACGGCTTCCGGTAAACACGTTTCCATAAGAAAAATAGGATAGCTGGGGAATATCAAATATCTCTGAAACAGAATTTATTTTCATGCATATCCCTTTCTGCAATCAAGGCGTTTCTAAGATTGGAATCACTTGCGCTAAATCTGATGCAATACCGTATAAAATCGGCTGTATGGAAGCATCTGGCATCGTGAGATCTGGTACTGCAATTACACGGCATCCTGCGGCAAAAGCGGCAAAGATCCCATTCGGAGAATCTTCAATTGCAGCGCATTCCTGTGGATACAAGCCAATCGCTGCCGCCGCGGTCTGATAAATATCCGGGTCTGGCTTACCACGAAGCACCTGATCTCCGCCGACAATTTCAGAAAAGACATCACCTAAACCCGCCATCGCCAATCGTTTTTCCGCATCAGAGCGCGAGGTCGCCGTAGCAACCGCGGTTATGATCCCCTTCGAACGGCAATACGACAAAAGCGAAAGAATGCCCAGTTTTTGCGCAATACCGTGCTCCGCAATATACAATGACACCAATTCTCTGCGGCGATTGCGAATCGCAAGATAATCAAAGGTATCTCCCATAACGCGATGAAAATACGGCTGTGCATATCTCTGGGAGCAGCTTCGTACCGCCAGTGCAGTTTCATCGGTTAACTCAAAGCCAAATTCGCGTGCGCTCTGTTTCCAGCACTGAAAATAAATCTTTTCCGTGTCCAGTAGCACGCCGTCCATATCAAAAAGTAAGCCACGAATCATAACGTCAATTCTGTGCAAACAGCACTTGCCGCAACAGGCTCAAATCAATCCCATTCACCTGAGAATCCTGCGACAAATCTGCCCGTAAATAAGTATCGTACGTGAAAGTCCGATTCGACAGCAAATATTCCTGCAGGAAAATCAGATCCGCCAGGTTCGTCTCTCCATCAGAATTGATATCACCAACATATGGAATTTGCGCCGAAGAATCTGTCGTTTCCGTACTTGTTGTTTCTGTCGTTGTGGTTGTACTCGTTGTTGAATCCGTTTCCTTCGGTGCATTCGTTTCGGTTTCTGTAAGTGTTGTTTCTGTTGTTTCTGCTGTTGTAACAGACACTGTCTGTATTGAATCCTCGGTGATAGTTTCTGTGACTGTGGTGGTTGATGTTTCTTCTGTGGATGTAATTTCAGTGGTTGTTTCTTGTGTAGATGTGGTCGATTCTGTAAGGCTTGTCGAAACTTCGGTGGTAGTCGTTACATCTGTCGTCGTTGTTGTTGTGGTTGTTGTTGTTGTTCCTGTAGAAAGTTCTTCGTTTATATATTGCATCAAAAGGCTTGCCCAATATTCACCCATGCAGGCATAACCATATTCATTCGGGTGCACGCCATCATATAAGCCGGTATCGACATCAACCACGCTGTTGATGTCAGCGAAATAGATGTTGTCCCCTTCCGCTTGCTTTTCTTCGACCAGTTCCTTGATCAGTTCATTATACGGGTGGACGTAGTTTTCGTTAAATTCTGCGGCAAAAGTATCGAAGTCACTATAATAATTTGCATCCACACTACCATATGCCCAAAGCCATCCTTCAATTGCACTATTGGAAGGATCAATATCCGGAATCGATGCGACAAACAAAGCAGCATCCGTGCTTAAAGAATCCTCAATACGCTCAATCAACGTATCCAATCGATCTTGAATACCAGCACTGTTTGCATCTAAAATATCGTTTGTCCCAATCTGTAAAAGAATCACATCCGGATCATAATCTTTAACAGCGTCTCTGCCTTCGAACAGTGTTTCATAGATCCCCGATCGATTCTGCGGTGATGCATAAGATTGGATACTATAGCCACTGTAACCCTCGTGTGCCGGATCGTATGTAATCACAGTGTTCGCCGGAATTTCATTGGTTTCTTCTGTCACGGTATAAGTTGCCGAATCTGTCGAACTATTCTGCAAGCCAACCATATCATAATTGGTAAAACTCGCTTGCTGCAAGTAATAGCAGAGATACTTCCGATAACCGTTGTCATTATTGATATAACCATGCGTAATCGAGTCGCCGACTGCCATGATTTTCAGCGCGTCATCGCTCGCGGATGTTTTCATTTGCATGCCGCATACAGCAGTCACAGTACAGGTGATCGCAAAACAGCCGGCGGTGATCATGGATAAGATACGATGCTTCATAAAAAATTACCTCACTTTGTAATCGCATTGCTTCACAAATATGGAAGCGAATGAAAGCCAGAAATCCAATTGCCAATTTACGACTCCAACACCGTTTGAATGAGCGGTGCAAGTGCCGTTGCGAGAACCGTTCCGCCTTCATCATTTGGGTGCTGTCCATAAACCGTTTTTGACGCATACATCTCGTCCGCCAAAAGCGCCGCAGCATCAAAATATGACGCGCCATAGTCCACAGCAATCGCTTCTACCGTAAGATTATAGCTATAGCTTACGCGAATTTCTTCTAGTGCTTCCGTTAATTCAAAAGGCGGTGAGTTCCACAAAATCGATTGGACGCCGGAATCTGTGCATCTTTTTACAATACTGCGCACGGCGGTTTCGATCTCCTCCGCGGAAGAAGACCCTTCCGCACCATAAGCGCCGCTGATGATATCGTTTGTTCCAAACGCAACCGTTATCACATCCGCGCCGGCAACCGCACGTTCCAGCCAATCGCCGTCCAATGCACAATCCGTAACGCGCGCATAGCCAAGGCATAGATTCCACAGGCTGTAATTTTCCGTGCCAAGCTGATCCAAGGTCTATGCTGCCCAGAATTGATAGGAGAAATCCGAAGTCTGACAGCCCTGTGTCACCGAATCGCCAATTGTCATGATTTGTGTCATGCCTTCACGTGCACAACCGAACAGCTGCGGCAGCGGGATCTCATTGGTATAGAGAAAGCCCTTGTCATCGCCTTGATCTGCATAGGAATATGTCATATTGGACATACAAATCGCCGGAATATCCGTCCCGGACAACGTCCATTTCCATAGCAGATAATGGTCCTCTGAAAGATCCAGCGTAATCGGATCGCTCCAAAATGTCTCATTCGGCGAAACCGTTTTTTGCGTCTCGCCGGAAAACGTTACTGTAACAGTCGATGTCGGCTCAACATTCGCGTCAAACTCCGTTCTGCCATTTGAAACAGATGCACTTTCGATTGTATAGCTGCTACCAGGCATACCGGCATACGCTTCGGAACCGTCATCCCAAGTCGAATCGACCGTATTCGAAAAATAAAAGCAATAGTCGAATTCGCCGTAGCATTCAACCGGCATCCACGCCCGATAAGTCACATGATCCGCGCTAGAAATCGCTGTGTTATTTCCGGTGGCTACCACCGTGTTTGAAACATACGTTTCGAACATCGCAGCATCTGATCGTTCAGACTGCGCGGAGGACGATTCTGAAGAAGCTTCATCGGAAGCACATGCACTCATTGTGGCAAGCAAAAAAGCCGCCGCAAATGCCACAGTGGCGCAACGTGCCAAAACGCGCCCGTATTTTTTTGCGCGTCCTTCGAAATGTTTTGCGCATAGCAATCCTCCTTGTAATAAAATCGTTGCACAAAACAGCTCCGCAAAGCAGCAGTGTGCAAAGTATCCAGTTTTTTTCTTCGATCCAGGATACTCTTTTTTTATTTTAACATAATTTCCCCCGGTTTGTCAAGTGCAATTCTGCAAAAGAATCTGAATCGGCTGTAGAGTTGTCAATGATCTGTTACACGCGCTTGAAAAAGCAAGATGTTAAACGAGTTGGAATAGAATTAGGCACGATGGAGGAGCCGAAGGCAACGAAAGAGTGCTTGATTCCGGGCGCGGCT
>JAJQAB010000091.1 GCA_021203985.1 Ruminococcus sp. | reverse complement strand
TGAGAGCGCGTTTTTCTTCTTCTTTTTGTATCAGTTCTATTGTAGCATAACATTCCGGAATTTTTTTACATTTCCATAAGATTCGATAAAAAATCGGTGCGCTTTTTTTGCTGGGCACACACATTTCGGCGCACTTCCACACGCATTTTCATGCAGACCCGCTTACAGTACCAGAAGATGCTTTGGTGCTTGTGTCAGATTTTCACAGCCGTCCTCCCGAATCACCACGAAGTCCTCAATGCGCACGCCAAATTCTCCTGGCAAATAAATTCCCGGCTCAACCGTCACCACATTGCCCGGCTGCAGCACCGTCTTTGCGCCAGGGGATGCGTTGGGGTATTCGTGGATTTCCAGACCCACGCCGTGCCCGAGCGCATGCCCGAAGTTCTTGCCGAATCCGGCGGCTTCGATCAAGTCACGCGCACACAGATCGAGCTGTCTTCCAGTCATGCCTGCCTTTGCCGCGTGGAGCGCCGCCGTCTGCGCCTGTGCCACTGTTTCATAGACCATCTGCATGTTTTCGCTGGGATTCCCCACGCAGACCGTTCGGGTCATATCGCTGTGATAGCCATCGCATGTCGCGCCGTAATCCATCAGCACAAAATCGCCATTTTGCACCAGGCGATCTGCAGATGGCACGCCGTGTGGCATCGAAGTCGCCGTACCCGTCAGTGCGATTGTGGGGAACGACTCCCCGTCTGAGCCGTGCTCGAGCATCGTTCGGTTTAAGCGCAGCATAATGTCGCGCTCCGAAACGCCGGGCTTGATATACGTCAAAATATCGTCAAACGCGATCTCCGCAATGTGCTGTGCCGCACGAATTTTCTCGATTTCATCCGCTGATTTTACCGTGCGGCAGTGATAGATCCCCTGGCTGAGCGTATCGCTGCAGTCAAACTGTACCACCTGCCCGAGCTGCTGCTTGAGCTTCGAAAAGCCGTTCAGCGTCATTGTCATCGACTCCACCGCAAGATTTTTCGCCTCGTGTTCGAGCAGCAGCAAACGGATCTGGTTGTACAGATCGTGCTGTTCGATCACGGTACAATGCTTGACACATTGCCACGCCTTTTCGATATAGCGAAAATCAATCAGGAGATATGCCGCGTCCCGAAAGCAGAGCACCGTACCTGCGGAGGACTGCATGCCGGTGAAATAGCAGCGGTTGACGTCCGATTGTATGAGTGCAGCATCGACCGCTATGGGCAGCCGATGCATCAGTTTGTCGATTCGATCGGTCATAGCAAATCACCTCACATTTCTGAAAGCGCCTGCAGTGCGAGAAAATAACCGTTCACGCCAAATCCGGCAATTGTTCCGGCACAAACCGGACTGAGAACCGAATGCGCGCGAAACGCGTCTCTCGCGTAGATATTGCTGATATGTACCTCGACACAGGGAATCCGAATGTCGTGAATCGCATCGTGAATCGCATAGCTGTAATGCGTATACGCACCGGCGTTAATGACGACACCGTCCACGCTGTGGCGCGCTGCGTGCAGCTGATCGATGATTGCGCCCTCGTGATTCGACTGAAAAATCTCGCACTCCAGACCGAGTCCTTCCGCGCGGTCGAGAATCTGACGGTTCAGCTCCGAAAATGTCATGCTGCCGTACACGCCCGGCTCTCGTTCACCCAGCAAGTTCAAATTTGGTCCATGAATCACCAATACTTTTTTTATCATTTCAAATCAGTTCCTTCTTCATAGATTTTACGCGGCAAAAACGGAATTTCCAGCTTTCGCTTCAGCCGAAAAAAGCGTGTCGTTTCCATTTCCATCGGAAACACGAAAATACACGGCACGCGAAACAGGTTCGCCCCGAGCACGTCCGTAAAGATCTGATCGCCCACTGCCGCGACTTGTTTTCGGGAAAGGTGCATTTTTTGCAGCGCCTCCCGATAGCCCTTAGAAAGCGGTTTTTTTCCCTCGCAGACAAAATCCAGTCCGAGCCGATCCGCAAAGGGCTTCACACGCGGCGCGTGGTTGTTAGAGACAAGGCACAATGCGATTCCTGCCGCCTGCATCCCTGCCACCCACGCCTCTACGCCGGACGCGGGGGTCGGATTATCGTGCGTTGTCAGCGTATTATCAATATCCAGCAGCAGTCCGCGCACACCGAGCTTGTCCAAAAGCGCCAGCGTAATATCGCAAACGCTGCGCAGGGCAAGCTTCGCCCGAAACAGCATGTGCATTCCTCCTTTTGCATGCGTGATTTCCTAATCCGCGTTTTTTCTATCGGCAGTCTCTTGCCCAGTACTATCTTTATTATACATCAATCGCAGCGCCGGAAATGTCGAAATGGCGCAGGAAAAAAATGAACGCACTTTTATTAAGTGCGTCCATATGCTTGTATCGCAAATGCTTTTTTATTAATACTTGCGCTTACGAGCAGCTTCCGACTTCTTCTTGCGCTTTACCGAAGGCTTTTCATAGTGTTCTCTCTTGCGGACCTCCGCAATCACACCGTCCTTCGCGCAAGATCTCTTAAAGCGCTTTAGCGCCGTATCCAAAGACTCGTTTTTTCCAACGCGAACTTCTGCCACTTACATTTCCCTCCCTTTGCCACTACAACAGAGGATCATTTTCCATCCGTCCACAGACGAATTTCCAATCTATACCACCGAGATCCCTCGGAAGGACACCAGGTAGTTTCTACATTATCATTATCCTCATTCAACATTTTTAGCAATATATTTTATTGTAGCACATCTTACAGAAATTGTCAAGCACTTTTTTTGAAAGATTTGAATTTTGGTTATTTTACCACAAAATTCACAAGCTTCTTTGGTACATATATCTGTTTTACGACCGTTTTTCCGGTGACAGCTTCCACAATTTTCGGCTCTGCGACAGCGGCGTCCAGAACCGCTTCCTTGGATGCGTCCGATGCGATCTGGAGTTTAGCGCGCACCTTGCCGTTGATCTGCACAACAATTTCGATCACATCGTCCACGCACTGCATCGGATCATACGATACCCACTGCTGCTGATCGAGCACGCCCTCACAGCCAATCACCTGATAAAGCTCCTCTGCAATATGCGGTGCGAACGGATAAAGCAGCACCAAAAAATCGCGGAATTCGCGTTTCGTAATCGAGCCAACTGCATAGATCTCATTTAAAAGCGCCATCATCGCCGCAATTGCCGTGTTGAACTTCATCGCTTCGATGTCCTCAGAGACTTTTTTGATGGTCTTATGCATCTTCGAGCGCAGTTCATCGCTATACGTATCATAATCGGTGACCTTGTCCTGCAGTGCCCAGATGCGGTCGATGAAGCGCTTACAGCCCTTCACGCTGTTGTCGCTCCACGGCGCAGCCTTTTCATAATCGCCCATAAAGAGTACATACAGCCGCAGCACATCCGCGCCGTAAACATCCACGACATCGTTCGGGTCAACGACATTGCCACGGGATTTCGACATTTTCTCGCCGTCCGTGCCGAGAATCAAGCCCTGTGCCGTCCGCTTTGCGTAAGGCTCTGGCGTTGGCACAAGTCCCTGGTCATACAAGAACTTATGCCAGAACCGCGAATAAATCATGTGGCGCGTCACATGCTCCATGCCGCCGTTGTACCAATCGACCGGCATCCAATACTGCAGTTCCTCCGGGGAAGCGAATGCCTTGTCATTGTGCGGATCGCAATAGCGCAGATAATACCACGATGAGCCTGCCCACTGCGGCATCGTGTCCGTCTCGCGTCTCGCGTCCGCGCCGCACTTCGGGCACTTGCAATGTACAAACGAATCAATCTTCGCCAGCGGACTTTCGCCGTCTGTACCCGGTTCGAAGTTTTCGACCGGTGGCAGGCGCAACGGAAGTTCCTCATACGGCACAGCGACCATGCCGCACTGCGGACAGTGCACGATCGGGATCGGCTCGCCCCAATAGCGCTGACGGTTAAACGCCCAGTCCTTCATCTTATACTGAACGCCCTTTTCGCCGCAGCCCTTTTCTTCAAGAATCTGCAGCATCTTCTCGATTGCGTCTTTTTTCTTCGCTATACCGTTGAGTACGCCGGAATTCACCATTTCGCCGTCTCCGGTATACGCTTCCTTCGTGATATCGCCGCCGCGGATAACTTCAATGATATCGATCCCGAATTTCTTTGCGAATTCGTAGTCGCGGCTGTCGTGTGCTGGCACTGCCATAATCGCGCCCGTACCATAGCCTATCATGACGTAATCCGAAATATAGATCGGGATCTCCTTTCCGGTAATCGGGTTGATCGCCGTAAGACCTTCGATCTTCGTGCCCGTCTTTTCCTTGACCAGCTGTGTGCGTTCGAATTCGCTCTTTTTGGCACATTCCGCTTTATACGCATCGAGTGCCTCGATATTGGTTATGCTGTCGCGATATTTCTGGATAATCGGATGCTCCGGGGCAATGACCATGAAGGTGACGCCGTAGAGCGTATCCGGACGCGTGGTGTAGATCCGCAGCGTTTCGTCCTGCTCTTTGATCGAGAAATTGATAAACGCGCCGGTTGATTTGCCGATCCAGTTTTCCTGCTGGAGCTTGACGTTCGGCAGATAGTCGACCGTTTTGAGTCCTTCGAGGAGCTTGTCGGCATATTCTGTAATCCGCAGATACCAGACTTCCTTTGTCTGCTGGACGATATCACTGTGACAAATATCGCACTTGCCGCCCTGCGAATCCTCGTTGGACAGGACGACCTTACAACTCGGACAGTAGTTAACCGAAGTCTTGTCGCGGAACACCAGACCGTTTTCGAACATTTTCAAAAAGATCCACTGCGTCCAGCGATAATAGCCCTCTTCTGTGGTATCGATCACACGCGACCAGTCGAACGAAAAGCCCACGCGCTTGAGCTGTCCGGTGAACTTCACAATATTATCATCCGTCACCTTTCGCGGATGTACGCCAGTCTTAATGGCGGTGTTCTCTGTCGGCAGACCATAGGCATCAAATCCAATGGGGAACAAGACGTTATAGCCCTGCATCCGGCGCTTCCGGCTCACAACTTCCAGACCAGAATACGCCTTAATATGACCGACATGCATGCCGTGTCCCGATGGATAGGGAAATTCCACCAGCGCATAAAACTTCGGCTTTGTGTGATCCTCGCTTGCGCAGAACGTCTGATACTCCTTCCAATACACCTGCCACTTCACTTCTACTGCGGTAAAATCGTAATTCTTACTCATGTGTTTCTCATTCCTCTTCCTGTGGTAAATGACCGCTTGATCCAATCTGCTGCCGTATAATCGTCAGGGACGCATCTTAACGAAAAAACACCCGGACATTTTTTTCGAATATCAGCACTGCCGCTGCGTCCAGATCCAGAATACCCTCCAGCAGATACAGCCACTGGCTGCCAATATTGCTGATGTTGCTTCCGATGTGCAGCAAAAACAGAATCAACAGAAATGCCGCGACAATATAGGAAATATACGGCACGCGATGGAGCATCAGCACCAGCGCCACAACTGATACAAGCAGCATCACCAGATTCGACACGCCAAATCCAAGCAGCAAATTCAATACCGACTTGATAATCAGATATGCGCCGATGCCAACGACCCATTTCCTTCCGGTTTCTCTCATATTCTCCAACTCCTTTTCCCATTACGCTTCGGCGTGATCGGGTTTAATCCATGCGGAAATGTCCACCGGATCGCCGTCCGCCCACAGGCGTTCCAGTTGATAAAAATCGCGCGTTTCCTTATAGAAAATATGCACGATAATATCACCATAGTCCAGCACGATCCAATTCGAACCGTTTCCGCGTCCTTCGCGGTGGAGCGGCTCGATCTGATGCTGTGACAGCTGATACTCCACCTCATCGGCAAGCGTCCACGTATGCGTGGTGCTCATACCGTTTGCAATAACGAAATAGTCGCCCAAAATCGTCAGCTTTTCCACGCCCAGCACACGGATCTCCTCCGCACGCTTGCTGTCCAATGCTTTCACAATCACTGCAAGTGTTTCCTGCTGTGTCATCGTATATTCTCCTTTCGTTATTGAAATAGGCTATTGTACGCCGTCCTCCGTGTCACCCTCGCTGATATCTTCTAGATTCTCCTGTGTATCATCGTTGTTGGACGCGAGATATTGTCCCTCCGGCACAAGTTCCACAATTGTGCTGTCCTCGGAAGTGATCGCGTTCTGGAACGGTCGGAAATATTCGTTCAGCATCTCGATTGTCGCCGATTTATGAATCGAATAGACCGACTGTGCCGTGCCATCGCCGGGATAATAGGTCACCCCCTCGCCCGGCACCATAAATACATTCACCGCGTCCATCGTCAGGCGATTCGATGCAAAGTCCGCGATCATGCTGATTTCTTCGAGTGACAGATCGGTCGCGATCCACTGGTTCTGATAGATTTTTTTCATGGCATTGAGCAGCGTCACATGTCCCATATCCAGCATCTTCTCCATCGCCGCCGCCAGGAAGATCCGCTGCGCCTTCACTCTGCCGATATCGCCTTCGTCATAGCCGTAGCGGAATCGCACGAACCACTCGGACTGTTCGCCATCCAAAACCTGTTCACCCGCCGGCAGGACCTTATCGGCTTCATAGACGATTTCCTCCGGCAGAGTAATTAGAATCCCGCCGATCGAATCAACAATATTGGCAATGTCCGTGCAATTGAGCTTGACATAGCAGTCGATATAGATACAGAAACTGTCCTCGATGGCATTGACCACGCGCTGCATCGGTGTCACGCCGGTTTCCTGACCGCTGTGATAAATGCTGTTGAATTTCGCCGTTGAATAGGACGCATAGTCCGGCATAAAGGAGTCGCGCGGAATCTGCAGAATATTGAGCATGCCCTCAATCAGATTGAACTGCAAAAGCCAGTTCACATCAGACAAATCGCCGCTTTCGTCCATGCCGAGAAAGAGAATCGTATACTGTCCCTCGATGATCTGTTCGAGATCTAAGCCATCGTCATAGTCCGAGTCCTCTTTCAGGTTCAGCGCAGAGGCATTGTTTGCGTCAGGCTTCGAGAGCGTCCCCTCCTGCCGCACGAGCGGCTGGATGCGCTTCCAATAATCCAGAATCGAAACCTGCTGCGTCACCAGCGTGCTTCCCTCCGTCTTTTCATAGCGAATAATCGGCGCATAAAAAACCATTACCAAAATCAGCACAGCCGTAACCAGAACCGCCGCGATCGTGACAATCACGTCTCTTGCGCGCTTGCGGTTCTGGGGCACATAATAGCCCGTTTCCGACCATGAATCCTGCCGTTTGTTCCGTTTACTCATGGGTCTATCCTTCCTGCTGACCAAGTGCAGCCAAACTCTCATGATATGCATCTATGGTATGGTGTGGAATCCACGCTTCGCGCCGAATCAGCTTTTGCAGCGAATACTTCAGCGCATACCGCATACCGCTTTCCAGGCTTTCCATTGTTTTTTTCCGCATCACTTGGACATCGGCATAGCTGCGTTCCGCCGAAATCATATCCGCTAGGTAAATGATCTGCTCGAGGCGCGACATACCGCCGCGGCCAATCGTATGATAGCGCACCGCATGCAGCACATCGAGATTTGTCACGCCAAACTCGGTTCGCAGCAGCTCTGCGCCAGCGATCCCGTGCCAGACCTTCCAGGATTTTCGTTCTTCTTCGCAGACATCCATTTCACTTTGCAGTACCCGTGCATACTGCACGTCCTTCGGGTCCTCCTTGCAGATGTCATGCACAAGACCCGCAAAGCGCGCCTTTTCCACATCCACGCCGCCATACCGCTCCGCCAGCATCACCGCCGCCGCCGCAACGTTGACCGAATGCTGATAGCGCTTCGGGGAGAGCTTCGATTGCAGATATTCTTCCAGCTCTGACATATTCCTGTCCCATTCCTTTCCGCTGCGCCGATCGCTTACGCATCACGGCGATGTATACAGCAGATGTGCTTCTATATATTCTACTACTTTTTTTGGCAAATAGCAAGAAGAATCGACATGATTTTTGAAATTTTCCCGAATTTTTGTCGAGGACATCGGATAAGCCTGCGCCTTGCACAGCTCCACGCTTCCGTACGGGCGCAGCAATTGGCGCTGACGCGCGATCTTTTCCCAGTCGTCCGTTTCCCGTGAGACAACACCCAGCGACAAAAGCTGCAGAATTTCCTGCCAGCGATACCAACGCGTAAAGCACAAAAACATATCGCTTCCCATCAAAAGGATCCGCTCCGCGTCCGGGCAGCATTGGTGAAAGTGCTGCGCTGTAGAAATGGTATAGCTAACGCCCTCCTGCTCCAGCTCGAAATCGTCCACGCGGCAGTACGGCAGCGTTTCCGCCGCAAGGCGGCACATTGCCAGACGATCCTGCGGCGATGCCATATTTTCGTGCTGCTGCTTCCACGGTGAAACGCGTGCTGGGATCAGAATCACCTCATCCAGCGCCAAACAGCGCTTTGCGGTCTGCACGAGGTGCAGGTGACCGTTGTGGATGGGATTAAAGCTGCCGCCAAACAAGCCGATCCGGCGCGTCAAAACTTCACCACCGGTTCTTTCGGATTCCGTAAAAACAGCACCAAGCGGCTTCCGATCACCTGTACCACTTCCGCGCCTGTCGCGTCCGCGAGCTGTGACGCTGCCTCCCGGGCAGCGAGCAGACAATTGTCGAGGACATGCAGCTTAATGAGTTCGCGCTTGCGCAGCGCATCCTGCACCTGTTGGACAAGTGTGTCGCTGATGCCGCATTTTCCAATCTGTAAAATCGTTTCATACGTGCTGGCAATACCGCGCAGCACCGCACGCTGTTTGCTTGTTAACATGATTGACTCCTATTTTCAAAATATTCCTTCAGTCGCTCGAGCGCATTCGCACGGTGACTGATCCGGTTTTTTTCTTCGTCTGTCATCTGCGCCATCGTCTGACTACCCACACAGAAAATCGGATCATAGCCGAATCCGTTTTCCCCGAGCGGCTGCGTTCCGATCGTCCCATCGCATGTCCCCTCGAACATATGCGGCGCGCCCTGCGCATCGAGATAGCACAAGACGCAGACGAATCGTGCCGTGCGGAGATTCGGCGGCGTCTGTTCCAAAAGCTCTAGCAGTTTCTCGTTGCGCTGTGCATCGTCCGCGTTTTCTCCGGCAAACCGGTGAGAATAAACGCCCGGTGCGCCGTCCAGCGCATCCACCAGAAGTCCGCTGTCGTCCGCGATCACGGAGCAGTGCAGCGCATCATAGACCGCTTGCGCCTTCAGCAGCGCATTTTCCGCAAAGGTCGCACCCGTTTCCTCCACGTCCATCGCAAAGCCGGCTTCTCGCTGTGAAACTGCTTCCACGCCAAACGGCGCGAGGATGGCGCAAATTTCTCGAAGTTTTCCGGCATTATTCGAGGCAATGACAATTCTTTCCATACTACGCCTCCTCGTTTGGCGAAAAGATTGCGCGAACGAAATCCGCACCGTGGAACGACTGGAGATCATCGATCTTTTCGCCAATGCCGACAAGCTTCACCGGAATCCCGAGTTCATTGCGGATCGAGACGATAATGCCGCCCTTTGCCGTACCATCGAGTTTGGTCAGTACAATGCCGGTAATGTCCGCCATTTCCTGGAACAGCCGCGCCTGATTGACAGCGTTTTGTCCGGTTGTCGCATCGAGTACCAGAAGTACTTCAACATGACAGTCCTCCGCCTGTGTCGTACTGATGCGGTTGATTTTCGCAAGCTCCTGCATCAGATTCTTCTTATTGTGCAGTCTCCCCGCCGTGTCGCAGATCAGCACGTCACAGTCCCGCGCCTTCGCCGCAGCAATTGCATCATACACCACTGCGCCCGGATCGGATCCTTCAGCGTGCTTCACAAGATCCACGCCAGCACGGTCTGTCCAGACCGCAAGCTGATCGATCGCCGCCGCACGAAACGTATCCGCCGCCGCGACAATGACCTTTTTGCCCTCCTGCTTGAGCTGATAGCAGAGCTTGCCGATCGTTGTCGTTTTTCCAGCGCCATTGACGCCGATCACCAGCACAATAGTCGGCTTTGTCGGATAGGTCAGCTCTTGATCCTCTCCGAGCATTTCGGTCAGAATCTCCTGGATCATCCCCATAATCTCCTTCGGATCGGTCACGCCGCGTTCCTTGACGCGCTGGCGCAGAAGATCGCAAATCTGCACCGATGTCTCCGGCCCTAAGTCACTCATGATCATGGTTTCTTCCAGCTCATCGAACAAGTCGTCATCGATTTTGGTAAATCCACTTAGCACCTGATGCATGCGCGACAGCATCGCGTTCTTTGTCTTGCGCAGACCCTGGCGCAGCTTCGCGAACAGGCTCTTCTCCTCCTGCTTGTCCGGTACTTCGCTGGATGTTTCTTCTGGTTCTTCTTCCGGTTTTTCTTCCGGTTCTTCGCCGGATACTTCTTCCAGTTCTTCTTTGGATTCTTCTTCCAGTTCTTCTTCCGGTTCTTCTACCGGCTCTTCATCCGGCTCTTCCTCCTGCGCATCCGGTTCGTAATCCGCAGAATCCGACTGCGTTTCCTCCCGCTGTGCATCGAGTGCCGCCTGTCGTGCCAGTGCGATCGCTTCCTGCCGCGTTTCTTCTAAGGCCACCACCTGTTCGGCATCCTCACACGCCTGCTGCACAGCGTCCTGCTCCTGCTGCTGCCGCTCGCGAATAGTTTCCTCCGCGATCTGCGCAAACTCCTCCGGTTCTTCCTCCGTTCGCTCAATAATCGGCTCAGCCTCTGCGGTTTCCTTGCCGCACTTCCAGAACGGCGTGCCCTTTTCTTTTTTATTCTTTCGATCAAACAAGCCCATATGCTTTCTTCCTTTCGCTGATTTTCTGCTTTACGCGGTTTGGCGCGCTGCCCTTACGCTTCGAGCTGCGCAAATTCCTCCTGCTCCATCCGCAAAAGCCGTGAAACGCCGTCCTCCTGCATCGTCACACCATAGAGCACGTTTGCTTCCTCCATCGCGCTGCGCCGGTGCGTGACCAGGATGAACTGTGTCGTATCGGTAAAGTTCTGCAAATACTGCGCATATTTCCGCACGTTGCCCTCATCGAGCGCTGCATCGATTTCATCGAGGATGCAGAACGGTGAGGGGTGCAGCTGTAAAATCGCAAAATAAATTGCAATCGCCACAAAAGACTGCTCACCACCCGAAAGAGAAATCAGATTTTTGATCACCTTTCCCGGCGGTGCAACCTTGATTTCAATCCCAGATTCGAGAATATGCTCCGGGTCTGTCAATTCCAAGCGCGCTTCGCCGCCGCCGAACAGGTCACGGAAAATTGCCTGGAAATTTCGGTTGATCGCCGTAAAGCTCTCCGAGAAAAACTGCTGCATTTCTTCGGTCAGGGAAACGATCAGATCCTCCAGTTCGCGCTTCGCCGTCTGTGCGTCCTGCATTTGTGCCGACAAAAAGCGATAGCGTTCCGAAACCTCTGCATACTCCGAAATCGCAGCGACATTCACCGTGCCCAGCGCGCGGATCTTGCCCTTCAAGCTTTGCAGCTCGCGCTGTGCCGCCTGCAGATCCTCGAGCGGCTCCGCCTGTTCCTGCGCCTGGGAAAGTGACAGCTCATACTGCTCATACAGCTGATGGATCACGCCGTCATAATCCCCCTGCACCGAAAGCTTCCGCTCTTCCAGGCGGCTCAGTTCCCCGGCGTATTTTTCCCGGGCAGTATTGATTTCACGCAGACCGTCCTGAATCTGCCGGATCTGCTGATCCTGTGCGTCATGCGTCTGCTGGAGGCGCTGGATCTGCGTTTGCTGCGTGGTGCGGCTTTCCTGCAGCGTTTCGATGCGGCTGCGATGGGAATCGACCTCCTGCCGCTTTTGCGTCATGCGCTGCTGCTGCAGCTGTACATCCTCTTGCAGCTGTACCAGGCGCTGTTCCAGGACATCGCGGCTTTCCTGCTGCTGCTGCGTTTCTCGGTGCAGCGTCTCCATGTCTTTTCCCAGCTCTACCATACTGATTTTCAGCTGTGTACACCGATCCGCCAAGGCGGACTGCTGCTGCTGCATCTGGCTGCGCTGATCCGCTTCCTGTTCGAGCGCCGCTTGTGCCTGTGCAATTTTCTCTTCCGTTTCCTTCGCCGCGTTCTGTGCCGCCGTACACCGCTGCGCCGCTTCCGTTTGGCGTTCGAGCAGCTGTGTGCACTGCTGTGCCGCTTCGTCTAGGCGACTCTCGATCTGCCGCAGTACATAGCGCTCCTTTTCCAGCTGTGCATTCGCCGCCATCGTCTCCGATTCCGTCTGTCGGCACGTGGTTCGCAGCTGTTCGAGCTGTGCTTCGAGCTGTGCAGACTGCTGCTGTGCGCGCTCGAGTGCCGCCGCCGCATCATGTTCCTGCTGCTCTAGTTGTTTGATCTCATCCGACAGCATCGAAAGCTCTGCGTGTCTTGTCAGCATGCCGCCGGAGCGCTGTGCCGAACCGCCGGTAAATGAACCACCGGCGTTGATCACCTGACCGTCAAGCGTCACAATCCGAAAGCGATACTGATACGCCTTTGCAATTTCCGTTGCCGAGTCCAGGCCCTCCGCCACGGCAATTCGCCCGAGCAAAAACCGGACGATGTCCGTATATTTGGCGTCATACTGCACCAGATCATACGCCATCCCGACAAAGCCGTCATGTCGATCCAATCCATTTTCGGTGAGCGTCCTGCCGCGCACCGAGGTCAGCGGTAAGAACGTGGCGCGTCCTGCACGATGCTGCGCGAGAAAGCGAATCCATTGCTTCGTGGCATTTTCGTCCGTCACAACCAGATTTTGCATTGCGCCGCCCAGCGCCGTTTCCAGTGCAACGCCATAGCGCTGCTGCGTGGTAATCAGCTGCGCCACCGTACCGCACACGCCGTGCGGCTTTCCGCCATCCGACCGAAGCACTGCCTTTACGCTTCCGGAGAATCCCTCCATGTTGCGTTCCATATCCTGTAGGAGCTTTTGACGCTGCCGCTTTTCGCGCAGGGCGAACACAGCCTGATCTCTTCGCTTTTTCCCTGCTTCGAGCGCCTGCACAGCACTAGCGCACCGCTTTTGAAATCCGTCCTGCTGGTTCTGGATCTCGGACAGCTGTTCCTGCAATTGTGCCGCCTGTTTCTGCGCCTGCTCACAAGTGGCGTGCTGCGTGCTGCAGGTCTGCTGCAGGGCGTTTTGCCGAACGGCGTGCTCGACAAGCTGTGCGCGGATTTCTTCCTGCTGTCCCGCGGCGCTTTGCTGTGTCACGCGCAATTCGCTCTGACGCACGTAGAGTGCCTGCAACGCGTGATTTGCCTGTTCATACTCCCTGCCCCATACCGCCGCGCGGCGTTCGAGGTCGTCCCATTCCTGCTGTGTGCGCTGCGTTTCCTGTGCAATCTCGCTGCGCTTCTGTTCGAGCTTTGCCGACTGCTCCGCAAGTGCCACCGTGCGTGCTTCCATGTCCTTCGACTGCTGCATCGTCTGCTGCATCTGCTGCTCGAGACTCTCTAGCGTCTGCTTGCCGTGCGCCAGTTCGTTTTCACACACAGCCAGTGCCGCGCACAGCTGTGCGACTTCTTCTTCCGCCTGCTGCAATTGCTGCCGGAGTGTTTCCATCTGCACTGTGCACTGCTGCATCTTCTGATAGCCCTCCTGCACCTGTGCATCGGCGCGCTGTAATTCCAGCTCCGCGTTCTGATATTCCGCCTGTGCCTGCAGACACTGATCCGACATCTGCTGCAGCTTCTCGCGAAGTGCCGCCAGACGCCGCACCCACAGCGAAATTTCCAGGCGCTTTTGCTGATCGGCAAGTGCGACATATTGCTTTGCCTTTTCCGCCTGTTTTTTCAGCGGCTCGATTCGCGCCTCCAGTTCTGCCACGATGTCCTGCAGACGCAGCAGATTTTCCTGTGCCGCATCGAGCTTTCGCTGGGCTTCCTGCTTTTTATGCCGGAATTTCGACACGCCTGCCGCTTCCTCAAAAATATCCCGGCGGTCGATGCTCTTGGCACTGACGATTTCTGCAATGCGCCCCTGTCCGATAATCGCATAGCCATCGTGCCCCATACCGGTATCCATGAACAGTTCCGTCACGTCCTTCAAGCGGACGTGTTTTCCGTTGATGCGGTACTCACTGTCACCACTGCGATACAGCTTTCGGGTAACACTGACTACGGCACCATAGGTATCGCCCAATTCGCCGGATTGGTTGTTGATTTCCAGCGTCACCACGGCAAAGCCCATCGGCTTTCTGCTCTTTGTGCCGGAAAAAATCACATCCTCCATCTTATTGCCGCGGAGCGTTTTGGTCGATTGCTCTCCGAGCACCCAGCGAACAGCGTCACCGATATTGCTTTTGCCGCTGCCGTTCGGTCCAACGACACCGGTCAGACCTCGGTCAAAGGTCAGTTTGATTTTATCCGGAAACGATTTAAATCCCTGTAATTCCAGCGACTGTAAATACATGCTACACTTCCTCTTCATTCCATAACTGCACAGATTGCGCATGCGTTTGCTGACTGCGCACTAGCTCTGCCGTATGGGTGTATAAATTGTGCGAACGGTGCCGTTGATTTGCAAAAAGCCCGGTGCGAAGATTTCGGATTCCTTTGCGCGCAGCGTAATCCCCTTTTCCTGGAGATGGGCGCGATTGCCGCCGCGGTGTCTGAGGAGTTTGCTCAGCGTACCCTTCGCCGTGAGCACTTCCCATTCACGGGCGTTGTCCTCCTGTGCCGCCGCTAGGAGTGTTCGCAAATAGAGTCTGGATTCCACAAGTTCCCGGTATGCCGGGTGATAATAGCCGGCAACCATCCGCGCCCGAATAGTCGGCGTGTCGTGCAGTCCCATCCGGATCACCCGAACGCCCTCAGCATCGCAGCGGCACAGCGCGTCCGCGCAGAAATCCAGCACTGCTTCTTCAGACAGCAGCGGATAGACGCCCGGGCGGCAGTGCTCCGCCAATGCCGTACCCTCGAGCACGACCGTAGGATAAATCCGCATCGTTTCCGGCTCGCACTCCAGCAGTTATTCTAGGGTATCATATTCGTCCGCAAGCGTACTGCCATACAATCCTACCATCTGCTGTAGTCCGAGTGAAAAGCCACCGTCTCGAATGCGCGCGCTTGCCTCCCGCACCGTCTGCGCCGTATGTCCTCGTCCATTCGCGAGATGCACCGCGTCCGACATACTCTGCGCACCAAGTTCGATTGCGGTGACGTGGTACGCCTGCATCCGCGCTAAAACCGTGTTGTCTATCGCGTCCGGCCGTGTGGAAATGCGGATGCCGTCAAATTTCCCTTCTCCCAAAAACGGCTACACCGCTTCTAACAGGGCAACCTGCTCCGCCGCGTCCACCGCCGTAAAGCTGCCGCCGAAGAAGTCGATTTCTGCAAAGTGAAGCGGCGCGTACTTCTGCAGCATGTCCGCACAGGCGCGGCGAACCGCATCAGGCGATGGCGGCTGCTGTGCGCCGCTAATGGTTCGCTGATCGCAAAAGCTGCACTGATGCGGACAGCCGCGGTGCGGAATAAAAAACGCGAGCGTCTTATGCTTGGTCATAGCCCATCAGCAGCAGCGCTTCCTTTGCTGCAAGCTGCTCCGCCACCTTTTTGCTGTGTCCCACGCCCTTACCGATTACGTTGGAGTTCAGGCACACCTCGACCTGAAACGCCTTGTCGTGATCTGGCCCGGACTCGTCCACCAGGACATATTCCACCTTTTCCTCCGGATTTTTCTGGATAATCTCCTGCAGCTGTGTCTTATAATCCCGAAAACCGATCGGCTTTTCCTCCTCTGGGTTCTCCGGAATAAAGCGCAAAATATGGCGCTTCGCCGCGTCCATGCCACCGTCTAAGAAAATTGCAGCGATCACGGCTTCGAAGGCGTCCGCCAAAATCGAGGAACGCTCTCTGCCGCCAGTATGCTCTTCGCCCTTGCCCAAAAGCAGAAATTCGCCCAGGTGAATTTCCTGTGCAAAAACATGCAGCGCCTTTTCACAGACCATCGATGCGCGAAGCTTCGTCAGCTCCCCCTCCGGCAGATTCGGGTATTTGTGAAACAAAAATTCCGACACCACGATCGACAGTACACTGTCACCTAAAAATTCCAGGCGCTCGTTGCTGTTTCTGGATTTCCGCTTCTCATTGGTATAGGAGGAGTGCGAAAGCGCCTCCAAAAGCAAATGTTTGTCATGAAAATAATAGCGAATATAGGTTTCAAACTGCCCCAAATTCACATATTCTGTATGTTCCATGCATTATATCCCTCCCGTTTTTTCCTGCGCTGGTTTTTTCATATTTTCTATAATGACACGGATTACCGATCCGCTCACACAGTCTCTCGCCTGGCGAATCGCGTTGAAAAATGCGGTCGCATCCGAACTGCCGTGCGCCTTCACGACTGGCTTTTGCACACCGAGCATCACCGCGCCGCCCACTGCCTTATAGTCCATCTTTTTGGTCAGCGCCTTGATTTTCGGCAGAATCAGCAGCGCCGCCAATTTCCCTGTAAAGCCGGCGAAGAGATTGCCCTTCATTTGATGCGCCATGAACTTTCCCATGCCCTCATACAGCTTTAGTGCAACGTTACCCGTAAAGCCATCCGTCACGACAACATCCGCCGCGCCCATCGGAAGTGCACGCGCTTCGACATTCCCGATAAAGTGAATCGGCGCCTGCATCAGCTGCGCATAGGATTCCAGTTCGAGTTCTCTGCCCTTGGTCTCCTCCGCACCCACGTTCAAAAGCGCTACGCGCGGCTGCTCGACATGCATCACCTTTTGCATATAGGCGCTGCCCATAATGGCAAACTGCACCAGCATCTCCGGTCGGCAGTCATTATTCGCGCCGCCGTCAATGAGCAAAAACGGCGTTTTCTCCGTGGGCAAAATGGGCGCCGCCGCCGCACGCTTCACGCCAGAAATCCGCTTCACCAAAAAAGTCGATCCCATCAGCAGCGCTCCCGTACTGCCGGCGCTGACAAAGGCGTCTCCTGCTCCGTCATGCAGCGCCTGCATGCCAACCGCCATAGATGTATCACGATGATGCTTAAGCAAGGTGGCAGGTTCTTCGTGGATGTCAAATACAGCCGGCGCATGCAAAAGCTCGATCCCGTCCAAAGACAGTCCGTTTTCTGCGGCGCACGACTGGATTTTTTTCGTGTTGCCCACAAGTGTTACGGTCACGCCGAGCTGCTGCACCGCCATTACGCTGCCCTTTATGACCTCAAGCGGCGCGTTGTCTCCGCCAAATGCATCGATCAAGATATTCAAAGCGTCAGCCTCCTCTATCGTCAAATTATTCCGCCATATTCCAGCGATCCAAACATCAGCCAAATGCCAATCACCGAAACTGTCCCCAAAATCAAAAACAAGACGGAAGCAAAAATTGCAAACACCAAAAACATCGTCTTGCGTTTTTTACGCCAGGAAACAAGCAGGGCGATTGCCGCCGCCAAAGTCGCCAGTGCGCAGACGATAAAAAAACAAAAACCAAAGAAATCCAATCCCAAACAACAATCCCATACATTCACCCTCAAATGCCGGCGCGCTCCGTTTCAGCGCTTACGCGTTTTCCCCGAGATATTGCTCGAGTGCAGCGAGCGCACGGTCTGCATACGCCTGATATTTCTCCTGCTTTCCACGAATCCGTTCGGGCAGCGCCGGCAAAATGCCCATGTTGCTGCCCATCGGCTGAAAGTTTTCCGAAGGTGAAGCACTGATATACGCCACCAGCGCCCCCATCATCGTTTCACGTGGCAAAATCAGCGGCGCTTTCCCCTGCAGCTTTCGCGCGAGGTTTTTCCCAGCGAGAATTCCACTCGCCGCCGATTCCATATACCCCTCCACGCCGGTCATCTGTCCGGCAAAATAGAGCATCTCTGATCCGCGGAATCCATAATCCGCGCGCAGCAAACGCGGACTGTCCAAAAACGAGTTGCGGTGCATCACACCGTAGCGGTGGAACTGCGCATGCTCCAGCCCTGGAATCAGCGAGAAAACATGCTTCTGTTCCGGAAAGCGCAGATTCGTCTGAAATCCCACAAGATTATACATCGTGCCCTCGCGATTTTCCCGGCGCAGCTGTACCACTGCCCAAGGGCGACGGCCGGTGCGCGGATCGGTTAAGCCCACGGATTTGAGCGGTCCAAACCGCATGGTATCCGGTCCACGAGATGCCAGAACCTCGATGGGCATGCAGCCCTCATAGACCCGAAACGCCGCCTGATCACAGTCATGCAGCGGTGCACACTCCGCCGTGACGAGCGCTTCGTAAAAGCGCTCGTATTCCGCCTGGTTCATCGGGCAATTGATATAATCCGCATCGCCCCTGCCATACCGCGCCGCAAAAAACGCCTTATCCAAATCAAGGCTTGCGAAATCCACAATGGGCGCTGCCGCGTCATAAAAGCTAAGCGGCGTTCCGCAGCGCGCCGCGATGGCATCCGCGAGCTTTCCGGCAGTCAGAGGACCACTCGCCACAACTGTTGGCGTGTCCGGAATTTCCTGTGCCACAGTGGTTTCGATCGTAATGTTCGGGTGACTGCGAATCGCCTGTGTCACCAAATCAGAAAACTGCTGCCGATCCACAGCGAGCGCGCTGCCTGCCGCAACCGCGGACTTTCTCGCGCACGGGATCAGCAGAGAGCTGAGCCGTGCCATTTCAGCTTTTAACAGACCTGCCGCAGAGTTGATGCGATCCGCCTTCAGCGAATTCGAACAGACCAGCTCCGCCAATCCTGCGCTGTGATGCGCCGGCGTAAACTGAATCGGTTTCATCTCCAAAAGGCGCACAGAAAACCCAGCCTGTGCCAGCTGCCATGCTGCCTCACATCCGGCGAGTCCGCCACCGATTACTGTAACATCCGCCATCATACTTTCCCCACCACGAGTCTAGAATAGCCGCAGTCCGGCTTTTCGCAGACAAGCGTGCCGTTCTTGCCACCCTTCTGAAACAGTGTAGCGCCGCAGTCCGGGCACTTCTCTTCGGTCGGCACGTTCCAGGTCATAAAGTTGCAATCGGGATAACCGCTGCAGCCGTAAAAGCTGTGGCCGCGCTTGTTCTTTTTTATGATAATCGTTTTGCCGCAGCGCGGACAAACGCCCGGTGTCTCCTGTACGATTCGCTTCGTATTCTTGCATTCCGGAAATCCTGGACACGCCAGAAAGCGGCCGAATTTTCCGATCTTTATCACCATTTTCCTACCGCACAGCTCGCAAATCACATCCGTTTCTTCGTCCGGAATCTTCACACGCTTGCCTTCCATCTTCTTTTCCGCTTCCTCGAGCGTCTGCGAAAAATCGCCGTAAAAATCCTCCAGCGTGGAAACCCAACTCTTATTGCCGCGCTCCACCTCGTCCAGATTATTTTCCATATCCGCCGTAAACTTCACGTCCAGAATGTGCGGAAAGTGTTCCTTCATCAGATCCGTGATCACCTCGCCCAGCACAGTCGGCTTCAGCTGCTTCCCCTCGCGTTCCACATACTGATGCGTGGTGATCGTAGAGATGATCGGAGCATAGGTGCTCGGTCGCCCGATGCCGTTTTCCTCGAGCGCCTTGATCAGCGTTGCTTCGGTATAGCGCGGAGGTGCCTGCGTAAAATGCTGCGTACCGCCCAGGCTCTCCACCTTGAGCGTCATGCCGCTCTCCAGATCCGGCAAATTCTTGTTCTCATTCTTCTCGCCCTTCGCATCGTCATAGAGTACCATAAAGCCGTCAAAGAGTACGGTCGATCCGGTCGCCTTGAAGATGCAGCCGTCCGCTTCAATATCAACAGAAACCGTATGCATCTGCGCATCCGCCATCTGACTTGCGATAAAGCGCTCCCAGATCAGCTTATACAGCTTATACTGTTCGGCGGTCAGATTCTTCTGCACGCGCTCGGGCGTGAGGTTCGGCAAGGACGGACGAATCGCTTCGTGTGCATCCTGCGCATTCTTTTTGGACTTATAAACGCGCGGCTGTTCCGGCAGGTAGTTTGCGCCGTAAACTTCCGTCACACAATCCGCCGCCGCTTTCTGTGCTTCTTCCGAAATCCGAAGGCTGTCCGTACGCATATAGGTGATCAGACCAACCGCACCCATGCCATCGATTTCTACGCCCTCGTACAGCTCCTGCGCAATCTTCATCGTATGCTTCGACTGAAAGCCAAGCCGATAGGAAGCTTCCTGCTGTAAAGTCGAGGTGATAAACGGCGGTGCCGGGTGGCGCTTTGTCACGCGCTTTTTAACATTCTGCACCTGATACGTGGCATCGATGAGCCGTGCAAGAAGTGCGTCCGCCGCCGCCTGATCCGGGATCTCCATTTTGTCCACGCGCTCGCCATCCACCCGAACGAGCTTTGCGGAAAAGACCTTTTTCGAGGGCGGCGCTGTAAATTTCGCATCGATCGACCAGTACTCCTGCGACACAAAGACGCGGATTTCATTTTCCCGGTCAACCACCAGGCGCACCGCGACCGACTGCACGCGTCCTGCGGATAAGTCGCGCCGCACATTTTTCCACAAAAACGGACTGAGCTTATAGCCGACCAGGCGATCCAGAATCCGGCGTGCCTGCTGTGCATTCACCAGATCCAGATCGATCTGATGCGGATGGCTCATACCAGCCTGTACGCCGCTGCGCGTAATTTCGTTGAACTCCACGCGGTTGTCGCCGCTGAGATCGAGCTGCAGCATCTGCGCCAAATGCCATGAAATCGCCTCGCCCTCGCGGTCCGGGTCGGTTGCGAGATAGACGCGGTCACACTTCGCCGCATGTTCCTTCAGCCGCTTGATGATATCCTCTTTCCCCTTCATATCCGTATACTGCGGTTCAAAGCCATGCTCCACATCGACACCCAGCTTGGATTTCGGCAGATCCCGGATGTGCCCCATCGAGGCGATGACGTCATAGCCCTTCCCCAGATATTTTTGAATGGTTTTCGCCTTCGCAGGTGACTCCACAATCACTAAACTTGACATAGCTATCTCTCTATTCTTTCGGCAACACCGCTACACGAGACCGCCTGCGGCTTTGCACGCCATCTGCGGCGCATCTGACGCTGGGTCTTGTGCGGTGTTGCCTTTCAATTTTACCGTTCTATCACTTACCGCGTTATACCACCCGGAACTGCTTGCCCGGCAGGAGCTCCACCTTCCCATACAGCTCCAATTCTGTCAAGGTCATAATCAGCGTCTCCATCGGGATCTCCGTTTCCGCGGCGATATGATCCACATGCATCACGACCTGCTTTCACAAAAGCGCCAGCGCCGCCGCCGCGTTTTCATCGAGTGATTCGTCCGAAAACGGCGTCTCGTCCTCCTCTGCGGAGCGCTGCGTTTCCTACACAGGCACTGGCGTTTCCTCCTGCGGCGGTTTCGATTTTTTGGATTTGGACTTTTTCCGCCGGCGTGGTTCGGATGGTTCTTCGCCGAGCGACATGACCAGACTTTCTGACTTCGCCGGCTGATTCTCATAGAGTGCGGACGCCACAATCATATGCGCATAACTCGTATAATAGGCATACACAATATCCCGGCTGTCAAAAACCGGAACTGCGCCGTTCCGAAGATATTTTATCACACCCATATAGCATTTGTCAAATATATCCACCGGCGGCACACAAAATACATCTCTGCCCTGTTCCATCGCGCACTCCGCCGTAATCAGCGCACCGCTGCGTGCAGGCGCTTGGATGACAAGCGTTCCCATCGTCAGACCCGATAAGACGCGATTGCGGATCGGGAAGTTCGCCGGCTTCGGCTCTGTCCCTGGCAGAAACTCCGACAAAATCAAGCCGTTTTCTGCAATCCGCGCTTTCAGCGAAGCGTGCTGTGTCGGATATGCGACATCGAGTCCGCATCCCATCATGGCGATGCTCGGCTTATCGTGTGCGAGCGCGCAGAGGTTGGCGGTAATGTCCACGCCGATTGCAAATCCTGTCACCGGAACAAAATTCTCAATCACCAGATCATTGCAGATCGTCTTTTCCACACGCAGGCTATATTCTGTTAGGTTACGCGTACCCACGACTGTCAGCAGCAAATGATCCTGGAGCAGTGACAGATCGCCCTGATAGAACAGCAGCACCGGCGGATTCACCACCGCGAACAGCTTCTCCGGATAGGCGTCCTCACCAAACCGCAAAATCGAAACGTGCAGCTGTTCACAGCGTTCCAGCATATCGTCCACCTGCGAGAAACGCAGCTGACGGATTCGACGTTTCGTGTGTTCCTGTAAGCGAAGCGAGTGCTCGATTTCCGAACTTTGCAGCGCTTCACATGCGCGATGCGGCGTTTCATACAGGCGAAGCACATCCCAAATCTTTGTGCTTCTCGCGCCGAATGCCATAACCAGCCACAACAGGCAGCGAACCTCTTCTTCATATTTCATGCTCTACTGCACCCCATTTTTCGTTCGTTTCACTTCCCACAAGATAATCCCAGCAGCCATCGCCGCGTTCAGCGACTCGATCGTGCCATGCATTGGGATTGTTACCCGGCGGTCACAGGCACTTACGACCTCCTCCGGCAAGCCGTTTCCCTCGTTCCCGATCAGGACGGCGGTTGACGCAGAAAACGCGCACTGTCCCACACGTTCGGCATCGCCGCCGACAACCGCGGTGCACGTTTCGATATCCAGTGCACGGCATGCCGCCAGCACCGGCGCGATCTCCGCCGTACAATACACCGGCACGCGAAAGAGCGAACCCATTGTCGCACGCACGACCTTCGGGCTGTAGATTTCACAGCAAGCGCTGTAAATCACGCCATCGAGTCCGAACGCATCCGCTGTGCGCAGGAGCATTCCGGCATTTCCGGGATCTTGCAGCTGATGCAGGATCGCATACGTGCCGCCCTTTCGAAGCAGCTCAGACAGCAGCGGCTGTTCTGGCATCCGGCAGATCGCGTAGACGCCCTGCGCGTGCTCTGTCTGCGAAAGCTCCGCCCCCACAGCGTCCGAAATCAAGGCGCAGCGCGTTTCCGGCGGGCAGGTGCATGCGCACTCCGCGTTCCAGCGCGCATAGCCCTCTTCTGTCCATAACAGCTGTGTCAAATGTGCGCCGTTTTGCAGCGCGTCCGCCGTCAGGCGCAGTCCCTCCAGGACAAAAAGCCCCAACTGCTTGCGCGCCTTCTTCGAAAGTGCAAGCCTGCGATATAATTTGACAGCCGCATTCTCACGGGAAGAAATCCGCAGAAGTGCTTCCATGAAATCCTCTCCTTCCTCCGTCATCCGCCAATCCAGACGAGGCACTTAGAATACAAGAAAACACGCCCCGTTTACTTGCAGAGCGTGTTTTGCGTTCAAGCCTTAAAGTGCAGCCTTTGCCTGTTCAACGATCGCCGTAAAGCCAGCTGCGTCATGAATCGCGATTTCAGAAAGCATCTTACGATTGAGCGTAATACCAGCCTTCTTGCAGCCGTTCATGAACTGTGAATAATTAATGCCGTTCATTTTGCATGCAGCAGAAATACGTGTGATCCAAAGCTGACGGAACTCTCTCTTCTTCTGCTTTCTGCCGATGTATGCATAATTGCCAGACTTCATGACAGCCTGTTTTGCCATCTTGAAGTGCTTGCTCTTGCTTCCCCAATAGCCCTTTGCAAGCTTCAGCGTTTTATTTCTTCTCTTGCGCGTCATCATTGCACCCTTAACTCGTGCCATAATCTTTTACCTCCGATTTTTCACATTTTCAACAATAGACAAATTTCGTGTTTACTGATATGGCATCAGTTTTTTCAGTGCCGGTGCATTTGTGGCATCTGCAATGCCAACGGTACGAGCGATTCTCTTGCGCTTCGTCGCCTTCTGTGTCAATCTGTGTCTCTTGTTTGTCTTTTGATACTTCACTTTTCCGGAAGCGGTCATCTTAAAACGCTTTTTCGCGCCGGAATGTGTCTTTACCTTGTTCTTTTCCATCGGTGATTCCTCCCTGTTTACTTCGATGCTTTCGGTGAAACGAACATGACCATACTGCGGCCTTCCATTTTTGCAGGCTTTTCAACAACGCCAACCTCTGCACAGGCTTCTTTGAAGCGCTTTAACAATTCTTCTCCGATCTGCGGGTGTGCGATCGCGCGCTTACGAAAGCGGACAGAAACCTTGAGCTTGTCGCCGCCTTGCAAAAACTTCTTCGCCTGGTTTACTTTTGTCTCAAAGTCATGCGTGTCAATTGCAGAAAACATCCGAATTTCCTTCACGGAAACAACCTTTTGATTTTTCCGGGCTTCTTTTTTCCGTTTCTGCTGTTCAAAGCAATACTTCCCGTAATCCATAATCCGGCACACCGGTGGCTTCGCCTGCGGCGCAATTTTCACCAGATCCAAGTCCTTTTCATAAGCAAGCTTCTGTGCATCTCTCGCAGACATCGTTCCGAGCTTTTCGCCATCCTGTCCAATCAACAGAATTTCCTTCTCCCGGATTTCTTCGTTAATCTGCAGCTCTTGTTTGCTGATAAGCCAGCACCTCCAAACATGTTAATTCCCAAACAAATATCGAACAAAAAAAGTGTCCACACATCGTGAACACTCCTTCTCCACACAAAGCACACCACCAGCCGGAAAATCCATGCCGCAGGCAAAACACAAGCAATTAACCGTTTCGACAACCAGCCAAACGGTGAGAACAGAATATTCTTCTTTATTTTTATATATTACCACGCTTCCAGCGGCATGTCAAGCGCTCGCACGATATTTTACATTTTGTACACAAATACGCCAGTCACACCGCCCATCTTAGAAAAAGGCACATGCCCAAACGGACATGTGCCTGTTATGTCATTCACTCTCTGTGTAATCCCTTGCTATACCGGGGCGATCTTTACAGACCGATTCCGTCCATTGCATCTCCCGTTACATACGGCAGTTCTGCGAGGACATCCCACACAAGGTCATAGCGTCCGTTCACATAGAACTCACCCTGTGTCGATTCCACAACGTCAATGCTGTATGTTGTCAGCAGTGCGCTTGCATCTTCGATCGTAACTTCGCCATCGCCGTTCGTGTCAATCAAATGATATACCAGCTGATTGACCATGCCCGATTCCTTGATCGTGTCCGACACAGTCGCCGAGAGCGCCTGCGTGTCGGCGTCCGTCACCGTGACCGTCACGCCTGCACGTTCCGCCGCATAATACACCAGTGCGCCATACGCGCTGTACAGTTCCACGCTTCCATAGCTTCTCGCCTTACCGCTAATATTCCCGATCGCGTAGACCTCGTTTTCGTGAATCAAGTCGGCATCCGTCTGATCGACCGTACCGTCTCCGTTCATGTCCGCCAGTGCAAGCTGTTCTTCAGTCAGTGCGTTTGCGTCCACATTCAGATAGCGCGAAACCATCGCAGAATCGTGACCGGTAATCACGCCGTCCTGATCCACGTCACCGAGCACGTCATCCGCCGCACCTGCCGGGAGAACGGAAAGTGTCGTCAGTGACAGCACCGCGCTTGCGGTGAGTGCAGCTATTTTCCTCAATTTCATGATAAACCCCTCTTTCCTTAATTTCATTTTTTACCAGATTTATAATCAACCAGAAGGCATATCGTCTTCTAACCTGGCAACTAAAAATACATAATCATTTGCAAATGTAGCTGTTGAAAATTACGCACTAATAACTTTATAAAATTTCGATCCAATCAACGTATCTTTATTTACATTTCCTGCCGACTCATTTGAATAATATGTCAACACAAGAGTCGCATCCGTCACGGAAATCAATTTTAGTAAACAACATGTAATAATTTATCGAAGTCGATCAAGCAATCCAGCATGATATTGGAGATTGCCTTTTTAGAGTCGCAAGAAGATTTG
>JAJQAB010000092.1 GCA_021203985.1 Ruminococcus sp. | reverse complement strand
CTTTGCATAAAATTCGGTTTCTAATTTTATCTAACTTTTTGGGGTCGGTTCAAACAGACTTGCCGGGGTCTTATTTAGCGATTTTATGGAAAGCGCTGGGCGTTTGCTACCTGACCGGGATTGCCGGCGATCTGTGCCGGGACTGCGGCGAAACGGCGCTGGCGCAAATGGCGGAGCTTTGGGGCAGACTATCGCTGGTGCTGCTGTCGCTGCCGCTGTTGGAAGCACTTCTGGAAACGGTGACGGGGGTGTTATCATGAGCCGCTTGTGCCGCCGCAGCGGAAAATGGCTGTGTGTACTTTTGCTTTTGGCTGTGATCTTTTTGGGCATTGCCGCGTGTGGCGGCTTCCTTGTATCCGCACAGGCGCAGACAGACGGAACGTCGGATCTGGTACAGGAGAGCGGATCGGATGCGGTGACGCAGTCGCTGGATTGGAATGTGCAGTCGGTGCTCAAACGCCTGGGACTGACCGGCACGGATTTCGATGCCGCGGAGGATTCGTTCACCTTGTCGACCGTGTGGGAAATTCTGGGCGAATACTGCACGGAACGCATGGAACGTCCGTTTCGGATGCTAGCAGGACTTTTGACCGTGATCTTTTTTGCGGCGCTTTTACAGAGCATGCAAAACGAGAAGCGAAACGACAGCACCGCGCAGGCGTTCGAATATCTATGTGCACTCGCAGCTGTTTCGGTTTTGGCGCAGCCACTTTGCGAAAGCTTCGCGTCTGTAAAAGATGCGCTGACGCAGGGCACGGAGTTTATGATGCTGTTTGTGCCGGTGTTCGCTGGTATTTTAGCAGCAGGCGGAACTGCCGGCAGCGCCGTGTATTATCAGACCGCAGTCGTTGCACTGGCAGATGGCGTGATCCAGCTGATTTGCTGTGTGCTTCTGCCATTTTGTACCATGAGCTTTGCACTTGCGATTGTGGACGCAGTAAGCCCGTCTGTTTCGGTGGGCGGCTTGCTGACGCTGACCAAAAAGGTGACGACCTGGTCGATGGGGCTGATCATGTAGATCTTTTTGGGCGTGCTTTCTATGCAAAATTGGATCAGCGGCAGCGTTGATACGGCGGCGACAAAAACCACCAAATATGTGATTGCAAACTTTGTTCCCGTTGTGGGAAGCGCCGTTTCAGACGCCTACACCACGGTGCGCGGCAGCCTGCAGATTCTGCGCAGTACAACGGGCGTTGTCGGGATCGTTTCCCTGTGCCTGTTGTTTTTGCCGCCGCTCATACAGCTGCTCTTCTATCGCGCAGTTATAGCAATTGGCACGGCTGCAGTGGATCTGTTCGGTACAAAGCGTCTGCTTCGGCTGTTGTGCGGCGCACAACAGGCGCTTGCCATTGCGTTTGCGCTGCTGGTTTGCTTTGGAATCATGTTCGTGATTGCTACAGCGATTGCAATGACAATCGGAAGCGGCACGTCTGGCTGAGTACAGGCGGCAGGGAATGCCGAAAATAGGAGGATGTTATGGAAACCATGCAGACGATTGTGCTGGTCACCTGTGTGATTAGCCTACTCAGCGGTATTCTTGATGCGTTGAAACCGAATCGAAAATTTGATCGTCAGATGCGTCTGCTGCTGTCCGCTGTGTTTCTGCTGGCAATTTTAGCGCCGCTGACCGGGGGACTTGACGCGCTGCAGTGGGACTGGGACACAGACGCTGCGGTGTCTGAGGATTTGACGAGCGAGATGAAGAAGCAGACACTGGAATATGCGCAGGAAAATCTCGCGCAGTCCCTACAATCGTATCTGCAGGAAAACGGCATTGCTGACGCAAGCGTACAGGTAGAGATGCATATGACGGACGATGCGTGCATAGAAATAAATCGTGTCATGGTTTCTTGTACCAATCCAGAAACAGCGCTAGCCTTGCTGACAGAATGTTTCGGAGAAGAGGTGAGGATTGATGTGGAAAACGCTTCGTGATCGGCTGAGCCATCAGCTGAAGGGAGAACGCGGCGTGCGTCTGGTGGTGATGATCGGCGTGATCGGGTTGGCGCTGATCTTGCTGTCCAGATTTGTTTCATTCGAGGATGATGAGACGCAGGTGCAGGAGGAATCTACGTGGACACAGAACGATATTTCTGTGGAATTGGAGGCGTATTGTAGCGCGATGGAGAAGGAGCTTGCAGAAATTCTCGTGTAAATTGACGGCGTTGGTACTTGTCAGGTGATGCTGCACGCTTCGGGCACTTCCGAAAATGTCTACGTGCAGGACGAGGAGACGGATACCGATGAATCACGCACGCAGGAAAAACGCAGCGTTGTGGTGGTTTCTGATAGCAGTGGAGAACGCACGTTGGTGCAGCAAGTCGTTTCGCTGCAGATCAGCGGCGTCATCGTGGTCTGCAGCGGCGCTTCGAGCAGTGTTGTCAAGGAACGTGTCAGCAACGCGGTACAGGCCGTGCTGGATCTTCCCACGAACCGGATCTGTATTGTCCCGGCCGCCTGACCTGTTCAAAAGAAGAAAGGAAATGATCGCATGAAAAAGCTATCCGTTATCATTGAAAAAAACAAATTATTTTGTCTTGCCTGACGCTGATGCTGGCGATTGCAGTTTATGTTAATTATACGATGTCAGACAGCACGCTGGAAACTGCGGAAATCGAGCCGGATGAAATCATATACGGCGATACGGCATTTGTGAATGTACAGGCGGACTCTACCGCACAGGAAAACGAAGCGGACGAAGCCGCAGCAGATGCTGAAGCGTCTGTGAAATCTGCAAATGCCGAGGATGATGCTGTTTCTGCAGAAATCACAGAGGAGGATGTAGCGGCGTATGTGGAAGCGGCGGAAAGCGCGGCGGATTATTTTGCGCAGGCACGCCTGGAACGAATGGCAAGCCGTGATGAAAGTGTTGCCACCCTGCAGTCGATTTTAGGCGGCGGCGACCAAACCGAGGATGAACTTGTCGCCGATGCCATTGCTGCAGTGGAAACCTCAAAGCTGATTGAAAGTGAAAGTACAATTGAGTCACTGATTAAGGCGATGGGCTATACAGATTGTATCGTCTACCTAGACAGCGAAAGCGCAAAGGTTGTCGTGCAGACCGAGGGCTTAGATGCGGCACAGGCGGCGGCAATGAAGGATATCATTTTGGGGGAAGTATCGATTTCTGCAGAAAATATTCGAATTTTTGAGGTAAAATAGTTGCCTTAAATGTTTTTTTTTGGTATAATAAAAGAGAAAACCTGTGTAAGTGCTGTTGATGAACATGGCGAAAAATCAGCTCTTTCTTTCTATTTTACGGTTTCTTATCGGAAAACCTTAGGAAAAGAAAGTGAATGGATTGGGAAGCTGCTGTATCAACCGCTACAGCAGCTTTCTTTATTAAGACGGAAAAATAAAATGCTTTTGATGCGGCTTTTTGGGAAATGGCGCCGGCTCGTACTACATATAAGCCCAAAAAAGGAAAATCAATTCCAGGCGTGGGGTAAAAAACCTTCCGATTTTCTTTTGATTCTCGGAGAATATGCCAAATAGAACGCCGGCTGAATCTGCCGCATTAATGAAAAAGTACGTAGGAGGTCGTTATGACAAAACACGAAACAAGAGAATTTGCATTTCTTTTACTATATGAGACAATGCTGCGCGGAGAAACATTGGAATCGCTCGAGGCGCTCTATCAGTCCACGGAAGAGCTTCTAGAGCGAACCGTAACGCCGGGCGTAAAGCGCTATGTTTTCGGCGTGCTGTCCTGCGCAGAACAATTGGATTCGATTATCGAGCAGTACAGCAAAAAGCGAGCCCTGAACCGTGTCGCGGTAATTAACCGCACGATTTTGCGGCTTGCGCTCTATGAATTGCGCACGATGCCTGAGACACCGGTGAACGTGGTGATCAGTGAAGCAGTCGCACTCTCTCAGGCATATGCCTATGCCGAGGACACGGCATTTATCAATGGCGTTTTGGGCGCATATGTGCGGAACAACATGCAGGCGACAGGGGAGGAAGCAGATCATGGCGCTGATTCTGGGACTGGATACCAGTAATTATACGACCTCTGCGGCGCTGCTGTGCACAGAGACGGGCGCAGTACATCAGGCAAAGCAACTACTTCCAGTGAAGCCGGGTGCAGCTGGGTTGCGGCAGAGCGATGCAGTATTTCACCACACGCGTCAGCTTCCACAGCAGCTGGAAGCGCTGAAGCCCTACATGGCACAGACGCGTCTGGATGCGATTGGCGTATCGGCACGACCGCGCAGCCTGGAAGGCTCGTATATGCCTTGCTTTCTTACGGGACTGGGCGCTGCACGCGCACTGGCGGCAGTGAATGGACTGCCGCTGTATGAGACTTCGCATCAGATGGGACATGTCCTGGCGGCGCTCTATTCTGCGGAGAAACTGTCCGCACTGCAGCGTCCGTTTCTGGCGTTTCATGTCAGCGGCGGCACAACAGATCTGCTGTACTGTGAACCAGACCCGCAGGAACTGCTTCGGATTACGCCTTGCGGTACATCCCTGGATTTGAAAGCCGGACAAGCAATTGATCGTGTGGGTCTGATGCTGGGACTACAGTTTCCATGCGGACCAGCACTCGAAGCGCTTGCGTGCCAATGCAAAAGCTGGGAGCATCTGTGCCCGGTGATTCGCGGTATGGACTGCTGCCTTTCCGGTCTGGAAAACAAGTGCCAGTCGCTGCTGGAACAGGGCGAGTCTTCGGAACGAATTGCGGCGTATTGTCTGATGACAATTGCAGAGACGATCGCCGCGATGACGCGTGCCGCGCAAAAGAAGTACGGAAGGCTTCCGGTGCTGTTTGCCGGCGGCGTTATGTCCAATCGTCTGATTCGGCCGTTTCTGGCGGAGCGGATGGAATGCTGGTTTGCAGAACCGGCATTTGCTGCGGATAATGCGGTCGGCGTGGCAGTTTACGCTATGCTGCAGAATAAGGGAGAGATTTCATGGCAATCATCAGTGTGACACAGCTTAATCGCTATATTGGATTTCAGCTCAAGGAGGATAGCCGGCTGCAAGGGATTCTCGTGCGCGGTGAGATCACGAATTTCACCAATCATTATCGATCCGGTCATTTTTATTTTACACTGCGTGATGCAGAAAGCGGCGTAAAAGCTGTGATGTTCCGCAGCAGTGCACAGCGTCTGTGCTTTCTGCCAAAGGACGGCATGCGTGTGATCGCTGCAGCTTCGGCTTCTCTTTATGAAAAAGAGGGGACGTTTCAGCTGTACGTGACGGATTTGCAGCCGGATGGCGCTGGCGCACAGGCGCTGGCGTTAGAGGAGTTAAAGAAAAAGCTAACGGCGATGGGCGTTTTTGACACGGCTTTTAAGCGGTCACTTCCGGCAATGCCGCAAAAAATTGGCGTGATTACCTCAGATACTGGCGCAGCGCTTCAAGACGTAATACATGTCGTGGGACGTCGCTATCCGATTGGTAGACTTTTAGTCTATCCGGCGCAGGTTCAGGGTGACGCGGCGGCAGGGTCTATCTGTCGTGCGATTGCTGCGGCGCAGAAGGACGACTGTGACGTATTGATTGTCGGGCGCGGCGGCGGTGCTTCCGAGGATTTGCAGGCGTTTCAGATGGAGCAGGTGGTTATGGCAATCTATCATTGTGCCGTACCGATTGTCTCCGCGGTTGGTCACGAAACCGACTGGACGCTGGCGGATGCGGCGGCAGATTTGCGCGCACCCACACCGTCAGCGGCAGCGGAACTGGCAGTACCTGATGTGGGACAGCTTATGCAGCATATTGCGGCGTTGTGCCATCATATGGAAGACGCGATGCAGCGGTATTTGATGCAAAAGCAGCAGACGTTTCAGCGGCTCTGTGATCGACTTCGGATGCAGTCGCCGGAGCATCGGCAGCAGCTGGCACAAAAAGAACTGGATTTGATGCTGGAACGGCTTCGAAAAAGCAGCGAAAGAATTCTGGAGCAAAAGAAGGCGCAGCTGTGTCAACAGGCGCAGCGATTGGATATGCTCAGTCCTCTGAAAATCCTGAGCCGCGGTTATTCCCTGACTTATTGCGGAGAAACGCTGATCCGGGACGCGCAGCAGGTGCAGCCCGGGGATGTTTTGCAGATCCGCCTGGCAAAGGGCGAAGTAAGCGCAAAGGTATTCGAACTGCATGCAGAAAGCGGTAGTGCAGTCGGGTTTGAGGAGAATCCTATATGAAAAATGCAATTTATGAAGTGAAGTGTCCGCACAACATTCAACGAAACGGTTCGGCAACAGCGATTGTGCCTGGCTCAAAATCTATAACCAACCGTGCGCTTTTGCTGGCGGCAATGGCAAATGGAACTAGTAAGCTGGAAAATGCTTTGACCAGCGATGATGCCATGTATTTTCTGGAATGCCTGAAAACACTGGGCTTTCCGGTTATCACTGCCGCAAACGATGGACTTGGCGTGGATGTTACCATTACCGGCTATGGCGGCGAGATCCCCAACAAAAACGCGGAGATCTATGTGGGAAGCGCAGGTACGGCAGCGCGCTTTCTGACGGCAATGCTGGCGTTTTCCGATGGCGACTACCGAATCGATGCCTCAGAGCAAATGAAGAAGCGCCCGAT
This sequence comes from Ruminococcus sp., assembly GCA_021203985.1. Classification (GTDB taxonomy): domain Bacteria; phylum Bacillota; class Clostridia; order Oscillospirales; family Ruminococcaceae; genus Ruminococcus_C. The sequence goes on along the minus strand of JAJQAB010000092.1, from coordinate 19,427 downwards.
GCAGCCATTGATCGATACGCTCAGAAGTGCCGGTGCAGAGGTTCAATGTCTGGAAGTGGAGGGGCATTTTCCGATTCGAATTATCGGCGCGGGGGACAAGGCAGCGATTCCAGATCGTATCACAGTGGATATTGCGAAAAGCTCGCAATTTTTAAGCGCGCTTCTGATTGCGGCGGGGACGCTCGGGAAAAGCATGGAAATTGACGTCACGGGATCGCACGGTCTAAGCTATGTGGATCTAACTGTGGAGATGATGCGCCGTTTTGGTGCATCTGTGGAAAAGCAGGTGAACGATGGACAAATTCGCTATCGGATTTCCGGGGGATCGCCATATCAGCCGCTTGTCTATCCGATTGAATCAGATCTGTCCGCGGCGGCCTATTTCTATGTGCTTGCCGCAGTGCTTGGCGTAGATGTTGCAGTCAGCGGTGTTACAGACCATATGCTACAGGGCGATGCGGCTTTTTTGCAGGTGCTGGCAAGGATGGGATGCCATGTCGTATTCGATGCAGCCGGTACGGTTCATGTCGTTGGCGCAGAAAGCGGTGCTTTAACCGGCGGTTTTTCTGTGGATCTGTCCGCGTTTTCTGATCAGGCACTGACGCTTGCGGCAATTGCGCCGTTTGCAGATGCGCCCATCACAATCACTGGGATCGGACATATTCGCCTGCAAGAATGCGACAGAATTCAGGCAATCGTACAAAATCTCCGTACGCTCGGCATCCGTACCGAGGAAAAGGCGGACGCGGTTACGATTTATCCTGGTACGCCGAAGGGTGGCGTGATAGAAACCTATGAGGATCATCGGGTGGCAATGGCGTTTGCGCTGACCGGTTTGCGAACGCCCGGCGTGCGAATTTCGAATCCGTCATGCTGTAAAAAAACATTTGCGGAATATTTTGACGTGTTGGAACAGGTACTGAAGGCACTGGAAACACCATGAGAAAAGAGGAAGATGTACAATGGCATTTGAAGAACATATGAAGCAGCTGCGAGAACTCACACAGCAGCTCGAGCAAGGAAATCTCCCCCTAGAAGAAGCGGTGAAGCTGTATACGCAGGGCATGCAGCTCGCGGCGTCTTGCCAGGAGGAATTGCAAACGGCAAAGCTGCAGGTAGAAACGCAGACAGTGCCAGTGGAAGGACAGGAGGAAAATGTAGATGGAAGCGAAGCATGAAGCGCATCTCCATGCACTGGCGACAGCAGTCGAACAGCAGCTAATGACGTATGTGCAGGTGACGTCAAAGACGGCGCGCCAAGAACAGCTGATCCAGGCAATGCGCTATTCGCTCGAAGCGGGCGGCAAGCGGATTCGTCCTGTATTGACGCTGGAGTTTTGTCGGCTTTGCGGTGGCACACAGCAACAGGCGATGACAGCGGCTTGTGCGATTGAAATGATCCATACGTTTTCGCTCATCCATGACGATTTGCCGGAGATGGATAATGATGATTATCGGCGCGGAAAGCCGTCCTGTCATAAGCAGTTTGGCCATGCAGTAGCACTTCAGGCAGGAGACGCACTCTCTGTGGCGGCGTTCGAGGTGGTGCTAAATGATCCGACTTTGGAAGCGGAGACGAAGGTCGCGCTCTTGCGCATTCTGGCGGAAGCTGCCGGCGCGGCAGGGATGATCGGCGGTCAGGTGATGGATATGGCATTTGAAACGCGTGGCGATGTGACGCTCGAAGAACAAGAGGCAATGTGTGCGGCAAAAACCGGCGCGTTAATTCGGGCGGCTTGCAAGTTGGGAAGCACAGCGGCATCTGGTACACCTGAGCAGATTGCACTGGCAGATCAATACGGCGAAAAGCTGGGACTCGCATTTCAGATTGTCGATGATCTTCTCGATGTGACCGGTTCGACCGATGTGCTTGGAAAGCCCGTGGGCAGTGATGCACAGGAAGGAAAGACGACTTTTGTATCCTTGCTGGATCTAGAACAGACAAAGCGGCGCGCATCGAAATTGACAGAAGAGGCAAACCAAATTCTACAGCATTTTCCCGATCACATGTTTTTGATGGATCTGACGAATATGCTGCTGGTTCGAGAAAAATAAGAGAAAGGAAAAACTTTGCTGTGCTGCAAATGGCATGAAGGTAGCAGTGGGTATGGGTAAAATGAAAAAAAAACAAGATTTGAATTTAGACAAAACACTACTTTCGAAAATCGATTCACCGCAGGATTTGAAAAAATTGACGCTGGAGCAGTGCCAGACGCTTTGTCAGGAGATTCGAAGTCTCCTGATCGAGACAGTTTCCAAAACCGGCGGTCACTTGGCATCGAATTTAGGAACAGTGGAATTGACCGTGGCGATGCATCGTGTGTTCACGACACCAAAGGATCAATTTGTGTGGGATGTGGGACATCAATGCTATACGCATAAAATATTGACAGGACGGAGAGACGAATTTGCAACGCTCCGGCAGGAAGGCGGCATCTCCGGCTTTCCAAAGCCAGGCGAGTCTGTGCACGACAGCTTTATCAGCGGCCACAGCAGTACGGCGATTTCGGTCGCGTGCGGCATTGCAGAGGGCATGCGCTTAAAGGGGGATCAGGAGCATTTTGCAGTTGCTGTGGTTGGCGATGGTGGGCTGACCGGCGGTCTTGCTTATGAGGGGATGAACAATGTAGGCAAATTCGATTATAACATTATCGTGATTCTGAATGATAACAATATGTCGATCTCGAAAAATGTCGGCGCATTGGCATGCTATCTCTCTTCGATCCGAAGCAGCGATGGCTATGTCCGCGCCAAAAAGGCGGTAGAACAGCGGCTAAACCGTACCGCTGTCATTGGACCATTGGTCGCAAAGGGGATCAAAAATTCCAAAAGCGTGGTGCGTGAAATGCTCTTGCAGTCCGCAACGATGTTTGAGGACTTTGGCTTTGTCTATTTAGGGCCAGTGGACGGACATCGCTTGGACAAATTGGAGGAAGTGCTGCTTGCGGCGAAGGAGTATCATAGACCCGTATTAGTACATGTACGCACGGTGAAGGGGAAAGGCTATTCGCCGGCGGAACAAAATCCCGGCGAATTTCACGGGATTCCAAAATTCGATATAGAAACCGGTAACCCGGAGGTTTCGAATACGGATTCTTACTCAGATGTCTTTGGAAAGGAGCTTGTACGTCTGGCACAGCAGGATCCGCGAATCTGTGCGGTGACTGCGGCAATGGAGCACGGTACTGGACTGCACTATTTCTCTCGCAAATTCCCGAATCGTTACTATGACGTGGGAATTGCGGAACAACACGCGGTGACCTTTTCGGCGGCGCTGGCATCACAAGGACAAGTGCCGGTCTTTGCGGTCTACTCCTCATTCCTGCAGCGGTCGTATGACCAGCTGATGCACGATGTGGCGATTGGCGGACTGCACGTTGTGCTGGGAATCGACCGTGCTGGCGTGGTCGGCGAGGACGGCAAGACACATCACGGCTTATATGACGTGTCCTATTTGACCAGCGTGCCCGGCGCAGTGATTTATGCACCGGCGTGTTATGACGAGCTGCGTCTCTGCCTGCGTCGCGCGTTATATCGGGATCGCGGCCTGGCATGTGTGCGCTATCCGTGCGGATCGGACAATAGCATTTTTGATAAAAGTGCGCTGAACACGGAATATACGCATGTGTCCGGCAGAAAAACGGACGTGCTGTATATTTCCTACGGCAGAGTATATGACCAGCTGTATCGTGCAAACCTGCGTGCGAAGGAACAGGGCATATTCTGTGATTTGTTAAAGCTGACACTGATCTTTCCGCTGTCGGATGCTGTGGTAGAAATTGCAATGACTTATCACCGCATTGTATTTTTAGAGGAAGCCTATTATTATGGCGGTATTTCCCAGCTAATGGGTGACGCATTGATGCAGCGCGGTTTTCGGGGAATCTATCAGCGCGTTTCACCAAAGCAATATTTTCCACAGGCGTCTGTGGCATCTCAAATCGATGCGATGGGACTTTCAGAACGCGCGATTTTTTCTAGGATGCAGCTGGAATTGCAGGAACAGGAAAAGTCATGTTAAGATTAGATGCCGCCGTGGTGCAAAGCGGCTTGGCTGTGAGCCGCCAGCGCGCAAAGAATCTCATCCAAAACGGGCAGATTATGGTGAATGGAACGATTTGCAAAAAGCCGTCCTTTCAGGTAGACAAGACCGACCAGGTTGTTTTGCTGGGAAGCGATATTCCCTTTGTCGGACGTGGCGGTCTGAAACTGGCATATGCGCTCGAGCAAATGCAGATCAATTTGACCGGACTTGTCTGTATGGACGTTGGCGCATCGACTGGTGGATTTACAGATTGCATGCTGCAGCACGGGGCGGCAAAGGTTTACGCAGTTGATGTGGGACACGATCAGCTAGCAGCATCACTGCGCAGCGATCCGTGTGTGGATTGTCGTGAGGGAACGGACATACGCCAGATGACGCCAGAACAGCTTCCAGTGCTGCCGTCTTTCTTATCTGTGGATGTATCGTTTATTTCCCTGACACATGTACTTCCATCCGCAGCTGCATTGCTTCAGCCAATGGGACAGGCAGTGGTTCTGGTGAAACCGCAGTTTGAAGCGGGCAGGAAGAACATAGGGAAAAACGGTTTGGTCTTGTCAGAGAAGGCGCATCATCGCGTTCTTTTGCAGATGCTGGAATTATTTGCGCGAGAGCATATGTCTGTGCAGCTAATTTGTCCGTCTCCGATTCAAGGCGGTTCTGGTAACATCGAGTATCTTGTGGTACTGAAAAAATCGGACGAGCCAGGCATAGTGTCGGATCTGCGGCAGGTAATTGGGCTGGCGTTTGCACAATCCAAGAAGGAGAAAAAACATGAAGGTGGCATTGTTTCCACATTTACAAAAGGGGAATGCAGCAGAGGTCGCACATAAGGTGTGCCGAACAGTCGTTCAAAATGGTATGACAATCTGGGTAGATCCATCCTGTATGCAATGGATGCAGGGCTTAGATTTTGTCTGCTATGCGCCATTTTTGGAGGCAGTTCGGGACGCGGACGTTGCAATTGCAATCGGCGGTGACGGCACGATCCTGCATTGCGCGCGTCATGTGGTAGGGACAACTGCAAAGCTTTTGGGGATCAATACAGGCAGACTCGGTTTTTTGGCATCCATGGAACCGGATCAAATTGGCGAAATCACGCGCCTTCAGACAGGGGATTACCGCGTGTCGGAGCGCATGCTGCTGCGAGGCGTGCTGCGAAATGCGCAGGGTCATTGCGTGCGGGATTTCATGGCGTTAAACGATATCGTAATTTCCCGGAATTATTCACGCGTTGTGGAATTTACGGTCTCCCGAAACGGTGCGGTTTTGGGCGAATATCGGGCGGATGGTGTAATCTTCAGCACGCCGACCGGCTCAACGGCATATGCGCTTTCCACTGGCGGACCGATTATTGAGCCGGAATTTGCTTGTGTCGAAATGACGCTGATTTGTCCGCATGCGCTTTCCACACGACCGATTTTATTCTCACCGCACAATGAATTGCAGGTCAGCTGTCAGGTGCGTGGAGAACACGATGTGCGGCTTTGTGCCGATGGTGAAAAGGCAATCACGTTTCCTGCGGCGCACACGCTGGAAATTTCCGGATCGGATCAGACGCTGAAAATGCTGGACTTGAGCGGCAATACGTTTTTTGACTCACTGAGCCGAAAGCTGATGCATCCGCTGAAGGAGGGAGAGGCATGAGACGAAACGAGAAAAAGACGCGTCAGGATGCGCTGCTTCGCCTGGTGATGCAGGAGGAAATTGCAACACAAAATGACTTGCGGCAGCGTATGATGGAGCTGGGATTTTCGGTAACCCAGGCAACGCTTTCACGCGATATTCACGAATTAAAGCTCGTAAAAGACCGCCGCGGCGGACGCGTTTGCTATACGGTTTCCGTACAGGAGGAGCTTCCCGTTTCGGTGAGCGATATGGTGAAAAGTACCTCGTTGCGCACAAATTTCGCCGGAAATATTGCCGTGATTCACTGCCGCTCTGGTACTGCGCCGGCAGTCTGTGTGTCGCTCGATGCGCTGCACCGAGAGGACGTGGTGGGAACGATTGCTGGAGATGATACAGTTTTTGTGCTGCTGCACACAGAGCAGCAGGCGCGTGATTTTGCGATATCCTTTGCAAAATCCATTGAAACAGGAGGGATTTGATGCTCGCTGAACTGGAAATTGAAAATTTAGTGGTGATCTCGCATGCACGGATACGCTTTTCTCCGCATTTCAACGTCTTTACCGGCGAAACTGGCGCTGGAAAATCGATCTTGATTCACGGTATCCATGCGGTTTTGGGACAACGCGTGACGCGAGATCTTGTACGGACAGGCTGTAAGAAGGCGGTTGTTACGGCACTGTTCACACGGCTCGAACCGATGGTATGCGCGCGTCTGGATGCGCTTGCAATTGCCCATGAGGATGATGAATTGTTGCTGACGCGAGAGATTGCCGCAGATGGCGGCAGCACGGCGCGGATCAATGGGCATACGACCACTGTTTCTGTGCTGCGCGAAATTGGCGATATTCTCATTAACATTCATGGACAGCACGACAACCAGGCGCTGCTCTCGCCCGAATGCCATCTGCAAATTCTGGATGACTTTGGCAGCAGTGATGAATTGCTGCGTCAATATCAGGAGACGTTCCGCGCTTTGCAGCAGACGGCAAAGCGTCTCAATCAGATGGTGAAACAGGAACAGGACCGTGTACATCGCCGAAAGCAACTGCTGGTCTTGGTGCAGGAGATTGACGCGCTGGAGTTGGAACAGGGGGAGGAATCCGCCCTGGAAGAGGAACTGACGATTTTGCAGCACGCCGAGGGTATTGCCGCAGCACTGCAAAATGCCGCGGACGCGTTGGATGGTGACGGTACGGAAATGTCTGCCGTGACTTTGACAGAAGCAGCAGGAGAGGAACTGTCATCATTTTCTGAAATACGCTCTGACTTCACCGCGCTTTCCGAACGGATTACGGCGGCAGGAATTGAACTGCGTGATATTGCCGAAGAATGCCGCAGTCTTTACCATCAGATTGATTTAGATTCGCAGCGCTATGCATGGGTGCAAAAGCACTTACAGGAAATCCACCGCCTGTGCCGTGATTTTCAGTGTGGAAGCGGTGACGAGCTTGTAGAACGGCGCGCGCAGGCGGAACAGGAGCTGCAGCAAATGCAGAGCGATGCGGCGGAGATTGCCCAAATGCATCAGAAAAAGGCAGCGCTTCTCGAACAGGTTTCTGCGCAAGCCAAAGCACTCTCAGATCATCGCGCAGCGCAGCTGGAACGCTTCACTGCTGCGGTGACCGAGCAGCTGGAATTTCTCAACATGCCCAATGTCGTTCTGGTTGGTAAGCATACAAAGGGCAAGCTGACCATCCATGGTATGGATAGTCTAGAATTTTTGATCTCCGTAAACAGCGGAGAAGAGCCGCGGCCATTGGCGCGTATTGCGTCCGGCGGCGAGCTGTCTCGGATTATGCTGGCACTGAAATGTGTTGTGGCGGATCGCGATGGCGTGCCCTCTTTGATTTTCGATGAAATTGATACCGGCGTCAGTGGAAAGGCGGCACAGAAAATCGGCATGAAGCTGCGCGAGGTGGCACAAATTCACCAGGTGATTTGCGTTACGCATTTGTCGCAAATTACCGTTATGGCGGATCATCATTTGATGATTGAAAAGCAAACCAAATGTGGCCGTACACAAACGCATGTGACAGATCTGGATTTGGAGGGGCGTGTTCATGAAATCGCCCGGATTATGGGCGGCGATGCGCCGAGTGCGCTGCTGCTCGAAAGTGCGCGGGCGGAACTGGAGCACTGGCAAGAAAATGGGGATGGTGACGCAATTTCATGATAGAACCGGAAGCTTTACTACAGCGTTATTTTGGACACGCCGCTTTTCGTACCGGACAAAAACAGGCGATTGACGCGATTTTGTCCGGTAAGGATGTGCTGGCAGCGATGCCGACCGGTGTAGGGAAGTCTGTGTTATCAAATCTCCGAGCTGCTTCTGCCGGGACTGACGATTGTGATTTCACCGTTGATTTCTTTGATGAAAGATCAGGTAGAAGCACTGCGTCAGGTCGGCGTTCCGGCGGCATATGTCAACAGCAGTATTACGTCAGAGGAATTTTACGACACGATGCAGTTGGTACGTATGGGAGAATGCCGGATTTTGTATGTGGCGCCGGAGCGTCTGATGACAGAGAGCTTTTTGCGGCTGACAAAGAAAGTGAAAATCAGCATGGTTGCTGTGGACGAGGCACATTGTGTATTGCAATGGGGACAGGATTTTCGTCAAAGCTATTTGGACATTCTTGTATTTATCCAGCAGCTGTCCGCTCGTCCGATTTGTACGGCATTTACCGCAACCGCAACGCAGCAAGTTGAAGATGACATTGCAAACATTCTGCAGCTGCAGCAGCCGGAGATGATTCACACCGGATTCGATCGGAAGAATCTGTTTTTCGGCGTATGCGCGCCGAAGAATAAGATGGAGGCATTGCTTCAGCTGATGCAGGAAAATCAGGGGAAAAGCGGAATTGTCTATTGCTCTACGCGCAAAACCGTTGAGGAGGTCTGTGCTTCGCTTTGCGGAAAAGGCTATGCGGCATCGCGTTATCATGCCGGGCTTTCTGATGCAGAGCGTGTGCAGAATCAAGAGGACTTTCTCTATGACCGAAAAACGATCATGGTTGCAACTAACGCGTTCGGTATAGGAATTGATAAGTCAAACGTTTCTTTTGTGATTCACTACAACATGCCAATGGATCTGGAAAGCTATTATCAGGAGGCAGGGCGTGCAGGGCGCAATGGCGAACCGGCACAGTGCGTGCTGCTGTACCAGGGCAAGGATGTACAAATCAATCGCTTTTTGATCTATCGTTCCAAAGAAACCAATGTGCCGGATGACGAAGCACTTCGCAATTCGCTACTTGACAAAAGCTACGAACAGCTGCGGCAGATGACGTTTTACGCAACGTCTACGACATGCCTGCGCAAACGGATCTTAGGATATTTTAGCGAATCCGCACCGGAAAGCTGCGGAAACTGCTTCTGCTGCCAGACGAATTATCGCGAGAAAGATATTACGCTCGAAGCGAAAAAGATCATCTCCTGCGTCTATCGCGGACAAAAACAGGGTTATCATCTCAGCAAGTCAATGACTGCAAATGTGCTTATTGGAAGTCAGCGTGAAACCATAAAGTAAATGAACCTGGATCAGATTTCTACGTATGGCATCTTAAAGGACATGACACAGCGCGAGGTGGTAAAGCTCATTGAAGAACTGCTGTGCCAGGAAAATTTGGCAACGCGGCCGTTTCTGGAATATCAGGAGCTTGTGCTGACGCCAGGATCTGCGCAGATTATTCACGATCAGAAAACGGTGACCTGGCGCGTACCAATCCAGCCTAATAATAAATCGATTGCTGCGGCAGCTGCAGATCCGACCATGTCTGCGGATGATCAGGCACTGTTTCAGGAACTGCGCGGATTGCGAAGAAAGTTATCTGATCATGAAGGCATTCCGCCGTACTTTATCGCAACTGATGCAACGCTTCGCGATATGTGCCGGAAACGACCAAAGACGATGCACGATATGCGACAGGTATCAGGGATTGGCGTGATGAAGGCGCAGAAATATGGCAAGCAATTTTTAGAGACGCTGTTGGCACATCAAAAAACAGATGCCGCGACAACGTGAAAAAGGAAAATACGATGAAATCTTTTCTTTTCGTTGTTTTTTGCGGTTTATGTTATGAAAACAGCTTTCGCGGAATTCTGACTTGACTTTTTTGGGGCTTGTGTTATAATAACTTTAGGCAGCACAGTACAAGACTTAGCGTCAGATCTAAGCAGATGGCGCGAAGCCGCAGTAGTGTTGCCTCTATACAATATCGGTAAGTAAGGGCACTTCTTTTCCATAGGTGAAAGGAAGCGCCTTTTCTAATTTTTATTTGCCGGTATTTTGAAGGAAGTGACCGATTATGTCAGCAGCACAAGAAACAACTGCAATTCACACAGATTTAATTGCGAATACAGAAGAAATCAATCAGCTTCTTCGCCGATATGGCGTGAAATTTGGCATTTACAAGAATGGAACGTTTCGAGAACAATTTTTTCCGTTTGATCCGATTCAAAGAGTGATTACGCATGACGATTTTCAACAGCTCGAAGTGGGGCTGAAGCAGCGTGTTGACGCATTAAATTTGTTTCTCTATGATATTTATCATGAGAAGAAAATTGTAAAGGACGGCATCGTATCGGAGGACTTTATTTATTTGTCCGGCGGCTATTTGCCGCAATGTGAAGGAATCACATCGTCGCATCAGATTTACAGTCATATTTCAGGCATTGATTTGGTACAGGCGAAGGATGAAACGTGGTATATCCTGGAGGATAATTTGCGGATTCCATCTGGCGCATCGTATCCGCTGATTGTGCGAGAGCTTACGCGGATCGCATCGCCAAGGACGTTTTCAGAGAATACAGTCTTGGATAATCGTAATTATGCAAAGCTGCTTAAGAACACGATAGAGCATGTGAACTGCGGCAGTATTATGGCAATTCTGGCGCCGGGGCACTATAATGCTGCATACTTTGAGCATTCCTATTTGGCGGAACTGACGAATGCAGTTCTGGTGCAGAATAACGAACTGTTTGTTGAGGATAATGTGCTGTATTATCGAACATATTCCGGCGGAAAAAAGCGCGTTGGCATACTTTATCGCCATATATCCGATGAGTATATGGATCCGTTGGCATTTGAATCTTCCTCCCTGATCGGCGTGCCGAATATCATGGAGGCGTGCCGTGCCGGAAATGTCGCGCTGATTAATGCGCCTGGAAATGGCTCAGCGGATGACAAGGGGATCTATTATTTTGTGCCCAAGATGATTCGCTATTATCTGGGACAAAAACCGCTTTTGCAAAACGCACCGACCTATTTGCCATTTTATGAGGAGGATCGGCGGTATGTCATGGATCACCTCAAGGATTTCGTGATCAAGGATGTTGCAGAGGCGGGCGGCTATGGCGTTTTGCTTGGAAGAGACTTGAGCCAGGAAAAGCTGGCATAGCTAAAGCAAACAATCCTTGCAGATCCGCGCCGATTCATCGCACAAGAGGTCATTGATTTCCAGGATCTGCCGCTTTTGAAAGATGAAAAAACAGCGATGCGAAAGGCGGATTTGCGCGCCTTCGCGCTTTCCGGAGAAACAACCTGCGTATGGCCGTCTAGACTCACGCGCTTTTCCCGGAATCCGGATTCGTTCGTTGTCAATTCATCACAGGGAGGAGGGTTTAAAGATACATGGGTACAATCTCGTTAGAACATGGCGACCGTCTGTTTTGGCTTGGACGGTATATAGAACGTTCTTTTACTACTTTGAAAGCGATTCAATCGCATTTTGACCAGGCGCTGGACGATGATCCGCTGCTGTATCAAAAATATCTGACTGCATTTGGACTGGCAGATACCTACGGAAATCGTGACACATTTCTCAAACGATTCTTGTTTGAGAAGGAAAACCAAAACTCGGTGGCATTCAGTCTGCGTTGTGTGTATGATAACGGCATCGTGCTGCGCGAGGACATTTCTACGGAATCGCTGTCGTATTTACAGCTCACAATGGATGAGTTGGAGCGTTCCAAGGATCTGGAAAAAGGGCTGCGCTTAAAGCTGCTGGCGCTGGAGGATACGCTCTATGGATTCCGCGGCTGCTTAGAAGATCATGTCTATGATTTGGAGAAAAAAGCATTGATCGACTGTGGTCAATTCATTGAGCGGCTGGATTTGTATTTTCGGCTTCGCTATTCCGACGAAGCAGTTTTACCGGAACTGAAACGACTCTTAGAGCGGCTGCGTATGATTCCAAAGCACACACCGTATCAGTATAATACTGCGCATCTTTCGACATTGGTAGAGCTGATGGGAGAAACGAATATTACGTCATATGCCGGCACTGCGATTACAAGCCTGAGCTGCTTATTTGAACCGGTGTGACAAAATTTTACAGCAGCAGGGAGGAACATAATCAATGAAACGAATTCGATTTTTTATTCCGTCAAGTTTACGATGAATAATCATGTGCAGAATCACAGCTATTTGTTTCGGTGCATTCCAATCGAAATGCCTTTACAGCATATTGTCGAATGCCAGTTTACGATGGAGCCGAATCAGTTCCCGAACCGAAGTGTTGACGCGTTTGGCAATCACGTTTTGAGCGGCTATATTTCGCAGGCACATTGCTTTCTGGATTTTTCTGTGCGCGGCATTACGGAGCGGGACAACAGCAAGGAAAAGACTGATTGGATGCCCTGTTATTGTTATCCATCGCCAATGACGAAACCCGATGACTCGCTCTGGGAATTTTATCGACTTTGTAAAAACGAAACGGCTGGCATCGATGACGTGCGAACAATTGCCGCGCGGTGGATGCATTTGTTATCAGAGCGCATGCAATATGTGAAGGATAGCACGAATGTTGAGACAACAGCAGCAAAGGCATTTGCAGCCGGGCAGTGTGTTTGTCAGGACTATACGCATATTTTTCTGACACTGCTGCGAATGAAGTAGATTCCATGCCACTATATCGCCGGTTTGGCGTTTCACGAGGGCGAAACACATAGCTGGCTGGAATTTTGGGATGACAGCCGTTGGGTTGAATTAGATCCGACCAACGATCGCTTTACGGATGAAAACGATATCATTTTAGCACAAGGACGGGACATCCAGGGCGCGGATCTTTGTATCGATGTACATTCGAGCAATATTTATTTGCGCGAATTGCCACAGATTCGGATCAGCATGCCGACAGTAATGACCTTACTTCCGTATGGGAAACTGCTGAATGTTGACTTTATTTAGGTGCATGAATCCGCAACAGTTCTGGAATCCACCTTGGCACATAGCTTAAACAGCATCGGCACGAAAACACTAGTTGTAGAGCTTGGCGTTGGTATGCGGATTACGCAAGCTTATGGGAAGCAGCTGTTTGACGGCATTTTCAATCTAATGCACGAAATGGGCATGTGGCACGGCGATGTGCAGCCCGTACGAGAGCCGATCGTTTCGTTGGACGGTGCGGTAGAATTTTTGAATTCCGATGCGGCAGGCATTTTTTCCCACCGCAAAGTTTGGACAAACGGTTCACACTGGAACCCATCTTGGCGATATCCTCGATCCACTTGATGTCTCAGTTGCTACATCTATTGATTTGAACTGCGAGGGCTTGCTTTTCACACTGCGAGAATATCCGATTGTTTATGGCGGATCACTGTTAGGGAGAATCCTCAAAAAACCAGACGCAGAAGGAAAGGCAGGTGGCACGTAATGAAGAAGGAAATCTTGTACTCGTTAAAATCGCCGTATCGCGACAGCCTGGACATTGTTGGCTACCGCTTTGGTGCCGGCGAAAAAACGTTGGCAGTGGTTGGAGCAATTCGCGGCAATGAGATTCAGCAAATGTATATCTGCACTCAGTTGATTCAAAAACTGAAGGAGCTGGAACAGGAGCACCACATTCGTGAGGACGTCGAAATTCTCGTCATTCCCTGCGTCAATTATTATTCGATGAATATCGGAAAGCGCTTCTGGCCGATGGATAATACGGACATCAATCGGATGTTCCCGGGCTATGATTTGGGCGAAACGACACAGCGAATTGCAGATGGGATTTTCCAGAAGCTGCATGGCTATCAGTATGGAATTCAGCTGACAAGTTTTTATTAGACCGGAAACTTTTTGCTGCACGTAAAGATGATGTAAACGCAAATGACTGACCACAAATTAATGGAGTGGTTTGGCTTGCAGTATGGCATTATCCGTACGCCGCGCCAGTATGATACAACAACGCTGAACTATAATTGGCAAATTTGGGAAACGAATGCATTTTCGCTTTACTTCAGTGAAACAGATGAAATTGACGACAGCTCCAGCAAAATTGCAGTAGAATCGATTTTGCGCTTTATGAACCACGCAGAAATGGCAACGGTTCACACAGTACCAGGTTATCGAACGGAGTTTGTGGAGGAGTCGAATATTTGGCAAATTCGATCGGGATGCGGCGGCATTTTCCGCCCGTGCGTCAAAATTGGCGAACAGGTGGAATTGGGTCAGACAATCGGCAGGATTCTCGATCCCTTTGAGGGAACGGTGCGTATGGAAATTGTTGCAGATCATGCCGGCGTGGTGTATTTTTCCTATCACAAGCCGCTGATTCACGAATCTACGGTTTGCTTTAAGATTATCCGTAATTAAAACGATTCTGGATCAAAATGAAAAAATTGCGATATTTATCAGAAAAGAGCTTCTGATAAATATCGCTTTTTTCGGTGAAGGCATGTTTCCGCTGGATTTGGCATAAGCTTTGGAGAAAGAAAAGCTTACAGGGAAGGGGACATGATCATATGCGCCAGCGCAGTGTGATGCGAGATACCATTCAAATGACGATCATTCAGTTCATACTGGAGTGCCTGTCGCTGTTGTTTCAGGCGTGGATGACGCGGCGTGTTGAGGCAGCGTCAGTTGGATCGCTGGCACTTGTCGGATCGTTTTTTCAGCTGGCAGCCATGCTTGCAGGCGGCAATGCGATGCTTTGCGCCAGTAGTTTTGTTTCCAAAGAACTTGGAAAGCCCCATGGCTGTCCGGGACGAATTTTGCGCTATGCGATTACATTTTGCATGATGCTGGCACTTCCGGTGTCAGCCGGAATTTTGTGGTACGCTGAGCCGCTGAGCCGACAGTTTTTGCAAAGCGAAGGGATGGCGAATACGGTTCGCATGATGGCGCTGATTTTGCCGCTTGGCGGAATTAGCACTTGCTTTAAGGGCTATTTCAACGCCGTTTGCCGTGTGACAGTTATGGCATGCTGCGATGTGACAGAATTTCTGCTGCGCACGGGGATTCAGACGGCGCTGCTGCTTTGGCACGGCGCTTCGAGCGCACAGCAAGTCTACACAAATCTTGTGTATGGCATGGCGGCGGGAACTGCTTTTACAGCAGTCACGCTGTCTGTACTCTATTTTCGCAGCAAGCACAGCAAGGGAACAAGCAGTCTTTCTTTTTGGAACTATGTTCGTCTGGCAATTCCGGTTGCCTTCGGTGGGTGTCTGACTGCGTTTCTGAGTACGGCAAACGATGCACTGATTCCCATGACGCTGCGGCAATTTGGCGACAGCACCAGCCGTGCATTACAGCAGTTTGGTACGTTTGAAGGAATCGTCATTCCCGTACTATTCTTCCCATCCACCATTCTCTGTGCCATGTCCGGGATTCTGATTCCAGAAGTTGCGCGAGCCAACGCAGCTGGGAATCGAAAACGCGTGCAGGATTTCACAGAACGCGTGATTGCGCTGACGCTGATATTTGCGATTTTGATTGCGGAAATTTTATTGCGATTTGGCGGTGTGATTGGTGATTGGATGGACGGCAGAACGCTTTCCGGCAAAATGATTCGAATTTTAGTGCCGATTGTACCGATGATTTACCTGGAAATTGTGCTGGAAGCACTGATCAAGTGAATGGGACATCAAAATTTCTCCTCCCTCAATTACCTGGCGGAATATGTGATTCGTATTTGTGTGGTGCTGACTTTTATTCCACTGTTTGGATTTTATGGCATTGTGGCGTCATATTATACGAGCAATGTGTTCGGGAACTGCAATCGACTTCGCAAGGCACTGAAAATTTCCAATTTACGGTTTCGTTTTGGAAAGCTTGTCGGAAAGCCGCTCTTTGCTGTGATTTTTGCGTTTACCGTGGCAGCCATTCCGCAGACAATTCATGCACCGCTCAAAACCAGTATCGCAGGGATGATCCTGTATTTGCTCTTAGCAGTTGGTCTTTATGGTGCAGTGCTCTGGCTGCTGCGTGAAAATCGGCAGGGGCGCTCCCTTCGCACGGCGCTACTTTAGTACGTGTTTTCATTAATCGCTGCACGCAGCCGCAACGGTTAGATCCGCCAGCTGAAACGGTACCACCTTTTGCAGATTTTCCAGTGAAATCTCCAGCTGATGTCCAATTTTTCCTGCGCCGCAAAGAATCACGGGAAAATTTGCTGCGGATTGGTCAATTGTGGTGTGGAACTGCTTCTTCATGCCAATCGGGGAGCAGCCGCCGTGAATATAACCGGTTAAGGGAAGCAGCTCTTTTGATTTGCACATCGAAATTGCTTTTTCACCAACCGCCGCCGCTGCCTTCTTCCGATCGAGCGTCTCTGCGACTGGCACGAGAAAAACATAGTGCTCGCCGGATTTCGCCACTGTCACCAGCGTTTTGAACACCTGTTTCGGATTCTGTCCCAGAGCAGCTGTAAGCTCCACGCCAGTGTGCTGACCGGTTGTCTGATCCCAACTGCGATGTATATAGGGGGCATTTGCCTGATCGAGAATGCGAATTGCATTTGTCTTTTCTACTTTTTCTTTTGCCGTGTTTCAATACCTTCCGTCTAATACAAAAGAGTGCAGAACAGGAAAAAACATGTCCATACACTCTTTTTGTTGCTTACGGCGACACCGCGCAAAGACCGCCTACGGCTTTGCACGCCATCTGCTGCGACCG
This sequence comes from Ruminococcus sp., assembly GCA_021203985.1. Taxonomy (GTDB): domain Bacteria; phylum Bacillota; class Clostridia; order Oscillospirales; family Ruminococcaceae; genus Ruminococcus_C. Next base: position 2,874 of record JAJQAB010000092.1, on the reverse strand, counting down.
AAGGGAGTGCCCTTGCGGTACATCTTTTCCTTTATCTTATCAAGTTCCTCCTTGCAATACATCAAGTATTGGTTCATCGTCACTTCACAATCTAAAGAAAAATCTGCGGCGCATTTGGCGCACAATCTCTGTGCGGTGTTACCTTACATTTTTTTCGATCGTACTTTCGATCTTAGAGACTAAACATGATGTCATTCATGATCGATTCCAGCATTTCCTGGCGGCCGCTGGACAGCGAAGCGGTAACCTCGCCCTTTTCCAGCGCATATTTTTCCGAATCCGCCATCGTTGCCTTGCCGGAAATAATGTCAGCGCCAATGCCCGTGTTCCAGCTTGCATAACGATCTGCAACGAATTGATCAATTCTGCCATCCTGGATCATCTTGTCTGCGATCCGCAGATCGAGTGCGAATGCATCCATACCAGCAATATAGCTCAAGAAAATATCATCCAGCTGGAAAGAACCGCGTCTTGCCTTTGCATTAAAGTTCAGACCGCCGTTTGTAAAGCCGCCTGCCTTCAGAACCTCGTACATGCACAGTGCAGTATCATATACATTTGTCGGGAACTGATCAGTATCCCATCCCAGAAGCGGATCGCCCTGGTTTGCATCGATCGAACCGAACATACCGTTTGTTCTCGCTACGCGAAGCTCGTGCTGGAATGTGTGCTGTGCCAACGTTGCGTGGTTCGCTTCGATATTGAGCTTGAAATCCTTCGCCAGATCATATTTGTTCAAGAAACCGATTACCGTTGCAGAATCAAAGTCATACTGATGCTTTGTCTGTTCCTTCGGCTTCGGTTCTACGTAGAAGTCGCCCGTGTAGCCGATGCATCTTGCGTAGTCAACCGCCAGATGCATCAGACGCGCCATGTTATCCAGTTCCAGACCCATGTTGGTGTAGAGTAGTGTTTCATAGCCTTCACGACTGCCCCAGAATACATAGCCTTGACCGCCGAGCTTTACGGTTGCGTCAATTGCATTTTTAATCTGTGCCGCCGCAAATGCAAAAACATCAGCGCTCGGAGAAGTACCAGCACCGTGCACAAAGCGCGGATGATCAAAGCACTTTGCAGTCCCCCACCAAAGCAGCTTTTTCCCGGTTTTGTCCTGCATCTCCTTGCAGAGATCGACAATTTCAGCGAGCTTTTCGTTGGTTTCACCCAGCGATCAGTATTCCTGAGAAAGATCTCTGTCGTGGAAGCAATAGTAGTCGATGCTCAGCTTGTCCATGATTTCGAACGCAGCATAGACCTTTGCCTTAGCTCGTTCCGTTGGATCTGCGCAGCCTCATGTCTTGTCGGTTATGCCACAGCCGAACATATCCGTGCCGTCGCCGCCCATCGTGTGCCACCAGGACAGTACAAACTTCAGCTGCTCCTTCATCGGCTTTCCGGCAATGATTTCGTTCGGGTTGTAAAACTTAAATGCCAGTGGGTTTTTGGAATCTTTTCCCTCGTAGGAGATGGTCAGGATATTTTTGAAAAATTCGCTCATTGGTATAGCCTCCTGAAAAATAATTGTAAGGTGACACCATACAATGAACGCCTGCGGTTTTGTACGGTGCAGCCCCGATCTATTTGAAAAGCATCATTTGCCACATAAGCAGCGGCGCCGACAGCCATTCAATCTAAGAGTGTCGATTCTCTGCTATCGAACGCAAAATAATCCTCAAGCACCGCAATATATGTGCGGAAGTAGACTTCGCCGCGGAATGTAAGCACATCGTTCTCTTCTGGGACACCCAATTGCGCAAGCTGCTCGTCTGTTATATCTTTCAAATAGACATCTTTCGTATCCGCAGCAATACCGAGAATTGCTTTTTGTTCTGCGCTCAGATCCAGTTCCACGTTCTCGGAGATCGCCAAAAGCTGCTGTGTGATTTCTTCTCTTGAAACAGTTGACCACTGCACGTGTGCATCTTCTGAGGAAGCCGGACGCTCAAGATAAACCGTCCGGTCATAGCCAACTGCGATAAAGGAAATCAGCGGTAGTTGAATATCGCGGTCGTTTGGTTCGACATGGATTTCGATATAGCCGCCGGAACTGTCGTCTGTTTGGATCATTTCATAGCGGTATGCCTCCGATGGGGAAGTACCGGATTCCAGGACAACCTGCTGCGTTGACCCTGCAAAGAAGGAGATGAGCATAAAATACGCAAGCGATCCGAGAATATAAAGCAGCAGATAGATCACGCCAAAAATTGTTTTGATCGTTTCACCAGTACCCGACAGGAAAAAGATAAGCAGTGCCGTAATGGCGATTGGTACGATGAGTTCCCATTCACCGAAGCAAAGCAAGATCAATGGGAAAGCGGCAAGTAATAACAAAAGCCCAACTAGCCGTGTGAGTATTTGGAAACGACTGTACAACATTGCTGCCAAAGAGAGTAGTGAAATAGTGCTAAGTGCGAGACAAAATGTCACTTTATTGGGGATGGAAATTTCATAAAAGATGGATAGATAAGAAAACCAGGAGATCAGCGCACAATAACCAACCCCAATGATCGAGATAAAACGTCTCCACCAAAGTGTTACAGATTTTGCATTCATGATTCAGTCCTGTCTGCTTCTAAGTGAGAGAAACAGACCTTTCCTTTCCTTGCTGAAAGCGATTGCATTACAGCATATACGAGGCAATATCGAATTCAGCTGAGATATCGCGCATTTGCGACAAGACGCTGCAAGGATCTCGAAACGAAGTAAATCAGCAGTTCGTTCAGACCCATCCAGATGCACAGGTCACTTTCTCTTGTTATTATAGCATTTTTTTTGGCGCGTGGCAAGGGATATGGAAAAAATTTAAAAAATTACTGTAAAGTTGTCAATGATCTGTTACACGCGCTCGAAAAAGCAAGATGTTAAACGAGTTGG
>JAJQAB010000136.1 GCA_021203985.1 Ruminococcus sp. | reverse complement strand
CGCTTTGCATAAAATTCGGTTTCTAATTTTATCTAACTTTTTGGGGTCGGTTCATCACGCACCTGTGTGCTCTTATATTTAAAAATCAGGCTGCGCTGTACCGTCCAGCTGATAAGGAAAAACACCAGCTCTGTACAAATTTTTGCAAAATAACGATTCCATCCAAAAAAAGAACCAAAAAGCTAAGCAGCAGCGTATTTCCAACAAAAATGATTCCTGCCAGAATCATATATTGCAGTATTGATTTTGCAAGGCTCGTTTTACTTCGAAACACCATGCGGCGATTCAATGTGTAATTGACGCTTGCGCTGATCACGCGGGCACTCAGATTCGAGATCCAGATACTGCCAGGAACGCCAAAGTGCGTTGTTAGCAGTGAAAAAATGGTATAGAATCCATAATCTGTCAAAAAGCTAAGCAGCGATGCCGCAGAAAACCGCAGGATTTCCCGATATACACGATAGGAATCCTTCACCGTGGAAAAATGTGATGCCGCATTCTGATCAATATAAATCGTTGTAATCGCGACCTCGCGAATCGGAATTCCGCGCCGCGCACACTCCAGCAGCACGCGCATCTCATACTCATACCTTTCGCCGGAAATCTCCAACAGCTGTGGGATCAAGCTTGCTGAGAAAGCCCGCAGTCCCGTTTGCGTATCATACACGCTGCATCCTGTGGAAATCGCGTACACACAACGTGTAATCGCATTTCCTAGCCGGCTGCGCAGCGGCACAGTCCCATTCAGCTTACGGCTGCCAAAAATCAGATCGTTCAGATGCTCCTCCGCCGCTTGACAAATTCACAGCGCATCCTCGACCGTATGCTGTCCGTCCGCATCAAGCGTCACAATTTGAATCGCCGTTCCGAATGTCTCCAAAATATACGAAAGCCCGGTTTTCAGCGCTCTGCCCTTTCCACGATTTACCGTATGCGAGCGCACAGTGGCATAGCGCTCCACCTGGCGAAATAAATCTGCATACGCTTCTCCGCTTCCATCATCTACCACAACTGCGATAAATCCAGCTTAGCGCACCTGTTGAAGCAACTGTATCAAATGTTCATCCGGCTGATAAGCCGGAATCAGAGCAATCCAATTGGTTTGCATATGCTCCACTCCTTTCATGGCGTGTTGGCGTGTCGGATTTTCATGATCGATCACATAATGCAGAGGGTCTGCTAGTTTTACTATAAGCGGCAAAGCTATAAATAAGCTTAAAATTTCGAAGAAGGCACATCGAAAAATTTTTCGCGCTGTCTCCCGAATTTTTTTCTGCACACTAATCTTCCTCTAATTTTTCTATGATAAGATAGAACTATAGAAGAACAAGCCACCCAAAACCTATTATGAAAGAAAGCGATTTTTATGCGTAACATCAAGACTTTATTTTCCACACCGAAACGAACTGCTATTTCGATTGCCGTGATCGTTGCTTTTTTTGCGGCTGCCGGTGCATCGGCAACATTGTGCATTCGGGCTGCAGCAAAAAGCAACTCCATTGGCAGCGCTGCTGCAGAACAAATTGCCCTTGCAGATGTCGGCGCAGAGGTCGCCGCGGCAAGATTCCAGGAAACAGAGTTCTCCTATGAGGACGGTCAATTTGTATACGAAGTCGAATTCTACACCGACCTTGGCGAATATAAGTACACCATTGCAGCCACTGATGTCGATATTCTCTGGAGAGAGTGGGATCTCAACGACACTTCAGGATCTGTTACTTCGATTGCCGAAACAACCACAGCAGTAATCGATGCCGCAGAAGAAATCACTGTCACAACAACCGCGGCTGTCACCGCGAACGAAACTACTGTTACAACAGCAGAAACAGCTGTCACTGCAAACAAAACCACTGTCACAACAACATCCGTTGCAGCAAATAACACAACTACAACCACCGCTGCTGCTGCACAGATTTCATTGGACGATGCCAAGGCAATTGTTTTGGCAGATGCCGGCGTTTCAAATTCCGATGTTACCTTTACCAAAGAAAAGCTGGATCGGGAAAAAGGAACATGGTATTATGACCTGGAATTCTATGCTGCGGACACGGAATACGACTACGAAGTTTATGTAGAAACCGGTAAGATTGTCAGCAAAGAGGTAAAGAGCATTTTAAGTGATGATACCAGCAGCGATTTTATCGGCATTGATGCCGCAAAAGAAATTGCGCTGAAGGATGCCGGCGTTTCTGCGGATCTTGTTACCTTTACAAAGGCGAAGCTGGAAAAAGACGATGGCATTTCGGCCTATGAGATTACATTTCTCAGCGGCACAGTGGAGTATGAATACACCATAAAAGCCGCAGACGGCACAATTTTGGAATATGACATCGATCACAACTGAGCGTCAATCCATATGAAATCTAAAGGAAAAAACTCAAATTAATAGAAAAAAGCGTGCATTGCTATTTCAAATGCACGCTTTCTTTCTATTTTACAGGGAAAGTCGCCACAAATCGGCTTCCCTCATGCAAAGTGCTTTCTACCGTCAGACTGCCCTGATGAAACAGGGCAATTTCCCTTGCAAGCGAAAGTCCCAAGCCGCTTCCTTCACCGGTTCTGGAGCGATCCGATTGATAAAACCGCTCAAAGATTTTCTCCTATTACTCCGGCGCAATGCCAATGTCATCATCCTCGACAGAAAGCGAAACCTGTGCGCCCTCTTGTCGAACCGTCACGTTGATATGGCCGTTTTCCTTGCCGTATCGATAGGCGTTGGAAATTAAATTATTCGCAAGACGCTGGAGCAGCTCATAATTTCCATAAACCTGAACATCGGGTTCTACATGGCATTCCAGTTGGATCTTCTTTTCGTGGATCGATTGAAAATCCATGCAGGTTAGCATGATCAGTTCCGAAAAATTCAGCGGCGCTTTCGTATAGCGATCGGACTTCATTTCCAATCGTGTAAACGCCAGCATCTGCGCGATCATTCTTCCCATTTTCCCTGCCTGCCGCCGAACCACTGTCAAAGCCTGGATATATTCCTCCGGTTCGCGAGGCTACTCCAGCGAATATTCACACTGTGCAAAGATCACAGAAATGGGCGTCCGAAGTTCATGCGATGCATCAGAAACAAACCGCTTTTCCATTGCAAAGGAACGATTCAGCCGCTCGATCATGGCGTTGATTGCATCTGCCAGCTGATGAAGTTCATCGTTTCCGTCTCCCAGTTCGATGCGTTTTTTAAATCATTCCCCTGTTCGATCTGCGATGCCGCATCGGAAATTTTCCGAATCGGTCGTAAAATTCTACCCACAAACCAGTAGCCGCCGACAATTGCGGCAAATACCAGAATCGACAGAAGCGTCAGCGAAATGCGAAGAATCGCCGTAATCTGTCTTGTGCCGGATGCCGCAGAAACCGTTCCGCGCAGCCACAGGTTCTCCAGCCCCTCTTGTTCCAGCATTCTGTCATAGACATAAAATTTCTCGCCATCGACCGAAACGCTCTGGATCGTATTGTCCTGAAAAGAAAGCGAAGCCGTCTGTGCTGCAATAGGGTTTTCGCCATACAACAGCGTACCATCTTGCTGATACAGCGCTGTATAATTGCTGCCCACAAGATCCAGAAAATCATCATCGATTTCTAAAAAGCCATCGCCATATGACAAATAATCATCTCCATCGCCATAAGGTGCAGCATCCTAAATCCACTGAAAATACTCTACCTCATCCACATTGTCCTCGACAATCGCAATCAGACTATCCTGTATATTTTTTTGCATAACACCAGAACTGATGCTTAATACAGCAAAGGTCATCAGAATGGTAATCAAAAGCAAAATTACGCTAAACCAAAGCGTAATTTTTAGACGAACTGAGCGTTTTTTCATGTCTGCGTTTCCCCTCTCAAGACATAGCCAACGCCTCTGACAGTATGAATCAGTTTTACCGGCTCGTTTTTATCGATTTTCTCCCGCAAGTAGTTGATATAAACTGCCACCACATTCGTGCCGCCCTCATAGTCGAAGTTCCACACATGATCTTCGATTTTCTCCTTGGACAAAACGACACCTTGATTGTGCATCAAATATGCCAGCAGGGCGTATTCCTTTGCTGACAAAATAATTTCCCGATTGCCGCGCGTCACTCTATGTGCAGCAGTATCCAATGTCAGCGTATCCACCGTCAGCAGACTGCTTGATTGCCTGAATGGTGCACGTGTCATAGCGCGAATCCGTGCGATTAGCTCGTCCAACGAAAACGGCTTTACGAGATAATCATTTGCGCCACTGTCCAAACCCTTTACGCGATCCGCAATCGAATCACGTGCCGTCAAAAGCAAAACCGGTACAGCAACTCGGCGATTCCGCAGTGTCCGCAGCACCTCCAGACCATCTTTTTTGGGCATCATAATATCCAGAATAACACCGTCATAATCCGCGACGAAGAGATAATCGAGTGCCTCTTCTCCATCGAAGCAACAATCCACACTATATCCTTCTTCCGTCAATCGCTTGGCTAGAATCTGATTCAGATCTTTTTCATCTTCCGCTAATAAGATTTGCATGATGCTACACCTCCTGTTTTATTATGGCATATCTCACGCGATTCCGCAAAGCTTTTTATGAAATCGCGATGCATTTTCGCGAAAAGGTCATGTTTTCATGCATCGTGCAAAGTCATTTTGATCAAGCCGACAGGCTTCCAGAATCCACAAAAATGTCCTCTCTGCTGAGATCCAGCAAAGAGGACTTGTTTTTTTGCGTAGTAGCAGTACTGCACTCAGGACACAGAAAGAGTGATTTCTCCATCCTTTGCAGAAATCAGCAGCGTATTGATTGTAACATGATGCGAAATGATTTGTTCTGCAACCTGGTCTTCCACCTCTTGTCGAATGACACGGCGAATATCACGCGCACCATAAGATTTTCCAAAGGATTTTTCTGCAATTGCATAAAGAGCCGCATCGTCATACTGCAAGGTGATCTCCTTTTCCGCAAGCGGTTCGCGCATTTCATCCAGCATCGATGCAGCGATTTTCTGGAAATCCGCCTTTTCCAAATTCCGAAAGACAACGATTTCATCAATACGGCTGATAAATTCCGGACGCAGGAATTCACGAAGACCCTTCATCGCCTTTTCCTTTGTGATATCTGCCGCCGCACGGTTAAATCCGACACCGATACTCTTGTCGGTAGATCCGGCGTTCGATGTCATGCAGATGATCGTATTTTCAAAGTTTACAGTTCTCCCCTGTGCATCATCGATTTTTCCTTCATCCAAAATCTGAAGCAGCAGATTCATTACATCAGGGTGTGCTTTTTCAATTTCATCGAACAAAATCACAGAATACGGATGCCGGCGCACCTTTTCTGTCAACTGCCCTGCCTCGTCATAGCCCACATATCCCGGCGGCGATCCGATCAGCCGGGACATCGCATGTTTTTCCATATATTCCGTCATATCCAGTCGAATCAACGAATCGTTTCCATCGAACAGTTCGTCAGACAAAACCTTTACCAGTTCTGTCTTTCCAACGCCCGTAGGGCCAACAAAGATAAATGATGCCGGGCGGCGGCGCGGATTTAATTGTACTCTCGTGCGTTTGATTGCTCTAGCAAGCGCATCAACTGCTTCATCTTGTCCAAGAACACGTTTTTTCAAACGATCCTCCAGACCAACCAGCTTTGTATATTCAGACTCTGCAATTTTATTCGCCGGAATCCCCGTCCAAAGCTCGATTACATTTGAAATATCATCGCTGGTTACCTTTACCTGTTCCAACGCCTTCTCTGCATTTTCCAAATCTGTCTGCAGACGAATTCGTTCGCCTTTGATCCGTGCCAAGGATTCATAATCGATTTCTGTTTCATCTTCAATCGACTTTTCTTGTTCTTCTAAATCTTGCATTTTTTGTGTCAGCACATCATATGCTTCGATTTCCGGCGAACGAAGACTGGCGCGCGCGCAGCTCTCGTCTAAAAGGTCAATCGCCTTATCCGGCAGAAAACGATCCGTGATATAGCGCTCAGAAAGCACTGCACAAAGCCGAAGCATTGCAGGGGAAACATGCACACGGTGATAGCTTTCATAATATTTCGCAATTCCCTGCAAAACCTCCACCGTATCATCAACGGATGGTTCATTGACCTTGACTGGCTGGAATCGGCGTTCCAATGCAGAATCCTTTTCAATATATTTCCGATATTCTTCATAAGTTGTTGCGCCAATTACTTGAATTTCACCGCGAGACAGCGCGGGTTTGAGCAAATTCGCAGCGTTCATGGTAGATCCATCCGCACTGCCAGTGCCTACCAGGTTATGCACCTCATCAATAAAGAGAATGATATTCCCCTCTTGCTTGACTTCAGAAATCAGTCCCTTTACGCGGCTTTCAAATTGTCCGCGAAATTGCGTTCCTGCAACAAGCGAGGTCAGATCTAATAAACATATCTGCTTTTCCCTTAAATGCATCGGAACTTCTCCGGCATGAATACGCAGTGCAATTCCCTCTGCAATGGCAGTTTTACCCACACCAGGCTCTCCGATCAGACACGGGTTATTTTTCGTGCGGCGTGATAAAATTTGAATCATGCGGGAAATTTCCTTATCTCTTCCGATCACCGCATCAAGCTCATGATCCGCAGCGCGCTGACTGAGATTGGTGCAATAATTGTTGAGAAACTTCAATTCCTTTTTTCGCTTCGAACAGCGTTCCCGGCGAGGCGTCTCTGTCGTACCAGAATAAGAAAATGGTTCTCCTTCTGACGGCAGCATTTTCTCCTCGCCGTCCTCACCAGCTGGATTTTTTTGCACATCCTTCATCATATTCTGCAAAAACTGCGGAATAACATCAGATCCGCCCATTTCAAAGCTGTCGCCATCCATCAGTTCCATCATCTGGTTGGAAATCTGCTCTAATTCTGCATCCGTGATTCCCATTTTATTCATATATTCATTTACCTGCGGAATATTCATTTCTTTTGCGCAAACCAAGCAAAGACCGTCATTTTTCTTCTGATTGCTCTGTACAGCTGTGATCAGTACAACTGCCGGTCTTTTTTTGCATCGACTACACAACATCATAATTTTCTCACCTTTCTACCTTCAGCAGACCTGACATTGCGTCAACAAGCACGCCAGGAATCGTTTTAATTCAGGCAACACCACACAAAAACTGCTTACAGCTTTTGTGCGATATCGCTTTAATACAAGTGATATAGTAATTGGAACAATACAGTCTGATCAATGATTGCTTCCTGAAAAAACGGAAGCTGATCCGATCCGTTCTCTACAAACCATTTGGTCAATGTCTTCATCAGCAGTAAAAAGAATACTGCTTCTATACCTCCCAATCCTGCACCGAGTATTTGATTCAAAAGGCTCAAGCTATCAAATCGAAATACATAAGATAACCATTTTATTATAACCTGTAAAAGCGCAGAAATCAAGAGGAAAATGATGAAAAAAATAATAAATTTCACAAAAGAAATCACGACAGAACGGATGTAATTTTCCGTTAAATATTCCGCCGAGGCTTCCGCGTCATCCGACAACAAAACCGCAGCAGTCTCAAACAGTCGATCTGAGTTATCATAGACAGAGCCAGTTGGAAGCAGCGCCTGTGCCATCCAAGTTGGAAGTCCGGTATATGCCGCAAATATCGAGCTGTTCAGGTCCTGCAAAAGCCCATCATCAAGTGCATCGCTTGACACACCGGCTGCTGCACAGAACTGCTCGGTTGCAGAGTCTGCATTTTCCGCAAGTTCCTGTAATTGTGCCTGATCCAACGTGACGCCATAAGCCTCGAGTGTATTTTGCAGCGTTTCTGACAAATGATACGATGCCAGTTGATCGCTTAAAAATTCCGTGCAATAGGAATCGAGCCATCGATCATACACCATCTCCGCCGCTGGTTCTGCAAGCACATTCGATAAGTACATCGCGGCACCATAGCCCAATAGACTGATCACAGTACGGAGTATACCGCGGCGCCATCCGCCCCAAATGCAAACCACAAGGATTACCAATACCATAAGATCGTATAGCCACCAAGTTTGATTCATCCAATCTTCCACGTTTTACTCCTTAAAATCAACGCGATCCACCTGATCATATCCCAACAAAAAGACATAACCGTCCTGTTTCATAAATGAGGTATAAGCACTCTCCAGGAAAACTATTGCGATCGGCGAGCCAGAAAAATCATAAGACGTGATTGTCCCATTTTCCATCACAATTGCATCGCCGTCTACCACAGAAACATAAGTGGAATCTGTATCAATGGAAACGATTTCCAAGGAATCCACAGAGCGATCCAGAAGAACCAAGGACGTCTGATGCTTTTGATCATCCTGAATAATCAGCGCGGCTCTTCCATTTTCGATCGAAGCATGGATTAGTGTGCCATTATAGGTATAAGTTCCGAGCACCTCTCCGGTTTTGCTATAGTATGCGCAAGCCGTATTTCCAATGACACACAGAACATCATCAGACGAAAAGCCAGTGTTGACGACCAAGGTGTCCAGCGGAAGTGATGTCCATTGCGTATCCGCCTGGTGAAACAAAACGCTTGTCACCGTACCCTGGATTGCACCGCCATCGGTATCGATTGAGGTGAAGCAAATTCCATCCCCATCATTATGAAATACGACATCGATGACACGCTCAATGCAGTTGCGCTGATAAATCCTTTTGCCGGTTTCATCAAACACAGTAATGGTGCACGCATAAGCGCTGGACTCTGTAATCAAAGCCACATATCCGCTTTCGCTGACAACACCAGAAATGATATTATCGTCCAGCGATTTACTATATATGTTTTTGTTTTTGGTATCCACGCGAAACGAAGTACCGTCACGTTCATAAATGAGTGAATACTTCCCTGCGGTAGAAAGCACAGCATTCTGATACGCATGCTGACGGCTGTCCTGTGCATCACCGTGAATCGAATACAAATCCAAATAGGAGTCATGCAGAATAAACAACGTATCATTGACTAATTCCGCCTGATATCCGGTATTCCCGGAAATCGTCAATGGGAAATTTCCCTCCGCCAGCTCACCATCATTTTGTGTCACCGTCTCATAGCGTCCGCCAATTCCTTCTAATTTGGGAATCCATGCGTCTCGCTGCAGGTACAAATAACCGCAAAATCCAGCGATCAACAAAAATATCACAAAATTACGCAGCATGCGCAGCCGATGCCTACGCTTTCGTTTTTCAATGACGTCATCTGTATCATAAGCCATATGATTTCACACACTCCTTTCTCTGATCTGCATTGCAGTATTTCCATCAATTTTCAGCAGCAAGCGTACGTTGTACATCGCATTCTGCGAAATCGACTTCATCATAAAACAGGCGATATAACGATAGTCCATGCGGCTGTGCTGTGATTCCCGCGCGAAGGCGATTTCGCGAACGTAAGACATCGTCCAGTTCAGAAAGCGCAATTCTGTTCTCATTGACACTGAGCAATGTACCAACTAAAATTCTAACCATATTATACAAAAATCCATTCCCCTTGACAAGCAATATCACTGTATTTTCTTGTTTTTCTATCGAAATGTCGTATATCGTGCGAATGGTATTCTTTTCCTTTGTGCATCCTGTACAAAACGATGCGAAATCATGCGTACCCACAAAATGCGCTGCCGCCTCTTTGATTAACAGCAGATCCATACTGCGGCGATAATGCAGTTCAAGATCCGTTGTAAAGGGATTCTTGCTTTCGCTGTTATGAATCCGATACATATACTGCTTTGCTTGGCAGCTATAGCGTGCATGAAACGTTGGTATAACATCCTCAACAGACAAAATCGAAATATCCTCCGGCAAATAGCCGGACGCACCGCGAATGAAATTGCGTGCTAGAATTGGGTTGTTCGTCTGCATCGAAAAGCAGAACTGCTGTGCATGCACGCCGGTATCAGTTCGAGAACAGCCCTGGATCGTTACCGGTTCATTCAAAAGCTTGGAAAGCGCTTTCTCTACGGTTTCCTGTACCGTCACCGCATTCGGCTGGCGTTGAAATCCGTGATAGTTGGTTCCGCGAAACGCCATCATCACCTTCAAGTTTCTCATTCGTCCGGCGCCTCCTCCGACAGCGTTTCTTCCTCTGTTGACGCAAGCGATGTTTGTGCTTGTTCGCTTAATTCAGTCTCAGCGGCTTTTTCCGCCGGCAGAACAGGCGAAAGAAGTGGCTTTCCGCGTTTTCGTTCCACGGCATATAGAATCAGCAGCAGCAGAATACCGCCGATCGTCATGCACGCACCAACCACAAACCCTTTTGGACAATAGGTCAAGCGAATGGTGTGCATCCCTTTCGTTACCGGAACTGCAATCATTGCATCCCCAATGGATTGAATTTCCACATGAGTTCCATCTACCTGCGCATGCCATCCTTCTTCATACGGAATTGAAAAATAACACAATCCGTCCTCTTGCGCCTGCATTTCACCAACAAACGTTGTATCTGTACATTCCGTCAGAGTAATGCCGCCCTGCGACAGCTTTTCATAGCCTTCCTGCAAAACATCCAGATTCATCTGATACACATAAAGTGTTGCCACACCGCTTACCGCTTCATCGTTCAGATCAATGGTCAATGATGCTGTTTCATTCCCAAGATACTGTCCGATGGAAAAAATATACGGCTGATCGGAAATCGAATAGGACGTAACATAAACGTCATTCCGATGAATGATTAAGTTGAAATTCGCATATGCCTGTACATATCCATAAAGCACAGCATCTGTACCAACAGAATACGAGTATTTGAGCAGATGCTCGTCCACGCTCGTATCGACAGAATAAGAATAATTACCATAGCCATTTCTTGTCGCAGATGCGCCGGTATACGTAACCTCTTCTACATCAACCGCAGTAAACAGCGGTGTTTCGATTCCCGTTGCAAGAGAAAACAAGTCGTTTTGATTGTCAAACGGATTTGCGCTTGTGACAACGCGATACGATGCCAAATCGGACGTGGTCCAAAAACCGACAGGCAGTGCATATCGATTGCGATATGCATAGCTTGCGTTGGATTTTGCAATGTTTTCCCACTGGATCGAATCCTTCGCTGCGCCGCTGCGGCAAATCAAATATTGGATCCCCGAAAACATATTGGTTGCCGGCGTAGAGCCGCCATAATAATAGCGATTCCCCGCTTCTGAGGACGGCAGCCCCAATGCATGCATCCACCTTGTTACATTGACATTTACCGTTGAAGAAAACTGAGACAATCCGCGATACCCATACAGAGCTGGGTCATTGAGCGTATAATTTGACGACATTTCTGTTCGATAAAACAGTGTGTCATCCTGTTGCTCGATCTGCTCGAGCAGCGAAGAAACCTCCTCCGACATCGAAGGATAGCTTGCATAATCCGAGGTGGAAACCGTTTCCGTGCCGATGCGCGTGTTTTCAAACATCTCAAAAAGCAACACGACCGACAGTGCGGCATACATCAGATTTTTCCCAAAAATTCTTCGAAAACCAAGCAAGAGAATCAGGATATACAAAATCATGGTGGCAAACGTCCAGTAAACCGCTTGATTTTCCTGTACACCATAGGATATGACAAAAACCACAACGCTCATCAAAAGCATCGCAAGAATGTCCAAGATCTTGCACGTTTGATCGAGTATCAGTAAAAAGGCACGATATGCCACTGTTAGAATTGCAAATGAGAAAAGAAAAGAAAAACGAAACGGCAGCATATTGGGGAAGTGAAAGCCGTGCCAAATATAATTTAGAACGTTACAGTTGCAGCTGATCAGCAAAAATGCCAGCACGAGAACCGCGCAGACCTTTTCCCGAATGTGAATTTTACCGGAGCGAAGAAACGGGCCAATCAGCACAAGGCTCAAAACGCCAGACGCAAGATTCGGAAGCCCCTCTTTTGCAGTTGGCGCATGATAGCTGATCAAATTCGCCGCCAGAGTGCGCCAGCTTTCATAGAACTCCAGCGTTGTTGGAAACGTGTTCTGCACATTATAGGTAAGCTGAAGCGCATAGTAAGCAGGGACGAGGAGCACTGCCGCCAGTGCACCGCCGAGCAGCGATCCGCCAAGCATGGCAAGGCTTCTCCCCAGAAGCTGACGCGACCGCAAATAAAAAATACAGAGGCACAGATAAGCGATCACAGCGAAAATGCAGGTGAACATGCCGATATAATAATTTGTCAAAAGCGAAAGCCCCAGCGCAATCACATAAAGCCGATACTTTCCATCGCGCACCAGCTGTAGCAATCCCAGTATCACAAGCGGAAGCAGCGCCACGGTATCCAGCCAAATAATATTCCAGTAATAGCCCAGCATATAGCTGCACAGCGCGTACATGACAGAGAAAATACAGAGTGAAAAATCGTTGCGATGGAATGTCCTTTTCAAAAAGCACGCAAAGAACAGACCAGCAAAACCAATCTTTAACAGCAGGATCACCGTAACCGCTTCACGCAAAAAATGCTCCGGCACAAGCGCCGTGAGAAGATTCAGCGGACTTGCCGCATAATATGCCATCATAGACAAGAAGTTCGATCCCATGCCGGATTCCCAGGTATATAAAAGCGATCCGCCGCTTTGTAGCTTTTCATGGAGAAGTCGTAAAAAAGGGTAATACTGATGCCAAAAATCCATCACCAGAATTTGCTGTTCTCCAAACGGATGTACCCTCTGCAAAACAAATCCGATCCCCATTAAGAGCATGGGCACGAAAAATGCGATCCACAGATATCCCTTTGCCCGGTTTCGCTTTCGACCACTTTGCTTGGAAGTAGTCGCAGCTGATTGCATGATTGTCATAAATCAGTTCATCTCACCAAATGATATGCACTGCAATTGCCATGGCAAGCAGCAAAATTGTCACTGTTATCGCGATATAATCTCGTTTTACCGCATGCAGCTGACGCATTTTTGTTCGTCCCTCATCGCCGCGATAGCAGCGGCATTCCATTGCAGTGGCAAGCTCTTCCGCACGGCGAAATGCCGAAACGAAGAGCGGTACAAGCACCGGAATCAGCGCCTTCGCACGCTGCATAAGATTCCCGTTCTGAAAGCTAGCACCTCTCGCCTTTTGCGCAGTCATAATTTTATCGGTTTCCTCCAAGAGTGTCGGGATAAACCGCAGTGCAATCGTCATCATCATCGCGAACGCATGCACCGGCACATGGATTCGCTTCAGCGGCGAAAGCAATCGCTCGATGGCATCTGTCAACGCAATCGGCGATGTCGTATAAGTCAGCAGCGATGAGCCTGCTAGCAGCACAAGAATGCGAATCACCATCATGAGCGCAGTCGTCACGCCGTCCTCTGTCACCTGGATAAAATGCCACTTGATGTAGACATCTCCCCCATCAATAAAAAAGATGTCTAATACTGCAGTCACTAACAGAATTGGCAGCAGCACGCGGATGCTTTTCCAAATCAGCTTCATCGGTATTTTCGAAAGTGCCAGCGCCAGCATGCAGAAAACAATCCCAAAAATCATGGAATAAAGATGCTGACCTAAAAACAGCATGACAATAAAGAGTAATGTCATGACGATTTTAAAGCGCGGATCCATTCGGTGTACGACACTATCACCGGGAAAATATTGTCCTATGGTAATATCCTTCAGCATGACGCCTGTCCCTCCTTTTTGGGCCGGGCTGCA
This sequence comes from Ruminococcus sp., assembly GCA_021203985.1. Classification (GTDB taxonomy): domain Bacteria; phylum Bacillota; class Clostridia; order Oscillospirales; family Ruminococcaceae; genus Ruminococcus_C. The sequence goes on along the minus strand of JAJQAB010000136.1, from coordinate 12,372 downwards.
AGAATTTGCGCCTTTGCCTGCTCTACGGTAAAAATATCCGCATCAATCGGCAGTCCGTGTGCATGCAGCGCAGCACAGACACGCGTAATTTGCGGCACAGACAGCCCAATGGCCTGCAATTCCTGCGATCGGCGAAAAACATTTTGCACTGTGTCATAGCAGAATACCTTTCCGCCGTTCATCACCAGAATTTTTTCTGCAAATCGCGCCACATCCTCCATGCTATGCGATACAAGCAGTATCGTGCTTCCAGTCTTTTCGCGGTATGCCTGTATTTCGCGTAAAATTTCTTCCCTACCCTGCGGATCTAATCCTACCGTTGGTTCGTCTAAAATCAGCACCTCTGGGCGCATTGCCATAACGCCGGCAATCGCCGCACGGCGCTTCTGACCGCCGGACAGAAGAAACGGCGACTGCTCCAACATTTCCTCCGTTAATCCCACAATAGACGCAGCTTCCTCAACCCGCGATTTAACCTCAGCCTCAGACAATCCCATATTTTTTGGACCAAACGCAATATCTCGAAATACCGTTTCTTCAAAAATTTGATACTCCGGATATTGAAACACCAGTCCTACACGAAACCGCACCTGGCGAATTGCTGATTTTTCCGCCCAGATATCAACGCCATCCAGCTTTACCGTACCCTCTGTCGGCTTCAGCAAGCCATTCAGGTGCTGGATCAACGTCGATTTTCCAGATCCTGTATGTCCAATCAGACCGACAAACGATCCGGCAGGGATTTCTAAATCCACATGATCGACTGCGGTTTTTTCGAACGGTGTCCCGATCCCATAGCGATAAGTTAACGCTTCCATTTGTATGACTGCCAATTGCCCACCTCATTTCATGAAAGCTGTTCCAAAAGCGCCTGCACACAAGCTTCCTCTGTGATAATGTGCGGATCCAGCGGTAATCCACATTTTCGCAGTTCGTGCACAAGCTCTGTTACCTGCGGCACATCCAACCCCACCTTTTTCATCTGTTCGACATGTGAAAAAACCTCTTCCGGCCGATCATCCAACAAGACACTGCCGTCCTCCATCACAATCACCCGATCCGCCTGCGCCGCTTCTTCCATATAATGCGTGATCAGTACGATGGTAATTCCATAGGTTTGATTGAGCATTTGAATGGTTTGCATCACTTCTGCTCTTCCCTTTGGATCTAGCATTGCTGTCGGTTCATCCAGTACAATACAGGAAGGACGCATTGCGATGATACCAGCAATCGCGACACGCTGCTTCTGTCCGCCGGAAAGCTGACTTGGCGCATGCAGACGATATGCAAACATATCCACCGCCTTCAGCGCATCATCGACACGCTTTCGAATTTCTTCCGGCGGAAGTCCTAAGTTTTCCGTGCCAAACGCAACGTCCTCTTCCACAATTGTCGCAACAATCTGATTATCCGGATTTTGAAAAACCATTCCCACGCGCTGACGAATATCATAGAGCTTTTCCTCATCCTTCGTATCAATGCCAGAAACATACATATGACCGTCTGTCGGCACAAGAATCGCATTGATATGCTTTGCCAAGGTGGATTTCCCACAGCCATTATGTCCCAGCACAGCAACGAAAGAACCAGCCTCCAGCGTAAGGGAAAGGCCTTTCAGAATTTCGGGCGAAGCGTCATTGCCTTCCTCATCCGTATAATGAAAGGACAAATGCTCCGCCTGAATATGAATGTCCATAGAAAGCCTCCTTCTCTATTTTTCCCAAATTGCCGCAGAGCCGCAGGGCAGCACCATATTGCTTTGCTTTACCGGCAGACCGATTTCATCCGCCGATACGCTGCCGCCAAATTTTGGAGTCAAAACGCTTCCCAGCAAATAGCGCATGACCGCCGGAGAAAGACCCGTTGTATAGCTGTTCAGCAAAAAGAACAACGGGTCATCTGTCAGGACACCCGAACAAAGCTGCACAAAATCATAGATATTGTTTTCGAGCTTCCAGACTTCTCCGCCCGGCCCTCTGCCATAGCTTGGCGGATCCATAATCACAGCGTCATATCTTCTGCCGCGGCGAATTTCCCGTGCCACAAATTTCTCACAGTCATCCACGATCCAACGCACCAGCTTTTCTGTCAAGCCGGACATAGCTGCGTTTTCTCTCGCCCACTGCACCATACCTTTTGAGGCATCTACGTGGCAAACTGCTGCGCCTGCCGCCGCGCACGCCAATGTTGCGCCGCCAGTATAGGCGAATAAATTCAATACAGAAATAGGTCTGCCGGCTTTGCGAATTCGCGCCGCCATCCAATCCCAATTCACCGCCTGTTCCGGAAATAATCCGGTGTGTTTAAAGCCAGTCGGCTGAATTCGAAACGTCAGATCCAGCGCCTCGTAGGGCAATTCCCAGGAATCCGGAAGCTCTTTCGCAAACGACCAGCTTCCGCCACCAGAAGAAGAGCGATGATATTGTCCGTCTGCCTTTTTCCATGCCGGATGCACTTTTGGTGTTTTCCAAATAATTTGCGGATCAGGACGCACCAGTGTTACGCCGTTCCAGTTCTCCAGCTTCTCCTGCTCCGATGTATCCAAAATCTGATATTGCTTCCATTGATTTGCTACTCTCAATTGGGATTACTCCTATCTATTTCAATGTGATGATCTGTACGGCGCACTGCTCCGTGAAAGTGGCACGCCTTCGATTGTACGAGCGATCGATCAGATCGATTATCCTTCGCTTTTTTCTGCAAAGCACTGCACCCGTTTTGTGATTTCTTGTGCAGCCGTTTCGATTTGCTGTGCGTCCTTTCCTTCTACCATCACACGAATCAGCGGTTCTGTGCCGCTTTCTCGTACAAGTATTCTACCATCCTCCCCGAGCTGTTCTGTATATGCTGCAATCTGCCCAGCGATTTCCGCGTCATCCTGCCAATGCCCCTTCTTTTCGTTCGGAATGGTCACATTATAGAGAACCTGTGAGAATGTGTTCATCAGACTTGCCAGCTCGCTCATCGGCTTCCCGGATTTTTTCAGGATCTCTAAGAGCTTGATCCCGGAAAGCTCGCCGTCGCCGGTAGTAGCTTCATCCAAAAAGATAATGTGACCGCTTTGTTCGCCACCCAGATTGTAGCCATCCTTTAGCATTTCCTCCAAGACGTAGCGATCGCCGACCTTGGTTGTTACAGAACTGATACCGTTTGCCTTGCAGAAATGGAAAAATCCAAGGTTTGTCATTACTGTCACAACAGCGGTATCTTTTTTTAACGTGCCGTTTCGCTTCATTGCATCTGCACAGATCGCGATGATCTTATCGCCATCCACCAGCGCGCCGTTCTCATCGACCGCCAGGCAGCGATCTGCATCGCCGTCAAATGCAAGACCCAGGTCACAATCATGAGATTGCACATATTCCATTAAGTGCTCCATATGCGTAGATCCGCAGGCGCGATTGATATTCGTGCCATCTGGTTCTGCACTGAGCATGTGTACCTCTGCACCTAAACGTGTGAAGAGCGCAGCGGCCGTTGTGGAAGAACTGCCGTTCGCGCAGTCAAGCGTCACACGCATGCCGGAGCAATCTGTGTGCACGCAGCTCGCCAAGTAGTCGACATAGTTGTCCTTTGCATGCAGATCTTCAAGAATTGCACCGACATTCGTATGAGACTGCAATTCAATCTGTTCTGGATGATCCAAAATCAGCGCTTCAATCTCCTCCTCGACAGCATCCGGCAGCTTATAGCCTGTAGCCGCAAACAGCTTAATACCGTTAAATTCCACACTATTATGCGATGCGGAAATCATAACGCCCGCATCAGCGCCGTGCGCCCGCACCAAATAAGCAACAGCCGGAGTCGGCACAACGCCAAGCTTTATCGCCTGCGCACCAACAGAACAGATTCCTGCACAAAGTGCCGCCTCCAAAATATCGGACGAAATCCGCGTGTCCTTTCCAATCAAAATCCTTGCGCGGTGTTTCGTTTCCTTTGTCAGTACCAATGCTGCTGCGCGTCCGATTTGCATCGCAAGCTCACACGTCAATTCTGTAATGGCAACACCTCTCGCACCATCTGTACCAAATAATCTGCCCATAGTTCTCAGTTTCCTTTCGTTCCAATCATAAAATGTATGCAACACAACGCTAAAAATCACATTGCTTCATTTCAATCCACATTTGTTTACAGTAGATCGTTTGATTCCGTGAATTGCATTTGCCCGTCCATTTTGCTGCCTTCATTCGGCTGGCGATAGCCCAAATGCTGATACGCCAATGGCGTTGCACAGCGTCCGCGCGGCGTCCGCGCCAAAAATCCCAATTGCATCAGATAAGGCTCGCAAACATCCTCCAGGGTCACCGTTTCTTCTCCGAGTGCCGAGGCAAGCGTTTCCAATCCTACCGGACCGCCGCCATAGCCCTTGATAATCATTTCCAACATACGTCGATCGTTGCTGTCGAGTCCGAGCAAATCGATTTCCAAACGATCCAGCGCAATCTGTGCGATTTCCTGCGTAATCTCACCGTTGCCAATGACGTCAGCAAAATCGCGCACACGTTTTAACAGCCGGTTGGCAATTCGCGGCGTTCCCCGTGCTCTGCCTGCAATTTCAATTGCACCGTCAATGGTGCAAGGGATTTTGAGCAGCATCGCGCTTCGGCGCACAATGTCCGTCAGCTGCTCGGTTGTATATAATTCCAAGCGCAGAATCATGCCGAAGCGATCACGCAGCGGACCGGAAAGCTGCCCTGCACGCGTGGTAGCTCCCACAAGCGTAAATGGATTTAAGTCAACACGAAAGGAACGCGCCGATGGACCTTTCCCCATAATAATATCAATGGCATGATCCTCCAGTGCCGGATAGAGGATTTCTTCCACCTGTCGATTTAGGCGATGAATTTCATCAATAAACAGCACATCGCTTGGCTGTAAATTCGTTAAAATTGCTGCCAGATCACCAGCCTTTTCGATTGCCGGGCCGGTCGTCACGCGCAAATTTACACCCATTTCATGCGCAATAATTGCCGAAAGTGTCGTTTTCCCCAATCCAGGCGGACCATATAGCAAAACATGATCTAATGGATCGCCACGCCGTTTTGCGGCTTCAATATAAACCGCCATATTTTCTTTGACCTTATCCTGTCCGATATATTCTACGAGTGTTTGCGGCCGAAGTGAAATTTCTGCATCGTGATCCTCATCAATTTCCCGTGGAGTCACCATACGATGATCCAACTGCATATCATCGGTTTCTATCATGTCAGTTCACGCCCTTTCTCTCAAACAATCAAGACCACTGCTTTCCGAATTCCTGCAATGTTTGACGAATCAGCTCTGATGCAGACAGATCCGGATCGAGTTTCGCAAGAATCGGCATTACTTCGCTTTGCGTATAGCCCAGCGTCACAAGCGCTTCCAACGCTTCGCTGACTGCGCTGCTGGAGGTCGGCACAGAAGCAACCGATCCGGATTCCGTTCCTGAAAGCAGACCCATCGAGTCACCAGCAATCTTGTCTTTGAGTTCCATGACAATGCGCTGCGCAGATTTCGCGCCAACGCCCTTAACTTGCGTCAATGACTTACTGTCGCCGGCAGCAACTGTCATCAAAAAGCGATCCGGCGGTAAATCGGACAAAATAGAAAGCGCCACCTTTAAACCAACACCAGAAACAGACACTAAAAGCTGAAAGCATTGCAATTCTTGCTTTGTAAAAAAACCGAATAATTCTACGGCATCTTGTCGTACCGACAGCACAGTATACAGAAAGACTGTTTCTCCGATTGCACCGAGTTGTCCCAAGGTTGTAAGTGTAGTGCGACAGGCATATCCAACACCGCCGCATTCAATCACAGCCAATGAGGAGGTTTTCTCCAGTAATTTTCCATGTAAGCTATAGATCATATCGTATCTCCTGTTTTTATGCTGCGTTCCTGCAATTGTATGCCAGTCGCGCAATGTCCATGACAAATAGCAAGCGCGAGTGCATCCGCAGCATCATCCGGTTTAGGAATTTGACTTAGCTTTAAAATGCGGCGCGTCATCTCCATCACCTGTCGCTTTTCCGCTTTTCCGTATCCAACGACCGCTTGCTTTACCTGAAGCGGCGTATATTCAAACATCGGAACGCCGTGCTGTTCCGCACAAAGAACAATCACGCCACGCGCCTGTGAGACATCGATGACTGTTTTCTGATTCGATGTAAAATAAAGCCGCTCAATCGCAATGCAATCCGGCTGATATTGTCGGATCAGGGTTGTAAAATCATTGTAAATTGAAACCAGGCGCGCAGCGAACCGCGTCCCGGCTTCTGTTGTAATCGCGCCATATCCAAGCGGCTTAAAATCGATGCCGTGATAGGAAAGAGCCCCAAATCCTACAATGGTATAACCAGGATCAATTCCAAGTATTCGCAAATTGCAACACCTCATCCCTTTTATCTTTTCCGTTTTAGACTTACATTATATTATAGCACAAAACGGTCAGCGTTTTCAATAGTTCACGAAAAAATTCCAAAGTCATTTGGGATTATGCACATTTTTTCGCTGTGAAACAATGCAATTTCGTTTATTTTGCCCATACAATACGTGTATCGTTTCCTGATCTGACAGCACATTGCAGAGCAAAACGCAAAACATTGACGCAGATTCCAGCATATGACTTGATTTTTTCAGAAAAATTGTGTAAAATGGAAAAAATGCTGTCTTATGCCCGAATAAATCAAGCATAAGGAAAGCCAGATTGCAGGAATCGATAGAAAGGAAAGGAATCCCGTTATGGAGTTACATGAAATACGTGCAGAAATTGATCAATTAGATCAACAAATTCAATTGCTATTCGAACAGCGCATGTCGCTGTGTCAAGAGGTGGCGCGGTACAAGCAGGAGCACCACATGCCTGTTTTCCAGGCAAGCCGAGAAAAGCAAGTGCTCGATCAGGTGGAGCGGCGTGCTTCAGCTGGGCTTGGTTTTGCCTCGCGTACATTTTTCGCCAATATGATGAGTATCAGTTCACAATTGCAACAAAAGATGCTGGTCGCGGCGAAGGATGCACCGGAGATTCCCGTTCCGCTTATGGAGTATGCATCGAGCGTGGGCTGTCAGGGAACAGTTGGTGCGAATTCAGAAACCGCCGCACAGGCCTTCTTCCCCGGACGGGAAATTCAGTTTTATCCTACATTTGAACAGGTTTTTGCTGCGGTGGAATCTGATTCTCTGCAATACGGCGTTTTGCCGATTTATAACAGCACATCAGGAACAGTCACGCAAACGGTTGATTTGATGGGAAAATACAGCTTCTTCATTACCGCCATGAATCAAGTGGAAGTAACACACTGCCTGGCGACGCTGCCCGGCACAAAAATCGAAAACATCTCCGCTGTGTATTCTCATCCGCAGGCATTGTCACAGTGCAGCGATTTCTTAGACGCACGCCACCTCGTGCGAAGGGAGTATAGCAACACAGCAACTGCAGCAAAAATGGTTGCTGAAACAAACGATCAAACCATTGCGGCAATCTGTTCTGAAGATTGTGCCAGAAGAAATCACCTGGAAATCCTGGCATCGCATATTTCGAATGTCGTACCGAATTTTACACAATTTATCTGCATAACAAAGGACATGCAGGTGGCGGAGGATGCGTCTGTGATTTCCGTCATGCTGACACTTTCCAATGAACCGGGCAGCCTGAGTCGCATTCTAAACAAATTTTTTCTCTATGGACTGGACATGACCAAAATTGAAAGCCGACCAATTCGCAACGGCAGCTTCGATGTCATCTTTCATATTGACTTCAAAGGAAATCTGCGCGACCGCGGCATTGCAGCATTTCTGAACGACCTCTGCAAAAGCTGTCAGGAATTCAAACTGCTCGGGAACGCTGTCGTAACCAGCGAATCGAAATCATAATCGTAAAAAAATAGTAAAAAACGGCTTGCAGCAGCAAAATCTGCAAGCCGTTTTTTATTGCAAGCAAGCACATGCAAAGCGACTACTTTTCATTTGATTTACGTGACAAAGCGATCTGTGCCATTCGCAGCGATAATCCGGTCGAAATCAAGAGAAGTGCGCCGCCAATCGCAATCCAGCCCATAACGACATTTCGCGTATAGTAAATATCGGAATACGGAACAATCGCTAAAATCAAATAGTCGCCGCTCGTCTGATAGCACAGCATCGCCTCTTCCCTGTCAAAATCCTCCACATCAAAACGTCCCTTGTTTTTTTCAAACAACGATGTATCATAGGAAATCTGCTCACCAACTTTTGAAGTGTCAGTGCAGCTGATATACGTCATTGTGTCTGCGTCCAAAACTGCCGTAATACCCGATGTATACAGTGGAAGATCAGAAGCCATTTGCGACAGATCCACTTCCTCCAGCAGTGATATGACGTTCGATGCTGGGAACGTAATTTGCACAATCCCATCGCCGCCATCTAAAGACGATGCGGCAACGATTGTCGGCGTATCAGACTCCAGCAAAAACAAAACCTCAGTATACACTTCTTCAGTCAAATTCGACTGAAACTCGTCACAGATGGATGTACCCTCGCTGGATAAATCTGTACTTGCCGTGATATTCCCCTCGTCATCCGAAACGCTAATGTGGTCTGCGTTCACCGCCACGCGAAGCTCTTCGAGCGTCTGATCATCCGACAAATAAGATGTCTCTTTCGACAGAAGCATTGCGACTGTTCTGGTTTTCGCCGCATAGTCATCTTCAAATTCCTCCATCAAAAGTTCTGCTGCATCTTGATTTATCTTTAAATACGATTCCGCAGAACCGATGTTCTCATCGATTTGCACAATTACGCTGTTTTTATTGACAACCCCCACCGTATAGCCAGCGAAAACAGTCAGAACCACGATAACAGCAGCCATGCACAGCAGTACCCAGCCATAGATTTTATTGATCCGTTTCATTGCATTTCGTTACTCCTTACTGCTTCGGCGCAGCAGCAAAATCCTTCATTATCTGGAATCCTTCCTCCACATAAAGACCGGTTTCTTTTGCTGTCTTTTCGCTGAACGTATCCGGTCCCTGCTTTAGGTTGCTGCTGTCATAAATCAAAAACGGAATTGGATCGTTCGTATGGGTTTTCAGGGAAAGCGGTGTTGCATGATCTGGCATCACCAGAACCTTATAATCACCCATTTTTTCCAAAGCAGATGTGACAGGCCCTAAGATTTTGTGGTCAATGAGAGAAATGGCATCGCGCTTATTCTGTACCTCTGCGCGATGACCGCATTCATCCGGCGCTTCCACATGGATATAGACAAAATCCTGACCATTCTCAAACTCTTTGATTGCAGCAGATGCTTTTCCATCAAAGTTTGTATCTATATAACCAGTCGCGCCATCGACAGGCACAACGCGCATCCCTGCGAACTTTCCAATACCCTTTAAAAGGTCAACTGCGGAGATCATCGATCCCTTTAAGCTGTATTTCTCAACAAACGGATCGAGATTTGCGCGGATGCCTTCGCCCCAAAGCCAAATGCTGTTCGCTGGGCGCTTTCCGCGGCGGATTCGCGCGAGATTCACCGGATGATCCTTCAGCACTGCATACGAGCGCACCATCAGATCATACAAGGGCGCAGCATTTTCGCTATGGCAAAGCGGCAGATATTCCTTCACCAATCGGCCGGTGATATCATGCGGCGGCGTTAATCCGCCCAAATCCGTTGTCCCATGATCCCAAATCAAGCAGTGGCGGTATGCCACGCCAGTATAAAATTGGAATGTCTCCGTGCCAAGCGCATCCTCCACCGCCTGCATCAAAACGCCGGCTTCCTCTGTAGAGATATCGTCTGCGCAATAGTCAATCAGCGTGCGATCCTCATACGCCGGTTCATCGCTCAACGTCACCAAATTGCAGCGCAGAGAAACATCCGTTGGTTTCATATCAATGCCAATGCTGCCTGCCTCTAATGGAGATCGACCCGTGTAATACGTCATAGGATCATAACCCAATACGGATAAATTCGCCACATCGCTTCCCGGTTTCATGCCATCCTGTATGGTTTTTACAAGACCTACTGTGGATTTCTTTGCGAGTCGATCCATATTCGGCGTATCCGCCGCCTCTAACGGCGTTTTTCCATCCAATGCGTCAATTGGATAATCCGCCATCCCATCACATAATACAACCAGATATTTCATAAATTTAGCCTCCTGCATTCGATTCCAGTGAAACCGTGCTATCCTTGTGCGGTTTCACTCTGATTGTTTCATTATAACACACAACATGCGTTTTGTCCAGCATTTTCGATGGAAATCGAAAAAATGGCGAATTTCAAATGCACCACCATAATCGATTTCCTCAGAGCGTTTCCAGTTCTTTTTGCCATAGCGTCACGCACGCATCGCTCGGCATACGCCAATCCCCTCTCGGCGAGAGCGTTACGCTACCGACCTTCGGGCCGTCCGGCAAGCAACTACGCTTGAACTGCTGTGAGAAAAAACGCCAATAGAATTTTTTCAGCCATTTTAAAATCACATCATCGTCATAAGTGCCGCGAAAGGCGTATTTTGCAAGGCGATAGATTTTGTGCGGAGAATACCCTAGGCGCAGTACATAATACAGGAAAAAGTCATGCAGCGCATACGGCCCAACGATATCCTCGGTCTTTTGCGCAATCGTACCATCCGCTTCCGGCAGCAACAGTTCTGGGCTGACCGGCGTATCCAAAACATCGCGCAGAACGGATGCAAGCGCTGGATCGGTTTGTGACGCCTCATATTCCACCAGATAACGCACCAGCGTTTTCGGAACAGAAGCGTTCACAGCATACATACTCATATGGTCGCCATTGTAAGTCGCCCACCCAAGCGCCAACTCAGACAAATCCCCTGTACCAATTACAATGCCACCAGTTTGGTTCGCAAGATCCATCAGCACCTGCGTTCGTTCCCTTGCCTGTGAATTCTCATAGGTCACATCGTGAATCGCTTCATCATGACCAATATCCGCAAAATGCTGGCGCACGCTGTTTTGGATTCGAATTTCCCGTAGTGTCGCACCATACGCGTTTGCCAATCGGCAGGCGTTCTGATAGGTACGATCGGTCGTGCCGAAACATGGCATTGTCACAGCGATCATACCAGACGGATCATAGCCACAGATGCGAAAGGCGTGCGCCATAACAATCAGCGCCAGGGCGGAATCCAAACCGCCGGACAATCCGACCACCGCCGTTTTCGATCCAATATGTTGCAAGCGTGTTACAAGCCCGGTCGCCTGCAGCATCAAAATTTTCTCACATCGCTGCGTCAGCATCTCATTTGCGGACGGCACAAACGGATCGGGATCGATCCTTCGCGTTAGCTTTGTTTCTTCCGGCTCCATCTGAAAGACGGTTTCGCAAAGCGGTTTTTCTGACTGAAACGTATTGCTGCGCCGGCGTTCTCCGCAAAGGCGCTGTACATCGACCTCCGCCGAAAGAATCCCGTTGGTAAACAGCTTCGATTCCGCCAAAATCGATCCGTTTTCCACAATCAGATTATGCCCTGCGAACACCAGATCCTGTGTTGATTCTCCGAAGCCGGCGTCCGCATAGGCATAGGCGCAAAACAGACTGCCAGATTTCGCCTTGAGAATCGTGCGGCGATAATCTTCTTTTCCAATGATTTCATCGCTGCAAGACAAATTTACAATAATCGAAGCGCCCATCTTCGCCATAGAAACAGACGGCGTATCGCCAACCCAGACATCCTCACAAATCTCTACGCCAAACGTAAAACCCGGAACATTCGAACAGGTGAAAATTTGCTTTGCACCAAAGGCAGGGCATCCCATCAGTTCACCGCTTCCGGCAAAAATGGAAATCCGTGTCCGATCGGCATCCGGCCCTGGCGTAAAATGCCGCGCTTCATAGAATTCGCTGTAATTCGGAATATTTTTCTTGGGCACGATACCAATCACAGTGCCCTGATTACAAACAGCAGCACAGTTATATAGTGCGCCGTTTTGGACAAATGGCAAACCCACAATCAGTATTGCATCGTATTCTTTTGTTTCTTGTAAAATCAAATGCAGCGCATCCAGCGCCCCCTGCAGCAGCGTTTCCTGTAAAAACAAGTCGCCGCAGGTATATCCGGTGATACAAAGCTCCGGATATACAATCAGTTTTACGCCGCATTCTGCGGCTTCTTTTGCGCTCTGGATAATTTGCTGCACATTATAAGTACAATCCGCCACACGAAGCGGCGGCGTAACACAGGCAATCTTGATCCACCCATCCTTCATAAATCTTGTGCTCCTCTTTAGGTAAAACTTCCAGGCAGCAGCGCGTAAAGGCAGCACTGCTGCAAAGACATCCTTCCTTATTATACCCGAAGCCAAAGAGAAATGCAAGTGTTTTTGATTCGTCTCACGGAAATCAATTTTAGTAAACAACATGTAATAATTTATCGATGTCGGCCAAAC
>JAJQAB010000033.1 GCA_021203985.1 Ruminococcus sp. | reverse complement strand
CTTGGTCGACTTCGATAAATTATTACATGTTGTTTACTAAAATTGATTTCCGTGCCGGAGGGCAAGGAAGGGTTGACAGAGTCGAGCGAAGATGGTATAATCACAGATGAGAGAATCGCCCAAGCCGTGAAGAATGGCGACATCACTTTTACACTGAGTCCCGAGAAGCAGAATCCGCATATTTATGGATCTAAAGAATACGATCCGGCGCAAAACAAAAGTTATTTCACCGTGTCACTTGAAGAATTACAAGAGATTTTGGACGAGAGTTATGGGACGGGAAAAGCGATTGTAAAAGAAAGTTGGCAAATAAGAGAAACAATATGGGCTGAGGAAGCAATTGGAGTCGTTGTCACGCCAACGGGCGAAAATTTAGGCGGTACAAACAAGTTCACTGTACATTATTCAAAGAAAAAGACACATATTGTACCGACAAAGAAAGAAAAGCCATGAATCTTGAGCAATATTTCGAAAAAAATGTTCGCGTAACAAGTGTTAATGGCGTAAAATATACAGGAAAAGTGGATGTTTTTGCTTATGCTAAAGATAACGATACAAATGAAGATGCTATTGCGATAACCAGTGCTGGCCTCTGGCTTGATGAATCAGACATCAAATCAATAGAAATCCTAGAAAACTAATCTGGCAACAGAAGACAGGAGCATAAAATGATTTTAGAGTTTTTTCAAGTCTGGATTTGCATTATACTATTTCAGTGTGGGCGAAGATGCCAAAATGTGTGCCTTACTCGCTATGTAAAAACCATTGGCGAGGGAAAAGACGAAGAAGAAATCAAAGAAGAAAAGCAGTGCAACATTCGGGGGACTGAGTGCGGTTTTTTACTTTCAGCTATTGCAATTATCGGGATGGCAGTTTTATTGTTTCAGTAGGGTGGTGGGAGCATAAAATGATTTTGAAATTTGCTTTGCTTTATTTGTGCTTTGCTATATTTGAATGTGGGAAAAGCCACCAAATAATCGAAACTAGAAGTACAAGCAAGCAATATTATTCAGGACAAAGACGGAAAAGAAGAGAACTTTCAAGGCAGCTGGGAAATCGGAAAAAGCGCTCTCCTTTCGGCTGCCGCACTCGTTGGAATTGCGATTTTACTGTTTCAGTAGGGTGGCAAGATAATCAATCAAATCGGTACACGGAGGATTTGAATCATGCTTTACCTCATAAAAATCATCTCCGTAATTTTCGGCGCTGCCTTGCTGATTGCCAGCTTCGTACTTCAAACGTATGCCACATGCTGCGAAGTAGCGGGAAAAAGCAAGCCGCTTATGTGGCACTTTTTCGGAAATCTTCTTGAAATTATCGGCGTTTTCGGGGCAGTTTATGTGGTTCTTTGTTTGTAGATTGAATTGAAAAAATATATTTTTGAAGCACTCTTTATAGGGTACTTTTTTGATGTCCCAACGCCGTCAAAAGTATTCCGTCCCTCAAAAAAAGCTTGAAAGGAGGTGACAACCATGAGCGAAGAAACAGTAGCAACAGCAGCAGAAGCGGTCGAGTCTGTCACAGAAGCGGCAAGTACGACACCGGAACAGCTGCAAGCACAGGCACGCGAAAACGTGCAGCTGAAACAGGAACTCCAGCAGATGCGTCAGCGCTATCTTACCCGTGAAGAACAGTCGAAGCTGGAACTCAGTCAGCGTGAAAATGCCCTGGCGAGTCGTGAAGCGGCGTTGACCGCGCGAGAAAACCGCATTTATGCCGAAAGCGCTTTGCAAGCGGCTGGACTTTGCAGCAACACGCTGTCCGCAGCGGATTTATTGCCGTTCGTACAAGGCACGGACAACGCCGACACTGACAGCAAAGTCGCAGCACTAGCGGCGATTCTCGACAAACGCGCACAGGCGGAGAACGCCAAGTTCTACAAAGGCGCGAGCCACCAGCCGAAACAGGTGAACGGCACGGACACCGGAAACGGCAGTGCCTACACGCACAACACCGCACGTATGAAACAAGCTGCCCACGCCGCGGAAATCCGCAGGCAGTATACTGGGAGCTAAGCGAGCAAAGTAAATGAAATGATACACAATACAAGAATAAAATATATTCAGGACATAACGTCAGATGTACGCCTCGAAATAATCGTACCGCAATAGCTGCAAACGTCACTCTCCAGCGGTGCTCCACAGTTCGGGCAGCTGGTAGGCTTACTTGCAGCAACAGTGTCGGCAGCGTACTTGGCAAGGGAAATGATTGCTTCCTGTGCCGCCTTTTCTTCATCACGCCGCTCCTGTACGCGCCTTACTTCCTCTTGCGCCTTCTTTGCCTGACACAAACGCCGGTCAAGTGCTGCAAGCTCTTTGACTTGGCTTTGCGCTGCACCGCGATAAGACGCCATGCTGATGACTGCTTCGAAGCCGCCGATAAGCAGAAGCCCGACAAGTGCGCTGCTGATTCCCTCCGTGGCAAAAAGAAAAACGCAGACAGCAATGACAACGGCGGCACAGAAAATAACAACGCCTTTTATGATCTTGTACTGCCGATTGTATTTCGTAAAAATCTTTTGGCGTGCTCGGTCGTATTCCAATTGTGTCATAAAAATCCCCTTCTTATTGTACGCTTGTTTTGCCGCTCTACTTGCTGGTGCTTAGGTCGTCTCCATAAAAAAGCAGTAGAAAGACCGCTTCTGTTTTTTATGTGAATCAGTTCTTTAACATTTGTTGTAAAATATCGATTGTATGTTCAAGGCGATCTTTCATCTTTCGCTCGTCTTCCTCGTTCTTCGCTTCATTTAGTGATTCAAGAATGAAACGAATAAAGTCGTTAAATTGTTTGTTGTTCATTCCCATGATTTTTCACCTTCCAATTGCAATAATCGCCGCTTGCGCAGCCATAATTCTTGATGATAATCACATTATAGCACGAATTTTAGAACTTGTAAAACACTTTTTCCGATATTTTCCAAAAATTTATACGAGAAAAAGAAAGTCGCATTATGGCAAAGCCAAGCACAGGTTAGCCGCTTACGCGAAAAACGCAAATCGAGCTGCACGAAATAGAAAAAGCACACAATTTCGGTCTAACTTCGAAATTGTGTGCTTTTTCTGGGCTTTTATTTGGTGAGATATGAGGGATTTGAACCCTCGACCCTACGCTTAAAAGGCGTATGCTCTGCCAACTGAGCTAATATCTCATGATATGAAACATCGCCACAAGCGATATTTCATATTTTACCACATTTGCCCGTTCTTGTCAAGCGTTTCTTTGTTTTTTCTTTTCATACACAAAAGTTTCATATCGTAAAATAAAATTCCATGGAATCGAAGCAGGGTTCCCATTCGTCTCAGTGCCAGTGCAATACCACATTCCATCTGCTCAGATCAGTGCAAAATAAACAAAGAATTCGAATACTACGATCAAAACTTGACTTTTTGTGTGTTTTGTGATATCATATAAGAACAAGCTTTACCAATCAATCCATAAAATTGATTGGAAGTTTATGAACTTAAATAAATGCATACATGAGGAAGATTATGAAAAGAGCCAAAAAATTGTATTTCCCGTTTTGATCCTGACATTTCTATCGCTGTTCACTGGTTGTATGTCTCGGGGAGAAAAACAGAAAGCGAACAAATATGTAGCCGAAGCGAAATCGCATCTAACACAATATCTCAGCGAACATTATCCGGATGCGATTTCGAAATCGATTGAAGATGTTACGCAAACAACATATCAACTTTATACGCTCGACAACACCCATGCAACCTCAGCAGTGCGTATGACTTATGAAGATGCCGGAGAGGAATATCACATTATCTATGATGTGAACACTGGATTTTACTATGAGGATCGGTCTTGTGATGAAATTACAGATGCGCTGTGGGCGGAACTGCAAAAGCTATGTGATTTCTACGATTTCCAGGAATGGGAGATTTCCTTTTGCTGGAACAATGAAGAAGACGAGGCGTTTTCTGAAAATTATTATCGCGTGGAAGAAGATACACTAGAAGATCTTTTAGATGGGAACTATGAATTTACAGTTACAGTCAAGTATGAAGAATCGCAGACCGATCTTTCAGAGCTTGATTTGTCGGCGTTTGCATCAGATTGGAATCTGACATTTTTGTTTACCGATTATGTAGAAGGACACTATAACGTAGACAGCGGAAAGAATACGCCTTATGCAATACGGCAATATCGAAAGGAAGTTTTTGGGAAAGATTCTTCAGGATCGCAAGAATCGCGCTATCAGAAATATGATCGCTTGTCGATCCATGATATGGAATTTGTCTGGCCATCCAATTTCTTTGCAGTCTCTGCAACCACAGAGGACGCACCTCGGGAACTTGTTCCGGGTGCATACAGCAATGCAACCTTTATCAGCACGGATGACATGCGGGTGCGACTGCATATACAAGAGAAAGACGAAGCATATACCAGCGAAAAGATTTATGTATTTTCCCCGATGGAACGAGAAAATCAAAGAGTGATTCTAAGGGCAGAAAACAGCAGCGAATACGATACCTGGAAGCTGGAGTGGAGAGAGGATGATCATATTTATCGATGGTTTTCGGTGTATTCGCAAGAATTTACGGAAAATGCAGTTTCCTATACGTTTGGATATTATGAGATGGAAGAATGAGAAAGCCGAGTAAAGAGGTTTGGTCGCCTCTCTACTCGGCTTTGTTTTTTCAGCTTATTCGGCTGCATCGAACGGTTACTCTAGCTTGCCCACTCATGGTGCAAGTGAAAAGCGTCAGATCCCATCCCGTAGACGTCTGGCTGATCATTTCTTCCACATCCGTAGGCTGAAGAATGGTCACCTCTTCTACTTCATAATAAAAGATCGATCCATTTACATCTGTAAAATACAGCACATCATCATATTCCAAACAGTCCAAATTTCCAAAGTGACGCGTATAATTATGTCCGCAAATGACAAGATCATTCGTCTGCGCTGTGCCATAATAGCGGCCGGGCGCTATCTTCAGCCCTGCGGTGCTCCATTCCGACAAAATCGGCAATTCCAAGCCAAACGAGGGAATCGACAACGTGCCGATATACAGATTTCCATCAATTTCCACGGAATCGATCTCTTCAGCTTCCGCCGCATCAGCCACACGTTCCGTGATTGCTTCTTACAGCGCACACTGGATTTCTGCAATGGATTCTCCAGCTCTGTAATCATCCCACCGATTATAAGTGAGCAGCAAGATTGCAGCAGCCACAAGCAAACCCCCCAGTGCCATACAGACAGAGCCGAGCTTCTTCCTCACACGCATGATAGATCCTCCTTAGTGTATCAACGATATACGTTTCAGCGGCCAGACGCGCAGGACAACCTTTCCCACAATCTGATCTGTTTCGATACAGCCAATCGCACTGCTTCGAGAATCAATCGAAGTCGTTCGGTTATCATCCATCACAAAATAACGGTTTTCCGGTACTTGATAAGGATAATCTCGATCGCTCTCCCCTAAGGCTTTTTCCGTCACATAAGGCTCATCCAGCAGCGTACCATTGACGAACACGTTTCCTGCATCATCCAGATCAACAACATCTCCCGGACCGGCAATCACGCGTTTTAAAAGCAGCTTATTCTGGTAATAAAAGCCCACCAACTCGCCAGTTTTGAACCGCTCCCCAAAAGTTAGACAATGTGGTATAATATAAATATACCCA
>JAJQAB010000097.1:26052-26221 GCA_021203985.1 Ruminococcus sp. | reverse complement strand
TTAACATCTTGCTTTTTCGAGCGCGTGTAACAGATCATTGACAACTCTACATTTTTCTGCAAAAAAATTTGGAAAAACGCTTGACATAAGAAATGAGTTGTGTTATAATATGAATTACTGCGGAATGTGGTGATCATGCGGATATGGCGGAATCGGCAGACGCGCTAGC
>JAJQAB010000097.1:0-25952 GCA_021203985.1 Ruminococcus sp. | reverse complement strand
TTCAGGTGCTAGTCCTCGCAAGGGGGTGGAGGTTCAAGTCCTCTTATCCGCACCATAATTTCATATTTTTATTTTTTATGCGGATATGGCGGAATCGGCAGACGCGCTAGCTTCAGGTGCTAGTCCTCGCAAGGGGGTGGAGGTTCAAGTCCTCTTATCCGCACCACATGTAATCCCTGGTATACCCAGGGATTTTTCATGCGCTTAAAACGGACATACAAAAACGATGGCTTCTAAAAATGAACAGCCATCGTTTCTGATTCAAAATTATGGATTTCGTCACATCTTATCTGCTGATCCGTATTTTCTCCCGATATTCTTCCTCTTGCTTTCGTTTTAATGCATACTTGCGTTTGGTCGCAAGACCGCCGCGTATATGCCTTTCTTGTTTGTTTTGCTCTAAGATTTTCTTCACCTGTGTATACAATTCAGGCTGAATTCGCTCCAGCCGTTCGCTGACATCATTATGTACTGTGCTTTTGGATACGCCAAACCATTCTGCAGCAGCACGAACGGTTGCTTTTTGACGAACAATATATTCGCCAAGAATCACAGCGCGTACCTTAGGCTGTTCTTTCATGTTACCTCACTTCAGTTGCATCGCATACCGTACTATACAAATATACAGCGATATTGCCACAAGTATTTGATGCACTATATGCGATAAAAAAGGAGTAAGAACATTCGGTAAGAATTGACGGAAAAGTATCGTATTTCTTTCATCGCAATTTACCGATTATGCGAAAAGCATTACGTCCTTTTACACAATTCGAATTGACAAATTTTATAAGATTTGCTATAATAAACGAAGAAATACGACAAAGAAAGACGGTGAAACCGATGCATGTTATCAATTTAACCAAGCTTAATGAAGCAATGACTGCGTCTGCAACGGCAATAAGCGAAGCGGATGCCACTTTTTTACAAGGACTATACAAGATTGCAAAAGAGATCCAACTTCATGCAGCAGATCGTCCAATCATTTTACTTTCCGGTCCATCGGGTTCCGGAAAGACAACAACTGCCTATTTACTGGAACGATTTTTGGATAAATGGAAAATAGAAACACATACCGTTTCCATGGATCACTTTTTTCGCACCATGACACCTCAACAGCAACAACTTGCGGCGAATGGAAAACTGGATTTGGAATCACCCGATCGCGTTGACGTGCAGTATCTAAACCAACAGCTTCAAAAGATTATTGCGGGTGAATCAACTTGGATGCCAAAATATCATTTTTCTACAATGACAAGAGAAGATCACAGCTGGCTTTTGACGCGAAAGCCGCAGGAACTTTTGATTTTGGAGGGCATTCATGCGCTAAATCCATCGGTTATTCAAATTCCAAATGAAAAAACCGTTCGAATCTATGCAAGTGTTCGCACACGCGTAACGCACAATCATATTACACTGCCGCCTGCTTGTCTGCGTTTGGTGCGCCGTATGATCCGTGATCGAAATTTTCGCCGACGCAGTCTTTCGGAGACGATCGACATGTTTGAACGTGTGCAGCAAGGCGAAAAAAACTATATCATGCCTTTTAAAGAACGGGCGATATTTTCGGTTGATACCTTTCTCCCCTACGAACTTGGCGTTTATAAAGCCATCTTAAACGATGATTTGGCATCAGTATGGGAGCATCCAATGTTAGACGAATTGCGAAGTATATGGGACGTCATTCAGCCGTTGCCGTTAAAACAAGTACCCACAAATTCTCTAATCCGAGAATTTGTGGGCAGTGGTGTGTTTCATTACTAAAAGCATTACAGCAGGAATTTTCGCTTCATTGGGTGAGGATTGACAAGAAAAATTTGAGAAGTCCAGAACATATCATAGAAAGAAAAGCAGTTAAGAGATACGCTTTCCCAGAACGATGATGGTGATTCGAAAGTGCAATGATTCCGATTAAAATTCCAGCAATTGGGATAAGAAAGGAAACAAGGATCAGTGCCTTCTTGGCTGGTTTTTCCGGTTTTTCTATTTCTTCTTTTCCATAGCTGCGATTATGTTCTTCATACATCACTTCCATTTCCTGTACAATTTCGTGAAATTCTTCCTGATCACAAGCGTCACAAATTTTATTTGCGTTGTCTGTTGGCTTACCGCATTTCGTACAATACTGCATCTGAATCCTCCTTTATACATCATGCACTGCTTCCGCATTTTTCGCCGATTCGTCAATTCGAACAATTGTTTTTTCAATACAATGCTGGTGCACATTTAAAATTTGAACTTGAAAGCCAGGAATTTTCATTTTCATTTTCGTGCCATCTTTTGGAATTTCACCGAGTTGTCCGATCAGGTAACCGTTCAATGTCTCATATGCATCCGTTGGAAACATCGCTTCCAAAGCCTTTGCGACATCATGCAGTGAACATATACCGAGGATCTTCCAGCCCTTCGAATCTAACCGTTCGATTTCCGGTTCGTTTCGTGGCGCATAGTCATCTTCGTCAAAATCTCCCACAAGCTGCTCCACTAAATCAGTTACAGTGATAATACCGCACATGCCGCCGTACTCATCCAAAACAGTAGCAAAGTGATCTGCATGGCATTTCATCTTACTGAACAGCTCATCTGCCTTTAAATTTTCATGCACAAAGTAAGCTGCATGTACTGCGTGTTCCATGACATAAGATTTCTCATGATTTTTCAGATGAAAGAAATCCTTTGCATTCAAAACACCAATAATTTGATCCACAGAGTCACCACATACTGGATAAATCGTATGCCTCGATTCATGAATTGTTTGTTCCCATTCCGCAATTGTTTCATCCATCCAGAGTAACGCCACTTCTTTACGATGTGTACAAATTTCCCCCACGGTCAGATCGCCAAACACAAATACATTTTGAATTAAATCATTTTCGGATGCGTCAATTGTTCCTTTTCTTCTGCCAACGTCTGCCATGAGCAGCAGGTCCTCTTCGGTGACAGCATCTTCGTTTTCATTCGGATTAATACCACAGATTCGTAAAATGCAATTTGTTGATTTTGTCAGCAGCCAAACAAGCGGCGCAAACAGCTTTGCAATTATCATAATTGGTCCAGTCATCGTCAGCGAAAATCGTTCTGCATTACGCATTGCAGTACGTTTCGGCACCATTTCACCAAATACAATTGAAAAATAAGAAATCACCAGCGTTACAAGCACAACAGAGATTATATCCATTACGCTGTCAGGAATTTCAATTCCAATGCGCTGCAGCAAGCCAGATAAGCGTTGTGCAAAACCGTTAGACGCAAACGCCGCGCCTAAAAATCCGGAAAGTGTAATTGCGACCTGAATTGTCCCTAAAAATTTTCGATGAATTCCTTGTCATGGCAAGCAGCCGCTTTGTGCGTTTATTTTCACGTTCCACTTCCCTTTCCAACTTTGTTTCGTTCACAGAAATTACTGCAATTTCTGTTCCGGCAAATATTGCGTTCAAAACGATTAACGCGATTTGCAATAGAATCAAGCCAAGCATATCAGCAAAATCCTCCTAAGCCATTTTATACTTAAGGTAATACCACGCAAGACCCAGCGTCAGATGCGCCAGCAGATTTTCCTTTATCTTATCAAGCTCCTCCTTGCAATACTTGATGTATTGCAAGGAGGAGCTTGATAAGATAAAGGAAAAGATGTGCCGCAAGGATACTCCCTTCGGTCGCCGCAGATGGCATGCAAAGCTGCAGGCGTTCTTTGTACGGTGTTGCCTTAATGGAATTTGATTCAAATTATAGCAGATTGGCTAGTGTTTGTCAAGTTCCTTCAGCATGCCTCGACCGCACCAATAGGCTCCTTCATGATCAAAAATCCTCGCCTTAAAATGAAAAATCGCTCTTTTATACTTTACAATCAGGAAAAAACGTGCTATAATGAAATTAAAAGTTAGCTGTTTATGAAAGTTATCCTGTAAAAAACATATGATTTTCCTTGTGCAGCATAAAGGAGTGAGCGGCGATGATGAGAAAAGAGCGGCTTCATATCGGATTGATGATTCACCACCTTGAGAATGAGTATGCAACAGAATTGTTGCGCGGCGCAATGTTTGCGGCGGAAGAATTAGACATCAATTTAACTCTGCTGCCCGGAAGAGGCATTAATGCTGTAGAGGATGATGAAAAATATTCTATCTATGACTATCAATATAATGTGATTTATCATTACGTATCGAAATCAAATTTGGATGCATTAATTGTATCGGCAGGAACGATCGGTTCTTATATCAGTCAAAAAGAAATGCTTCGATTTTTGAGAGGATATGAGGGCTTGCCGATTTTAACCATGGAAGTGGAATATCCGGGTTATCCTTGCGTTCACTTTAATGCAAATGGTATGAAGCTTGCAGTCGATCATCTGATCGATGATTGCGGAATGCGGAAGTCAAAAGATCGGCTATGTTTCCGGCACAATTGGCAACGCAGATGCAATGGAACGCTTACAATGTTATCGAATCGCACTCGAGGATCATCACATTCCTTACGATCGAACCAAGGTCGTTTATGGCAATTTTTGCGAATCCAGTGAAGAAGTGGTGCGAATGTTGCTGGACGCGCACCCTGATCTGGAGGCAATTGCGTTTGCGAATGACAAAATGTGAGTTGGTGCTTATCACGTTTTCCAGGAACGCGGCTTAACTGTGGGAAAGGATATTTTGGTAACTGGCTTCGATGATTCTGATATTGCAATGCGACTCAAGCCAATGCTGACAACTGTTCGCACCAATGTAGATGAAATGGGCTATCGATCGGTTTGTGTTGCTTACGAGATGATCCGAACCGGCAAAACCAGCAGTATTTCGCTGGAGGCGAGGCTGATTGTACGTGAATCCTGCGGCAGCGCACCAGAGGAAAAAGTGATTGCCAAACATTTACGGCAAATTGCCATCGAACGTGACGCCATACAAATTGTCAATGCAATTTTCCAAAAATATATTGGCGATGTAGAAAACCTAAAGAAAGTAAAATTCATTCAGATGATCTACGGTTTAATGCAGGATGAGTTTGACGATATTTTCCGAGGGCGTCCCTTGGACATCGAACAGTACACGAAAAAAATTCAAATGATTTTCCGCGAAACCGATTCAATTTATATTTCCCTTTTGATTTTGAAGAAGATTCTCTTATATGCGAAAGAAATCGCTATTTCTTTATGCGGAAGGGGTACGCCGGTTCATCTTTCCATTGAAGAGGTTTATAATATTTTCTTTGATCATCTTTTGGATTATAGCGTTCGTCAAGAAGGCATCCAGCACACAAACCTGGTTTACAGCAATTTCTTGATCAGCAATATCAATAAAGACATGATGATCAACAGTTACGATGAGGATAAAAGCTTTTTCTCGATTGTAAATAACCTATATCATGTTAATTTCAAGAGCAGCTTTATCTATACGTTTCCTGTTCCAGTTATTCACTACCAATATGAAAAATGGAATGTTCCAGATCAGTTGTTTTTAAAGGCTTATCATATCAATGAAAATTTGAAAATGGTCGAACCGCCAGAACAGCAGGTTTCGATTTATTATTGCATCCACAATTTCCATATGCCCAAAAATCGGAGATTTACATTTGTTTTAGTCCCATTATTCTCAAACGAAGAACAGTATGGTCTATTTGTGTGCGAATTGGATTTGCAGTATTTTTCTCAGATTTATTCCGTAATACTGCAAATTTGTACTGCAATCCGGTTGACGCGCTTAATTCGTGAGATGGAAGGCGACTTAGAGGAAGCGAGATATGATAATTATAAGCTTGAAGAAATTTCCGCTTCCGATGAACTGACGGGTGTATATAACCGACGTGGATTTTATCGTTATGCCAATACCCTTTTAGAACGTCCGGAATCCTTGAATCAAATTGGAATATTGCTTCTCGCAGATCTTGATAACTTAAAAGTGATCAATGATACATTTGGTCATGATGAGGGTGATCATGCATTAAAAACTTGTATCGATTATTTAAAAGCTAGTACGCCAAAGTTGGACTGCATTGGCAGAATTGGCGGCGATGAATTTGCAGCCTTTGCGATTCTGCACGCGGAAGAAGAAGTCACTGAGATTTATCGCAGCATCAAGGAAGCAGCAAAGGCGTACAATCTAACAAGCAATAAGCCCTATCATATCACAATTAGCATTGGCATTCATACTTTTGTTTGTACACCTGGCAAGAAATTGCAAAGCTATGTCAAGGCAGCTGATGAAATTTTGTATGAGGACAAAAATAAAAAGAACCGTGTCGTGATAAAATCACAACAAACAAATACACCTACTTAACCCGATAAAGCAAAAGCTTCCTGGAATTTAAGATACCTTCGTATCTGTTCCGGGAAGTTTTTTATTGCATAATTGTCTCAATCATCCGCGCGTTTATTTTTACGATAGCCCAAGTAGCTTTCTAAAATAATGGTTGCGGCAATTGCATCAACAACCGCTTTTCTTTTTTTGCCGCGTGTGTTTGTTGCATTTAAATATGCGTGTGCAGAAACTGTCGTGCAACGTTCATCCCACAGCACGACCGGAAGATTCGCCAATTTCTGCAAACCATCTGCAAATTTTTGGCACAATTCCGCTCGTGCACCAATGGTACCATTCATGTTTTTCGGATAACCTACAACGAGCATTTCCGCACCATTTTCTTTTGCAGCAGCAGCAACCTTTTCCATGCAGCGTTCAAAATTTCGCTCTGTAATCACACCCGCCGGCGATGCGAGTAATTCACTTTTATCGCAAACCGCAAGTCCAGTTCTGGCATCGCCAAAATCAACTGCCATAATAATCATGACTGATTTTCCTTTCTCTGCTTACCATAGCTGGACAGATCCAATGATTTGACGAAGATCCGTTATATGATGCGCATCCAGCCAATCATTTATTTCATCGATGATGCGAATCGGAGCGTATGGATCTTGAAAAATTGCTGCGCCAACTTGAACTGCACTTGCACCAGCCATCATCATTTCAATTGCGTCCGTACCACTGGTTACGCCGCCCATTCCAATTACTGGAATAGTAACTGCATGAGAGACTTGATAAACCATGCGAACCGCTAACGGAAATATTGCCGGTCCGGACATGCCGCCCATATTATTTCGAAGAACCGGGCGCGCTGTTTCAATATCAATACACATACCGAGCAGCGTATTAATCAGTGAGACCGCATCCGCGCCGGCTGATTCTACGGCGATTGCAATATCTGTAATGCTTGTGGCATTTGGCGAAAGCTTTACAATTAACGGCTTTGAAGTAACCCGGCGAACGGCTGCTGTAATTGCTGCAGCACTGTCGCAATGTACGCCAAAGGCCGCGCCGCCTTGTTTTACATTCGGACAAGAAATATTCAGTTCAATCATATGCACATCTGTCGCATCTAATTTTTCTGCAACCATGACGCATTCTTCAATTGTGGAACCAGCAATATTTGCCAGAATTACGGTATCCTTTTGCAGCAAATTCGGAAGTTCATTTGCTATGAAAGCATCGATGCCCGGATTTTGCAATCCAACGGAATTCAGCATCCCGGCTGGTGCTTCCGCAATACGCGGAGATGGATTCCCCGGCCGTGGCTGACCGGTTGTCCCCTTTGTAGCGATACCACCTAATTTCGACAACGGAAATAATTTTTCATATTCTCTGCCATATCCAAAAACACCGGATGCCGGAATCACCGGATTTTTGAATAGGACACCTGCAACTGTAACAGATAAATTTGCCATTACCATACTACCTCTTCTGCACGGAATACAGGGCCATCTTTGCAGACATGACCCATTACAGTTTTGCCTTCTCGTTCTAATTGGCACGCGCAAACAAGGCACGCACCGATCCCGCACCCTATGCGCTCCTCTATAGAAACCTCACATAGAGCATGTGCCTTTTGCGCTGCCTTCGCTACAAATTTCAACATCGGCCGAGGACCGCACGCATAGACCATATCATAAGTTCCATTCGAAAGCAGCTCCTGCAGAGGTTCTGTTACAAGCGCGCGGCGTCCGGCTGTGCCATCATCTGTACACAAAATCGTTTCTGCACCTGTAGTACGAAATGCATCCTGCAATGTCACAGCGGCAGCAGAACGATAACCACAAATTGCAATAGCATTTTCACGATAGATTTGTGCCAGGGAAAGCATGGGCGGATTTCCAATGCCGCCTCCAACGAGAATGACATGTTTTTCTGGCGGAAGCAATGTAAAGCCATTACCCAATGGTCCAAGTACATCCATCGTATTTCCGACAGACAGTTCAGACAGCTTTCTTGTTCCCTCCCCTTTCACTTCAAACACGATTGTCAATGTTCCTCGCTTCTGGTCTATTTCACAAATGGAGATCGGACGGCGCAGCGAAAGCGAAGGTGGCAAAATATGGATGAATTGTCCCGGCACAGCAGATTCCACAAGCGATGGACACGATAAAACAAAACGATAAATATTTGCAGCAAGGGATTCCTTTTTTAGAATCGGTGCAAGGGTTTGCAAATACGACATGACGACAATGCTCCTTTCAAAGAAAATGCGGACGGGAAATTCCCCGCCCGCAACGATTCGTTTTCCTATGTTATATTTTCGTGATATCGACCATTTCGACATCATCAATACTTCGGCCGGATTCTAATATATTTGCAAGCGCCGATGCAGTATCAATCGCAGTCAAGCAGCAAATCGAACGTTCTACGGACTTTCTACGCATTTTAACACTATCACGCGCCGGAAGCCGTCCTTTTTCCGAAGTGGAAATCATATAGTGAATTTTACCGCTTTCAAGCAGTGTAATCGTATTCGGTTCTCCGTCTGTGATTTTTTTCACCAGGTTTGTAGCAATCATATTGTGATTCAATATTGCCGCAGTACCGCTTGTTCCGTAAAGCTCAAAGCCCATACGTGCGAATTTATCCGCAATCGAAATGATTTCCTGCTTGTCGCTGTCACGAACAGAAATCAATACACCGCCTTCTTTTTTCAGATCATATCCAGCGGCAATCAAGCCCTTCAGCAGCGCATCTTCTAAGTTCTCTGCAATGCCCAAGCACTCCCCTGTCGACTTCATTTCCGGTCCAAGCATTGTATCCACATCCTGAAGCTTTTCAAAGCTAAACACTGGAACCTTCACCGCGACATATTTTCCCTTTGGATACAGACCCGGCTGGTAGCCTAAGCTCTTTAATGTTTCGCCCAGCATAATTTTCGTTGCCAGATCAACCATCGGTACGCCAGTTATCTTACTGATGTACGGAACGGTACGAGAGGAACGAGGATTGACTTCAATGACATATACCTCGTTGTTATATACAACATATTGAATATTGATCAAGCCAACTGCATGCAATTTCTTCACCAATAATCCGGTATAACGAACAATTGTCTCTGTGACGGTTTCACTTAAATTTTGTGCCGGATAAATTGAAATCGAATCGCCAGAATGTACGCCCGCGCGCTCAACATGCTCCATGATTCCAGGAATCAGGTAATCTTTTCCGTCACAGATTGCATCTACTTCGACTTCAGTACCCATCATATATTTATCGATCAGTACCGGATTTTCAATCATATGACTTGTGATGATTGCCATATATTCGATAATGTCTTTATCCGAATGTGCAATGATCATATTTTGACCGCCCAGTACATAAGACGGGCGCATAAAAACCGGATATCCCAGATCATTTGCAGCCTTCAGCGCCTCTTCTGTTGTCATTACCGTTTCGCCAGCCGGCCGTGGAATGCCGCAGCGTCCCAAAAGCTCGTCAAACCGTTCGCGATCCTCCGCAGCATCGATATCATCTGCAGATGTTCCCAGAATATTCACGCCCATATCTGCCAGATAACGTGTCAGCTTGATTGCGGTCTGACCGCCAAATTGTACAACAACACCATAGGGATTTTCGGTATGAATGATATTCGCAACATCTTCTTTGGTCAAAGGATCGAAGTACAAACGATCACCCGTATCGAAATCCGTAGAAACCGTTTCCGGATTATTATTGCAGATAATTACTTCGCAACCCATTTCCTTCAGTGCCCACACGCAATGAACCGAACAATAGTCAAATTCAATCCCCTGCCCAATCCGAATCGGACCAGAGCCAAATACAATTACTTTTTTCTTATCACTATGCTGACGTTCTATAAATTCTTTTGCTTCATTTTCCTCATCATATGTGGAATAGAAATACGGCGTTTCTGCTTTGAATTCCCCGGCACAAGTATCTACCATTTTATAGACCGCATGTCGATGCATAGGACATTGCTTGCCGGAAATACGTTCAATTGTGCTGTCCAAGTAACCATATTGCTTTGCCAGCAAATAAATATCCTCCGTCAGCGGACTTACGGCCAGCTCATGCTCAAGTTCTATCAAATTATGCAGCTTATTGAGGAACCAGCAGTCTACCATTGTCATTTGATGCAGTTGTTCCACGGATACGCCGCGTTTCATCGCCTCGTACAGCTGGAATGCGCGTTCATCATCAACAACCTTCAAACGATCCATAATTTCTTCTAACGGCATCTTCTCGTATTTTTTCATATTCATCGAGTCAACGCCAAGTTCTGTAGAACGAACCGCTTTCATGATTGCCTGTTCAAATGAAGTGCCGATTGCCATCACTTCGCCGGTCGCCTTCATTTGTGTGCCTAACGTCCGCTTCGCATAGACGAACTTATCAAAAGCCCATTTCGGATATTTTACAACAACGTAGTCAAGTGCCGGTTCGAAACAAGCATAGGTCTTTCCAGTAACCTGATTGATGATTTCATCCAGCGTATAACCAATTGCAATTCGTGCCGCAACCTTTGCGATCGGGTAACCAGTTGCCTTAGATGCCAGTGCCGAGGAACGTGATACACGCGGATTGACTTCGATGACCGCGTATTCCATGCTGGTCGGATGCAGTGCAAACTGACAGTTGCATCCGCCCTCGACTTTCAATTCTGAAATGATGTTCAACGCAGCCGTGCGAAGCATTTGATATTCTCGATCCGTCAGCGTCACCGCCGGTGCGATGACAATGCTGTCACCGGTGTGTACACCGACTGGGTCGAAATTCTCCATTGAGCAGACTGTAATTACATTTCCTTTTATGTCACGAATTACTTCAAACTCGATTTCCTTCCAGCCACTGATACATTTTTCAATTAAAACCTGTGTAATCGGAGATAACCGCAGTCCATTCTTTGCGATATCGCGCAGCATTTCTTCGTTGTCTGCAATACCGCCGCCAGTTCCGCCCAAAGTGAAAGCCGGACGCACAATCACCGGATAGCCAATGGTTTCTGCAAATGCCACAGCATCATCGATTGTCTCTACAACCTTTGATGGAATACACGACTGGTGAATTTTTTCCATGGTGTCTTTAAACGCCTGACGATCCTCCGCTTTATGAATGGTAAGCGGATCAGCGCCCAGCAGCTTCACGCCATTTTCTTCGAGAAAGCCTTCTTCTGCCAACTGCATAGACAAGGTTAAACCAGTTTGTCCACCCATTGTTGAGAGCAAGCTATCCGGCTTTTCGATACGAATAATGCGCTTCACGACCTCTAATGTCAACGGTTCGATGTACACTTTATCCGCCATTGCTTTGTCTGTCATAATTGTTGCCGGATTGGAGTTAATCAAAACGACTTCTAGTCCTTCTTGCTTTAACGCACGGCAAGCCTGCGTACCGGCGTAATCAAATTCAGCAGCTTGTCCGATAATGATCGGACCAGATCCAATCACCAAAACTTTATGAATATCGTTTCTTAACGGCATAATCTACGCTTCTCCTTTTCCATCATACTAACAAATTCGTCAAACAAATAAGCGGTGTCCAGTGGACCACCATGTGCTTCCGGGTGAAATTGTACTGTAAAGGCATTGATTTTATGATATCGAATTCCTTCACATGTTTGATCGTTTGCATTAATATGCGAAACCGTCCCAATGGATGGATCTAAGCTATCGCCAATTACGGCATAACCGTGATTTTGACTTGTCACGTAAGTGCGATGGCTCGCCAGGTCAATTACCGGCTGATTTGCGCCACGATGGCCGTATTTCAGCTTTTCCGTATAGCATCCCTGCGATAATGCTAAGAGCTGATGTCCGAGACATATGCCGAAAATCGGAATGTCGAGTGCAGCAATTTCACGAACATTGCGGATAATCTGCTGATTTTCCGTTGGATCGCCAGGACCATTCGAAAACATAATGCCATCAGGATGCAGCTCCAGTAATTCCTTTGCAGATGTCGTCGCTGGCAAAACAATGACTTCACAACCGCGTTTTACGAGTTCGTTGCGAATATTTCGCTTATATCCAAAGTCGAAAAGCGTGACACGATATTTGGGATTGCCGTTTGCATAAGTTTTTCGCTCTTTTCCGGTAACTGCTGTGATCGCATTTCGAATGACATATTGCTCCACCTGTTTCAAGAGCGTTTCTTTTTGTGCATAAACATCTTCCGTTGTAATTACGCCGTTCATAACGCCAACCTCTCGAATGATACGCGTTAGGCGTCTCGTATCGATGTTATAAATTCCAACAATGTTTTGCTCTTTTAAAAATGCATCGATGTGATTTTCCATTCGAAAATTGGATGGCGTATCGCACCACTCGCGCACGATATATCCACCGATATAAGATTTCGTGGATTCATTATCGTCTGCATTCACGCCATAATTTCCGATCAGTGGAAACGTCTGCGTTACCAATTGACCGTAATAGCTGGGGTCAGTCAGCGTTTCTTGATAGGCCGTCATGCCTGTTGTAAATACGACTTCACCAATTACCGTTCCTTTTACGCCAAAATGCAGCCCTTCAAAAATTGTTCCGTCTGTCAAAAGCAGATATGCCTTATCTCCACGTTCCAATAATGACATGACACCAGTCCTTTCTCAATCTCTTCATTATTATCGATGCAGGTATGCTGTAATATCATCCCGCATGCGAATTGCTTCTCTTCTAACCGCCTGTGCGAATTCTGTCTCCGGGCAATTTGGTTCTTTTTTCCAAGCACACAAAATTGCACGAGAAGAATTGATGACTGCACCGCGTCTATTTGCGTCAAATGCACCAGAGACACCCTGTGCGCCGCCGCCCTGTGCGCCATACCCTGGTACCAG
The DNA here is from genome assembly GCA_021203985.1 of Ruminococcus sp. GTDB lineage: Bacteria > Bacillota > Clostridia > Oscillospirales > Ruminococcaceae > Ruminococcus_C. The sequence continues at coordinate 12,866 of JAJQAB010000097.1, read as the reverse complement.
GAACATCGTATGCGGCAATTTTTTCCGCAAGTCAGCGAGCTGTTCTGGGTAAGTAGCGCCAACCACGGCACCAACCGAAGAATATCCATATGCGCCGATATGTGCGCTGCCCCAATCCTCGCACATATCGCCCATCACCTCATAAACCGGCTTCTTTCCGATTTTACGGTCTTGTATTTCGCCGCTGGACGGATTTGAGGTCTTTGCCAGCACAAAAATACCCTTGTCTTGCTTTTCGCAAATCTCTAGGAGCGGCTGAATACCATCTGTTCCCAGATAGCCGTTTACGGTTAAGGCGTCCGCGCCAAACGGTTCAACTTTTGTATCGCCAATCGAAACACTGCCCAAATGTGCTGCGGCATATGCTGTCATGGTAGCGCCAATGTCATTACGCTTACCGTCTGTAATAACAAACATGCCTTTTTCTCTGGCATAGCGGATCGTTTCTACCAGTGTACGCATTCCCGGCCAGCCGTACATTTCGTAGTAAGCAGCCTGTGGTTTTATTGCCGGAACAATATCGCACAATGCATCGATTAACGCTTTATTGTAAGCCAAAATTGCATTTGCCGCAGCTTCCAGTGTATATCCCTCTTTTTCAAAAAAAGCATCCTGCAAAAATTGTGGCACATACTCCAATTTGGGGTCGAGTCCGACAACAGACGGATTATGCATTGCATCAATCCGTTTGATCAATCTATCTAATGACATAGCATCGATTTCCTTTCATTTTTTGAAATATGCAGTATCCTGGTATCGTATGATTCCATCCGTTATTGTTAAAACAGGCTTTCCCTTTAACTGCTGACCCTTCCAAATCGCATTGCGCGCTTTCGAGTGCATCTTTTCCGGATCTACTGTCCAACAATAATTCAGGTCAGCCAATACGAGATTTGCAGCAGCTCCAACCTCAATTTGTTCAGATAGTTGATTCAAAATCCGGCGTGGATTTTCCGCCATACGCCTTACGAGTTGTGGCAGCGTCAATTTCCCTGCATGAACAAGCTTTAACGAAGCGGCAAATGATGTTTCCATTCCGATCACACCATTTGGCGCATGCTCAAAATCACGTTTTTCTTCCGGCGTATGCGGCGCATGGTCTGTTACAATGCAATCGATTGTTCCATCCAATACACCTTCAAGAACCGCAGCCCGATCTTCTTCTGTTCGAAGCGGAGGATTCATGCGATAGTCCGCATCGCGCGTAAGCACATAGGATTCCGTCATCAGAAAATAGTGCGGACAGGTTTCACAAGTAACATGAACGCCGTGCGCCTTCGCCTGGCGAATCATTTCCACGCTGCCTTTTGTACTTACATGTGCAATGTGGATTCTAGTATGTGTCGAAGCAGCCAAGACAATTTCCCGCGCCGTAATGGAATCTTCTGACGCACGATCCATGCCTTTGACATGCAGCATTTCTGAAGCGAGACCGTAGTTGACAATACCGCCGTTTATGATCGAAAGATCCTCACAGTGTGAAATTACCGGAAGATTCAACGCATACGCTTTCAATAGTGCCTGACGCATTGTCTCCGCACATTCCACTGGTCTGCCATCATCTGAAATTGCACAAATTCCAGCTTCCTTTAGCGCCGCATAATCGCACAGCGATTCGCCCTTCATTTCTTTTGTAATACAGCCAACCGGCAATACGGTTACGCCGGTAGCAGCGGCTTTTTTGCGAATATAGCGAACCGCTTCAGTGCAATCAATCGCCGGTGTTGTATTCGGCATACATGCAACACCTGTAATACCACCAGCAAGCGCCGCCGCCGCGCCAGTCAGAATATCTTCCTTCTGTGTTTGCCCTGGATCGCGTAAGTGCACATGCATGTCAAACAATCCGGGCATTGCAATCAGGTTTGTTCCGTCTATTCGCAAATCCGCGGGTTCATCCACGCATGCAGCGATCTTTTGTACGATACCATCGGCAAGGTAAAGATCACAGCGCGTCACACGATCATGCTGTACTGTCTGTACATTTCGAATCAAAATCTTTGGTCTCATAATGCCTTCTTTTCATCGGGTCAATTTTGGTAAATTGCTGCGCTATCGATGCCATCAATTTCATTTACAAATACGCGAACCGTTTCCGTTTGTGCGGTCGGCACATTTTTCCCAATATAGTCGGGGCGAATCGGAAGTTCTCGGTGTCCGCGATCCACTAATACAGCAAGCTGCATCGATTGCGGTCGACCAAGCGAAAGAATCGCATCAATCGCCGCACGGCAGCTCCTTCCGGTATAAAGCACATCATCTACAATGATCACGCGCTTATCCTGTACCGAAAAATCTATATTGCTTTTCGCGGTATGAGGTGTATCGGCTGTTCTGTCGTCCCGATAGGGGGTAATATCCAATGCACTAAAGTCCACCTTGACGTGTTCCAGTTCAAAAATTTTTTTGGCAATTCTCTCCGCCAGCACAACGCCACGGGACAAAATTCCAATGATGCAAAGCTGATCTGCACCGCGATTTTGTTCCAGGATTTCATAAGTGATTCGTGTGATTGCACGACGAATCGCATTTTCATCCATGATTACAGCCTTTTTTCCATGTACACCTCACAAAAAGCGCCTACCCATTTGTGACAGGTAAGCGCTTACAATTACTGCATAAAAAGGACATGCCTCATTTTTGAAACGTCTTGTCAACCTCACGGGATCAACTTAAAGGATTCATTATATGGTATTATAGCACATTTCGATTGATTTGTCCAGCGATTTTTGATAATTTCAGAAGTATTTACAAGTTTTTATCGAGCGGCATTTCAAAAAGCAGATTGCTAAGTGCAATCAGCGTTTCCATCGGTAATTTTTCGATCCGAATTGTTTCTGAAACGCCTAGCTTTTGCAGCGCTTCAATCAATATGGGTTTCGGGTAACCCATCGTTGCAGATAACGCATTCACCAATGTTTTCCGGCGCTGTGAAAAGCCATTTCGCACCATAGCAAAGAAGTGTGGCTGATTTTTTGTCAATGCATCATATTTTTTCTCTGTTCGAATTTGAATGACTGCAGAATCCACATTTGGCGGCGGCAGAAAGCTTCCACGAGATACTGGAAAAAGCAGCTTAACCGTCCCATGATAATGAACCGCTACAGTAATCACGCCAGACTGACGTGTTCCGACATCTGCACACAGCTTTTCCGCAACTTCCTTTTGCACCATAACCGTGATACTTTCAAAGGCTGCGCCGCTCTCTAACAAATGTATCAAAATCGGTGTTGTAATGTAATACGGCAAATTTGCGCAGATGGAAACCGGCATATTTGGAAATTCCTGTTCAAATAATTCAGGAATCTGATATTGCAAAATATCGCCATGTAAGACATGAAGGTTATCAAATGACCCTACTGTTTCTTGTAAAATCGGCAGCAGACGTTGATCAAGTTCAATTGCCGTAACACGATCAGCACGCATCGCTAGCTGCTGCGTCAGCGTACCAATTCCAGGGCCAATTTCTAAGATCCCATGACCTGGTGCAGCACCACCCATCTCGGCGATTCGTAGGCAAACAGTAGGATTAATTAAAAAATTTTGCCCCAGTTTTTTTGAAAAGTGAAATCCATGACGTTCCAGCAGCAACTTGACGGTTGCGATATCAGTTAAATTCATCATGATCGGATGGTTTCTTTCCTTTCACCAATATACTTTTTTTAAAATGCGTACTGTATAAATAACATGCAGCGACCGGTTTTTTTGTCATACATGAAATTGCAGCGCAATAAATCAGGAGCTGCTCCCGATATTCCTGTACCAATATTTTTTCGTCCTGCACATGATCGGTTTTATAGTCCACCACGATATAAGCACCGTTTTCTTCAAACGCCATATCAATAATCCCTTTCAGCATACTGTCTGAATTGCGATAACGCGCTAAAATTGTATCCATTTCATCAAACTGCTGCAAATCGCTGCACCGTACTAAGAACTTTTTTTCTCGCATGATATGATGCGATTTCTGAAAACGATAGTAAATGGCGTCTTGAAAAAATGCATTGACAATGTCTGGCGTTATCTCGGCAGCCTGTGCCGCAGTGAGAAAACCGTGTTGCTTGAGGCGCATCAGTTCATCCGACAAGTTATTTTGTACATTTTGAAAATTTGCATATTGAAAAAATGCATGAATCGCTGTTCCACGTTCTGTGCCCGTTAAGCGTTTTTCCGCCTGTAAAAACGTTGGGCGCTTCCATGTAGGGGCGCGATGATGCTTTGCCGTCTGAACGGCGGATACACTAAGCAGCGATTCCCGATCACTATCCTTTGATCTGCAGGAAAACGAAATCATTTTTTGTATTTCCTTTACAACAGCCGGATTCGCGTCTTCCGAGGTTGTTTCTTCCGCAATCGAGATTGGTTCGAATTCTGGGACATTCGATTCATAGCAAATTTGAATGTCGTCACACCACCTGGGCTTTTCCCAGGTGCAAGGCGGAAGCGGCAGAATCGCATCCAGTTCTTTTTCATGCAGCAAAACTAAACACATCCAGATCCACTGCGCCATGGAGTCAGCAGATTGCACCAAGTCAGGCGGCAATTCGCCGGACGGTAAAATTGACGATGCAAATTCTTCCAGATATTTATGCGTTTTTGTTTGAATTTTGCCCACATCTAGTGGCAAAAACAACTGTTGCTTTGCACGCGTCATCGCAACATACAGCAAGCGAAGCTCTTCGCTTTTCGATTGCTTTTGATTTTCTTCGCCAATTACCATGAACGGAAGCGTCTTGGCACGCGTATAAGTCGTTGGATCTTTTAAGCAAAATCCCACCATTCCCGAATCCGAAAATAATGCATTTTTTCGCTTTTCTTCTCCGGAAAAGCGAACCTCGAGATCGCCTAAAAAGACAAATGGGAATTCTAGTCCCTTGGAACGATGCATTGTTTTTATTACAACCGCGTTTTCCGCCCCTGCAGACATCGATGTCTGCTGAAAGTCGTTACCGCTTTCTAAGAGCCAATCGATGTACTTTAGAAAACCAGAAATGCCGTTACGCGCCACATCCGTATTCGCTTCGTACTGTCTGATATATTGCAATAAAAGCTGTAAATTGGCGCGTTTTTGATCGCCATCTTCTGTCAGTTGTATAACAGATAAAAAATCCGTTCTGTCATAAATGCATCGAATCAATGCTTCGAGCGACATCATTCCAGCGTTTTGACGCAGCTTTTGAATTGTCTCATAAAGATATTGACACTTTTCTCTCAAAACAGCTTCGATTTTGGTTTCCTTCGGCGCTTCTTCATTCACACCGGCGGCACAGCATAGCGCAAAATACAGATTGCTTTGCGGTGCGAGCATACGAATTTGCAGCAATTCCTGTGCCGAAAACCAGAACATCGGAGAAAGCATAATCGCTGCAAGCGATGTCTCTGAAAGCGGATTATCCAACACACGCAGCATATCGAGAAGAATCGAAATTTCACGTGCACGCAAATAGCCTTTTTCTTCCGGACTCTGTGCCGGAATACCGGCATCCTCCAATGCGTGCGAAATCTTCTGACACAGGGTGTTATTTCGAAGCAAAATGCAAAAATCACTGTAGCGGCAAGGGCGAGTGCTGCCGTCCTTTTCGACAACAAGGCTTTCGTCTTGAATCATTTTTTGTATTTGGCGAATGATATACAGTTCCTGTTGATGCAAAATTGCTACACGCACTGCCTGCTGCTCTTTTGGTAAAATTTCCCCAATCGATGAACCGGGATCAAGTGCTTCAGAATCATCATATGTCACATCACCGCACGATGGCGACATCAAATGACCGCAAACGAAATTCACAAAATGCAATACAGATGGTGTACTGCGGAAATTACGGTTGAGTGCAATATGACGGCAAACACGATTTTCCGATGCGGCTGCATGAATTGCGCGAACAAAGTTTTTCGGATTTGCCAAACGAAAACGATAGATGGATTGCTTGACGTCGCCGACTAAAAACACATTGTCCCCATAGCACAGACTGCCGGTTTCCGGATCGACACAGTGATGCGATAGCAGCTTAAAAATCACATCCTGTTTGTTATTCGAATCCTGATATTCATCAATCATGATCAATTTGTAGTATGTAGATAGCTCTTTCGCGAGCGGTGAAGGCAGAACGCTTCCGTCTTTGTTTGGAACTGCTAGAAGCTCTAACGCGAAATGTTCACTATCTTCGAAACCAAGCGCATTTTTTTGCACCTTCATCTGCCAAATTTCTTCCGACAATTCTTTTTCCATTTCCAAAAAAAGCGGTAGGATATGCCGATGATCGATCAAATCCGCTTCCTCGTATGGCAGAATTGTTTCACAGAGTGTGACAAGTTGCTGCATTTTCGCTCGATATTGCGCACGGAGATGTTTTACTTGCTCATAGCCTTGTGGATCTACAATTGTTTTTTTCTTCCGAGGAAATGTTTTTTTACCACGTTTTTCTTTTAATGCATAAAAAGGAAGGAGCAGTTTTTTGGTATTCATATCAGCTGCCGTCAAGCGTTTCTGTATTTTCGTGATACAGCGGCAGTCATCTTCTACCCACGGCAGCACTGTATTTTCCACAACGGAATCATAAAGACCGTCTGCCCGTACTGCAGCCTCAGAAGCTTGCTTCGCAGCATTTTCCGCCAGGGTTCGAAGCTGTTCTAGAATTCGCTTATGATAAACCGATTTCTCTGACGGCTGGTTTAGCTGCTCCAGCACATCGTCACACCATTGCTTGCGAAATGGAACAGATCCTAAAAACTGATGCAAATCGAGCAGAATCTGTTCTAACGGAAGATCGTTTTTCTCGCAAAAACGATTCCACAAAAGATCCATATCTACTTTGCGATCACGATGCCATCGATTTAACACTTGATCTGCTGCCTTTGACGCCATCATCAGGCTTTCTGTGTCGTTTAAAATGCGGAAGCTGGAAGTGATGCCGCTTTCTGTTAAGTTATCGCGAATTAGGTCAAAGCAGAAGGAACTAATCGTACAGATATGCGCACTTTGCAGCAGAATTTGCTGCTGATATAGCCAATGATTTTCCGGATTCTGCTGTAATTTCAGTGCAAGCGCCTGAGAAAGACGCGCTTTCATCTCCGCAGCAGCATCGTTTGTAAAAGTAACCACAATCATGCGATCTGCCGGCACACATTTTTCCGGAGAATCTTCTGTCAATATCTGTAAAAGTCGTTCTACTAAAACAGAGGTTTTCCCACTTCCTGCCGCAGCAGAAACAATCACGCCGCAATCACGCGTTGTAATCGCTGCTTGTTGTGCTTGCGTCCATGCCATCAGATTTCCTCTCCTTCCTCACACAGAAGCTGCAGCATTTGCCTTTCTCTTGCAATTTGAGTGCCTTCCGTATGGCGCGCATGGCAATGATCTGCATTACCGCAAATATTCGCATACGCGCAAAATGCACATCCGTCATAGTCTTGAAGCGATAATGGATACGCATCAATCGAACCGCGATAAATTTGATCCGCCGTCTGTTTTAACTGATTAAACACAAAATCGCATAAATGCTGCATTTGCTGCTCACTCAAAAACGTACCAGAACCTTCTACAATTTGCTGCGCTGCGTTTTGCTTTCCAGGTATATAAAGTCCTCGTCCATCCGATTCCATCAACGTCATTACATGCGGATTACGCAAGAGTACACCATTCATGCGATACGTATCGTAATATTGCTTTTGCGCGAGCACATCACTTCCTCTTGGCAGATCGCTTCGAATTTTCCCAGATGGCATATAAAGTACGCCTGCGGGATCTGCTTGTGCCAATGCGGTGTGTGGCGATGTAATGGTAAACAAATAAATCAGCATTTGCAGATCCAATCCGTACAGTAAATCGCCGAATGAAAAATTTTTTTCGCCGGTTTTATAGTCCACCACGCGCACCCAGCTGCGATCACCATCCTGACAGAAATCAACACGATCGACTTTTCCAATTAAGCGAATCTTTTTCCCATTTGCCGCTTCTAATTCCAGCGGCGGAAAATCCGGATTGTCCGGTGAAATTGGAAGCTCCAAGTATTTGGGATAAAAAGAAGAATGCTGAAATTCCTCTTGTAGGCGCAGCACCAATTGATGTAGATCGCCCACCATATGTTCGTATGCAGCAATCTCTCGACCGCTTTTTGAAAAATCCCCACCCATAGAGTCCTTCCAAAAGTCTGCCGCATACTTTTTTACGTTCTGATCCATCGTTTCTGGTGATAAAGTCAAAAATTCTTCGCGCGAATAGGCTTTGAGAAGCTGTTCCAAGCAGTAATGCACCAAATTACCGCTTCCTGCACCTGATAATTGCATTTTTGTGCGATACGTTAGCCGCAGTATATCCTGACAGAAATAAGAAAACGGACAGAGCTGATAGCGTTCCAGGCTAGATGCAGATAATTGGAGCGTGCTTCCAAGATGCGCTTGCATCAATTCTGGATTTTCAATGCGATACAGTGGCGCATCTGCTTGCTCGGCATGCTGCACAGCGATTTGTTCTAATGACTTTAAGCGTTTTTGATAAAATGGATGCTGCAACAGCACTTGTTCCATACTGCGCGTATCAGAAGAATGTAACGTGTAATTCTGCACATATTGATAATACACCGCCGGCAGCGTAGTAGCATAATACGCACAACCAAATGCAGCACAGGTTTTTGGTTCATCGCAATCATTTGGAAACATTTCCTTGATCTGATTTACAACAGTCGATGGATAGCATTTTTGCTGCATGAGATCGATGCGAGGATATAGCAAATAGAGTGCATCGGATGCAGATGACAAAAGCTTATAGGCAGAAAACTGCGCGTCTGCCAATTGCGTTTCCTTTGATGCTGTGACAGGCAGGTTGATTTGTTCGAAGATTGCGCAATCACGTTCCGAAAAAATAGCATCTCCTACCGGACTTGTCGGAAATGCACCTTCGCACAAGCCCAGAAGAAAGACGACTTTTGGTGCATTTAACCGTGTGGTGTTTCCATCTGCGATTAAAACGGCGTCCAAAGTTTTCGGTGGCACAGCGCGTTCGGTTCGTTGCAGCAAAAGAGAGAGAATCGAACAGAACTCTGAAATCTGCATGGAAAACGTTGCATACAAATTTGACATTCGATCTAAAATATCGATCCAACTATTCCAAGCAAATGCCCATTCCTCCATTAGATTCTGGCGATCGCTTTCATTCTCAATCGACAGAAGCTGATTGTTTAACTTTTCTTTGACTTTCTGTTGATCCAAAAAATCATATAGCATCTGACAATACGCAAAACCCGTGTGTTCACAACGGCATTTCTCCTTGAGTCCCTGGAGTGGCGGAACTAGCTTTTGACGAATCTGCTCAATCAATGGGCTATTACCAGCGTTAAACGGCTGATTCCAGGTATCACCATCGATCTGCCAGGTATAGCAGTAATTTTCCAATTCTGCGATTTCTTCCATACTGCACGCAGTCAATCCACTTTTCCCGAGCCGAAGCAAAAGCTCTGTATCCAGCCGCTTTTGATGCAGCAGCTCGAAAAGTGTTTGCAAATACTGGATAAGCGGCAAATAGCATATTGGCTGACTGCAGTCGAAATGACAAGGGATATCATAACGTTCCATCGCAGCTTCCAAAACATTTTGATAAGCATCAAATTGGTTGGTTAGGATCACGATATCTCGACAACGCAGCGATGGATGATCCGCAAGTAGTCTGCGAATGGTCGTACAGGCATAATCCGCTTCTTCATTGGGAGACGAAGCTTCTAGCACATGTAAATTTTGCATTGGATCCGGCGATACCGAAGCATGCCGAAAAATATGCTGATTGAGCCAAATCAAGTCGTTGGAATGAAAGCGATACGGCGTCTTGCAGTGTTCAAACGTAATCGAGCAGCGAAGATCAGAAGCAATTCGCTTGATGGCAAAGAGTGTATCATTCACCGTAGAAAGCAGAGAATACGGTGTCATTTCAGCTTCATCTGTTCGAAGCGCAATATAGACATCCTTACATGAAGCCAATAATACGCGCAGCATCTGGTATTCATCCTCTGTAAAGCTTTCAAATTCATCGATATACAATGTAGCGCCGAGAAAAGCATCCTGTCCATTTGCAATTGCTGCAGCTTCCGTCAGATCAGTTTCCGTATCTTTGAGATGATGATCCGCTAAGAGCTTATCATAATTTTGATAGAGATGAAACAGATCCATCGTCTTTTCAAGCAATCTGCCGCTTAGCGATGCACAGGAGTCATAAAGCATTGCAGCGGTAATTCCATTTCGCCGGAAGCGTGTGAAAATCTGATTCAATTCATCTAAAAAAGACGCATGATGGCATTGCTTCCCCAAAATCTGCAGCATATGTGCATGCTCATTGGTAAAAAGAACCGTTTGATATAGCAATGCATATTTCGTCATATCATCCGCGTAAGCCACGCCATCAAGATGACTACCGAACCGTTGAAAGATTGCGCGTGCCAGTGATTTAAAGCTATGCGTTTCCACACGATTAAAGTCAGAAACACCTAAAAATCGATATAACTTTTGGTCAAATTCATAAGAAAACTGCTCTGGCACTAAAGACATCACAATGTCATTGTTTTTCACGCTCTGTCGCAACAACTCCATTAAGCGCGTTGATTTTCCAGAGCCCGCTCCGCCAAGAATTGCATGTACGATATGCTTCACCCCCATACAAAGAAAACCACAGCCAAGTAAAGCCACTATGGCTGTGGCAAAAATGTCAAATCAAATACACATTTGTAGCGTAAAATCAAGATACAGTCGGTTCAACAATAATTTCACGATGTGGAACCGGCGTGGAAAATACAATCTGGGTTGAAGTGTTACCAAACCGTTGAATTTTTCCGATGAATGTATCTAATTCCTGTGTCGATGGAAAAGCAACCTTGATCAGCATGGAATATACGCCAGTAACGCAGTTGCATTCCAATACATTTTGACAGTTATTGATAAACGGATAAAATTCCGATTTTTTTTCAGCAGCCAATTCCAAATTAATAAATGCAGTAATATGATAACCTAACTTTTGTCGATCAATAATCGTATTATAGCCTAAAATGATACCCTGTTTTTCCAATTTATCAATACGTGATGAAACAGCAGGAGCAGACAAAAAAACTTTTGAAGCCAAAAGTTTTAACGGTGCGCGAGCGTTTTCTTGAAGCAAGGTAATCAACATAGCGTCAATTTTATCCATAACGGTATCGTATCCTTTCCTATCGAAGCAATCAAAATTATGAAAAAACAATTCCCCGCAACGCATTGACGGCGAAAACATTTTTTACTCTTGTAAGTATAGCAAAAAAATATGTCCAATTATTTTAGTTTTTATAAACTTTCGGGCAAAACTTAATTTTATTATTTTTTGACATGCGCTATACTGTCTTTTGTGTGCTGAATTTCTTGTAAAGCATTCTGAAAATAATTTTGCGCATCGGTAAGTAACCGATCAATATATTTTTCAGCAGCTTCCTTCACATCATTTGATCCGTTTTGTGCCTTCGTCAGCATATCGAGCGCACGCTTTTTTGCTTCCTTTAAGATTTCTTCTTCTGAGAGGATCCGTTTCGCGCGATTTTCCGCCTCTTGAATAATGGTTTCGGCTTTCACACGCGCTTCATTAATAATTCGATCACAATCAGAATCAATTAACTTCGCACGTTTAATTTCTGCTGGAATATTCAGCTGTGCTTCGTTCAGCAATTCATGCATACGATCTGCATCAATCAAAGCTTTATGCGTAGCAAAAGGAACTGGTCGAGAATGATCCAACAAATCATCCATCTCATCCAGCAATTCTTCAATATTCATGATAACCTCTCCTCCAGTAATCTTTTTTCAATGAAATCTAAAATTTCCGGCGGAATAAAATGGCTAATATCACCGCCAAATGCTGCAATCTGTTTGACAACACTCGAACTGAGGTACATATTTTCTGCTGTTGTTGTCAAAAAAACCGTTTCCGCCCCAGCATAAAGCTCACGATTGGCAAGTGCCATTTGAAATTCATATTCAAAATCGCTAACCGCACGGAGACCTTTCACAATTGCAATTGCTCCAGCATCTCTGACATAATCTGCTAAAAGTCCATCAAAAATATCCACTGTTACATTGGGAAAATCCTTCGTAACGCTAAGAATCAGACTTTTTCGTTCCTGCGGCGAAAAGCATGCACGCGTTTTCATCATGTTTTTCGAAACAAGAACGATCACACGGTCAAACAATTTTGATGCACGTGTAATAATGTCCAAATGTCCTTTCGTAACTGGGTCAAAGCTGCCTGGACAGACGGCAATGCGCTCCATATTATGTCTCACCTCTTCTGCATCGATATGTGGTTACGAGAACTGCACTATACTTGCGTTGCTTTTGGAAAACAAGCGATTCAACAGTTTCCGGTATCTTCAGACCCACTTCATGTTCACAAATCACAATACCGCCATCGCGCAATTTCGTTTCTAAAATAGGCAAAACGGAAGAAAGAATTCCCTTTCGATACGGCGGGTCTAAAATCGCAATGTCAAATTGCTGTGTTGTTGTCTGCAAAAAAGCAGACGCATCGCTCAAATATAATTGTGCTTGCTGCAGCAGATCCAATTGCGTCAAATTTTCTCGCGTAACGTCTAATGAACGTGACGAGCAATCGACAAAAGCCACCTGTTTTGCACCGCAACTTATCGCTTCAATCCCCATTTGACCGCTTCCGGAAAACAGATCTAAAACGATTGTGCCTGGCAGTTCGAATTGGATGGATGAAAAGATCGCTTCCTTCACTTTATCTGTCGTTGGACGCACTTCAAGTCCATCTAACGTTTTTAATTTTCTGCCTTTTGCATTTCCGGCAATTACACGCATTGTGATTCTCCTCGATTCATTTTATTCCAAGCCCATGCATCTCG
>JAJQAB010000115.1 GCA_021203985.1 Ruminococcus sp. | reverse complement strand
TATTATATCACTTTTTTCCTTCCTTGTAAGCACTTTGTAATTATTGATTTCCGTGATTATTGATTTCCGTGTGCACAAAGATTTTACATCAGACCGATTCCCCTAATTTTCGTCAGATGCAACAAAATTCCGCAGCATTTTTTGTTGCTTTCATGAATACGTTTGGGTCATCCGGCGGAAACACTATGGCAAAGTGGCGCAAATTGGTTCACGATTTCTTGTTCTGTGCTGTCATTGCCGCCCGGTGTAATCTATTTTGCAGCATCGCGAATTTGTGCAATTGCCCCCCTTTCCAGTCTTAATACCTGCGCCTGTGAAATTCCAATTTCCTGCGCGACCTCGGTCTGTGTTTTTCCCTGAAAAAACACAGGTATAGAATATTTTGCTCGCGCGTCACGAGCGCTTGAATTGTCTCTCGAAGCGACATTTCGCCGAGCCAGCTTTCCAACGTATCCTTATCTTTCATTTGGTCTAAGACATAAAGCGTATCGCCTGTATCAAAATAGATCGGTTCATAGATCGAGATCGGATCACTGATGCTCTCTAACGTAAGGACAACGTCCTCGCACTTTGCATGGATCTCGTTTGCAATTTCCGTGACTGTTGGTTCTTTTTGCATTTGGCACGTTAAACGCTCCTTTGCCTGCATTGCCTGGTAAGCAAGATCACGCAGCGAACGACTGACTTTAATTTGGTTATAATCGCGCAAATATCTCCGCAGTTCACCGCTGATCATATGAACGCAATAGGTTGAAAAACGTACTTCCTTGGAAAGATCAAAGTTATTGATTGCCTTGATTAATCCGACAACGCCAATTTGAAAGAGATCATCGATATCCTCATCGCGTCCTGTAAATCGCTGTATTACGCTAAGAACCAGGCGCAAATTACCTTGAATCAGTCGATCGCGTGCTTCCTTGCTGCCGGTTTCTCGGATTTCGCGGAGCAAAGCCATTTTCTCCTCTTCCTTTAGTACGGTGAGATCCGATGTGTTTATACCGGAAATGACGACCTTTTGAAATGTCATAGCGTTATCCTCCCTGCTTGCTTTTTTATCTTTCCCCGTTTCCTGGAGGATAAATCATTTTTTCAATTGGAAGATTTCGGGCATTTTTTCAGAAAAAATATTTTCGATCTTATGCATACTGTACTTGCATAAAAACGAAAAATGTGCTATACTGGTTACAGAACAATTTGAAGAGCTTTCTGCCTGCGTTTTCTCTTTTCTTCGACAAGGGAAATGTGAGAAGAAAAATGATGTGCTTTGTGGGCTGTGAGCTTGAAAATTTGAATATGGCACATCAGCTAGAAATCTTGAATTGAAAAAGGAAAAAATTATGGCAAAAAAATTATCGGAAAAACAAAAACAAATGGCACAGAAGCGAAAACTGGAACGAAAAGCTGCAGCACAGGCGGCAAAAAAGAAAAGGCGGCGCAAGAAAATCCTGATTACAACGGGAATTTGTGCGGCGGCGGCTGTGTTAATTGCCGGTACAACGGTGTGGACAGTGAAAACCTCGCCGCTGACGCATCTGATTCCCATCAAAAAGACGACGAATTATTCGCTGAATGCAGCAGAACTGACATTTTATTCCTGGCAGATCTATCAGCAATACATGCAAAATGTCACAGATTCCTCGTCCGCACCGTCCACGGACACCCCGCTTTCTGAACAAAATTACGACAGCGATACGACATGGGAAGAATATTTCGCACAGGCAGGGTGTGACTATGCGGATAATCTATTGATACTTTGCGAAGCTGCAAATCAGGATGGATTTGAACCGGACTATGATATTGCGGAAGAAGCGGAAAATGCGTTGACCACGCTGGATCTCTCTACAGTTCCCGATTTTGTGAAGGAAGAGGACATCACGCATGCGATAGAGCTTTATTTGTATGCATGGGAGTACCATGAGTACGTAAGCGATAACATCGAACTAACGGATGATGATCTGGAGGCGTATTATGAGGAAAATGCGTACTCGATGCAGGTCTGCAGCTATATTTCGTTCGGTTTTTCCTATAGTGACTCTGAAGATGGCTACCTCACAAGTGATGAAGCGGAGAAACTGGCATATGAACTGCGGCGCTGTACAACGCGTGAGTCGTTTGAACAATGGGTCGTTGATTATTATCTGGAAAACACCTCGCTCAGCGAAGAAGAGGCGGAGGAGTATGCGGGCGAATTGTATTCGGAGGACATGTCTTATGTAGAAGGGGACAGCATTAGCGCATGGGTATTTTCCGAAGGCGTCCAAGCGGGCGATACACAAGTTATTACGGATTCGGTTGACAGCACCATCTACGTCTGTCTCTTGCTTTCAGAACCGGAACGCGATGAATCCAATCCTGTTGATTTGCGTCAAATTCTGCTGACCTCCAGTACATATGGTTCGGTTGACGATGCACACACGCAGGCAGAAGAACTTCTTTCCGTGTGGGAAAGCAGTGAAATGACAGAAGATTATTTTGCTGCATTAGCAGATGCTTACTCCGAGGATACCTCGGCGGACGGCGGTCTTTACACAGGTGTGACCACCGGTCAGCTTTTAACGAGCTGGAAGCAATGGCTTCTTGATTCCTTACGTCAAGAAGGCGATGTCACAATATTAGATAGCTCTTACGGTTCGTGCCTCGTGTATTACATTGGCGTGGAGGATACAACCAGTTGGGAACAGACGGCATCCGAAGCGCTTTTGCAGGATCGATATGACGAATTATACGCGGAATATGAAGCGGACGCCGATGTAAAAACTTATCAGTTTTTGACACGCTTGATTGACGTGCTTCGCGAATCTTAAGACAAGCATGTCAGAAATACGATTTTTGCAAGATAAACCGCATCAGATGCATTGACAACGCCATTATGATCGGCATCTCCGTATTTCGGGGATGCCGTTTCTTGTTCGATTTGCTGTAACAATAAAACGACATCCTCCTGCGTGAATTGCAGATCGCTGTTGCAGTCGCCCGGAGCATGCAGAATCTGAAATGGGTACACCGCAAGCACATGATATTCTTTTTCGCATGTTGTTTCATCGCCGAGATATTCTGTATATTGCGATCCGGAATCGAGCAGATACAATCGCTGTTGATCCAGGTCAACATGGTCCACAAGAACATAGTGATCGCTGCCAGATGCAGTTTTCATTTGCAGGATATAGCACCATTCGGCACTGCTGCCGTTCTCGGCGCAAACTGCATATGCTTGATCCATGCATTCATGTAAATCGCCGGAAAGTGAAACGCATTCTCCTTGCGCAACATAATCGCAATAAATTTTTGCGAATTGATTCATTTTCGATGTGGTTTCAGAATACAGCATCACGGTAAAAGTGGTGTAATACGTGTATGAATCATCCAATACATCGACACCTGAAACCGGCAGGGAATAACGGATTGCTATTTTTGCAAGCGCATAGTCGAGACAGTCATCCGGATCAATCGCTGGTGTATGGTCATTTGGCTTATCAAATTGCGTCCAATTTTCATAAGTGCTAATCGCAGGTTTCTTTGCTTCTCCACCCGGTAAGAATGATTCTGCGGATGCTATAAATGCATGATCGAGGTGCCGAAATAAAAATGCAAACAAAGGCACGATCCATAGCTTCTGTTTCATCTGATCACTCCTTGACGAAATGATGTACGAATCGGTTTTTTGCATTTTATGCCGATTTGACTAAGTCTAGAACAAAAGCGTGGCGATGATTCTAATTGGATTTCTTGCTTTTGCAGGAATTGTGAAAAATTCTTGAGAACCCTTTTCAAAAACGGAAAGATGTGTTATAATAAGATCGTAGATAGAAGACTGCTGCCAATGCATTTTCTTTGTGCATCAGAGGATTCATACGACAGCGGCTTTGTATATTTGAACTGAAATTGTTGCAGTTTATTAGAATAGGAGAAAAATTATGACAGAAACGGAATGTATTGCGCTAAAACGAAATGCACTTCAGACTTATTTTCATTCCTTAAATCAATGTCAACAAGAAGCCGTGTTTTCTGTAAACGGTCCTGTACTGGTGCTCGCCGGCGCAGGAAGCGGAAAAACAACGGCAATTATTCAACGTATTGTCAATATGATTTATTTTGGCGATGGCTATGCGAACGCGGATGCACAATTGTTTGCGGACGATGCCGCTTGGCTCACTGCCTACATGGCAGGAAATGAACCGGAGGATCTGCAAAGAATGCGCGAAATTCTGGCCGTATCACCAATTCGCCCGTGGAATATACTCGCAATTACATTCACCAACAAAGCGGCAGGGGAGATGCGCGCACGTCTCGCTATTACACTAGGAGAAGAAACGACTTCACAGGTGCACACTTCCACATTTCATTCTATCTGCGTTCGAATTCTGCGGCAAAGTATCCATCTGCTTGGTTTCGCAAGTGATTTTGCAATTTATGATACGGATGATACGAAGCGATTGATGAAATCCTGTATTGCGGACAGTAATGTGTCTGAGAAGCAATTTGCACCTCGTGCGGTTTTGCAGGAAATCAGCATGGCAAAAGATGCGATGATCTCACCAGAGCGGATGCTGGAAGATGCCGCAGGGGATTATCGCAAAACCATGATCGCGAAATTATATGCGATTTATCAAAGACGATTGCGTGAATCGAATGCGCTGGATTTTGACGATATTATTTATCTGACCGTGGAATTATTTCAAAAATTCCCGGAAGAGCTGGAATACTATCAAAACCGCTTTCGCTATGTACTGGTGGATGAATATCAAGATACGAATCATGCACAGTATCAACTGATTTCGCTTTTGACAAAGAAAAGCCGAAATCTCTGTGTCGTTGGTGATGATGATCAGAGCATCTATCGGTTTCGCGGTGCGACAATTGAGAATATTCTCGGTTTCGAAACAGAGTTCCCGGACTGCCGCGTAATTCGTTTAGAACAAAATTATCGTTCTACACAAACCATTCTGGATGCTGCAAACAGCATTATTTCGAACAATGCATCCAGAAAATCGAAGCGGCTATGGACAGATCTTGGCAGCGGTGAGAAGATTATTTGGTATAAAGCGGTGGATGAATCGGATGAAGCTTCTTATATTGCAAATGCCATCTTACACAGCATTGAAGCGGGCGGCGCATTTCATGATCATGCGATTCTTTACCGCATGAATGCACAGTCCAATATATTAGAACGCACTTTGGTTCGAAATGGTATTCCGTACTGTATTTACGGTGGCATGCGATTTTATGACCGCAAAGAAATTCGCGATGTCATGGCATATATGAGCATTGTGGAAAATCCATTTGACATGGTGCGCTTCGAACGGATCGTCAACGAGCCGAAACGAAGAATTGGATCTGCAACTTTGTCACTGATTCAGGATATCACGCGTGATCTGCATATATCTCCGCTGGAGCTGATGCGATCTGCAGATCAGTATCCGGTGCTCTCGAAGAAGGCCACGGTGCTAAAACGGTTTGCCGCAATGTGGGATGCGCTGCGGACTGCATCACAGCAACTGTCGTTGGAAGCGTTTCTAGATGAGCTTTTAGACCAGACCGGTTATCGAGACGCTTTAAAGGCGATGGGCGAGGAGGGCGCATTTCGTTTAGAGAACATTGAAGAATTGAAATCCTCTATCCTGAATTATGAAAACGAACAGGAAGAACCGACACTGAGCGGCTTTCTTGAAGAAATTTCCCTCTATACGGATGTGGATCAATATGAACCGGATCAGGACGCTGTGATGATGATGACAATTCATTCGGCAAAAGGACTGGAATTTGAACATGTCTACTTAGTCGGCATGGAACAAGGTGTGTTTCCTGGTACGAAGAGCCAGGAAAGCCAGGAGGAATTGGAAGAGGAGCGCCGCCTGGCGTATGTTGCGCTGACTCGCGCAAAAAAGCATTTGGCAATGACTTCTGCATCGAGCCGTATGCTGTACGGTATGACAATGCGCAATCTTCCCTCGCAGTTTTTGAAGGAAATCGAAACATCGCTGATCGACAAAAAAACCAGTACTATGCTGATGCGCCAAAGAAGCCCTGCAGTGAATGAAACTAAAACAACACAGTCGATTTTCTTGCAAAAGCAGTTGGCGGCAAATCGCAGATCAAAATCCACCTCGCATGGATGTGACTATCACGTAGGAGAGCGGATTTTACATAGAGTGTTTGGAGAGGGAACGGTACTTTCCGTCACGAAAATGGCAAATGATGCCATGCTTGAAGTTGGATTTGATCAGGTCGGTACCAAAAAGCTGATGGCGAATTTTGCAAAAATGAAAAAACTTTCTGAATAGAGGTGATATTTTTGAAGAATGGATACCATATTATTGACTCACACGCACATATCTTTCCGGATAAAATTGCAGAGAAAGCAACGGACGCCATTTCCAATTTTTACGACCTGCCAATGAAATATCATGGCCGCGTTACTGAAATGCTGGAGAATGGCGCAAATGCCGGAATCGATCAGTTCCTGATTTGTTCTCCGGCAACAACTGTTTCACAAGTATATTCGATCAATGCTTTTTTGGCGTCCTGTGCAGCGGCATATCCGATGTGCATTCCGTTTGGTACGCTGCATCCGCAGTCAGATACATTGGAATCAGATTTAGACCAATTGAAGCGCCTGCACCTCCGTGGCATAAAGCTTCATCCGGATTTTCAAAACTTTCCGATTGATGATCCTGCGGCATATCCGATGTACGATATGATTCAAAGCTGCGGACTGCCAATTTTGTTGCATATGGGCGATGCCCGATCCGATTTATCCCATCCGCTCCGTTTGGCAATGGTACTGCGTCAATTTCCACGCCTGCGCATCATCGCGGCACATCTCGGCGGCTGGGGACGTTGGAAGGAAGCATATGAATTTCTTTCCGCTGACGATCGGATTCGCTTTGATACGAGCAGCAGTCTGCCGTTTTTACTACCGGATGAAATTCGAAGGCTGATTTCTCACTTCGGCGCAGAAAATTGTTTTTTTGGCGTGGATTATCCAATGTGGGATTATGCCGAGGAATTGGATCGTTTCTTTACACTGGAGCTTTCAGACGAAGAAAACAGAAAAATTCTCTCAGACAATCTGACGCAATGGCTTGCAGAAATGCCGAAATTTTAAGGCAACACCGCACAAGACCCAGCGTCAGATGTACTCTTCGAGCATAAACTTTGCAGATTTTTCTTTTGATGCGCAAGCGACGACGAAGCAAACCTCAAGTATTGCAAGGGTACTCCCTTCGGTCGCAGCAGATGGCGTGCAAAGCCCTAGGCGGTCTCGTGTAGCGGTGTCGCCTTAAGCTTCACTGCAAAAAAATAAACATTTCACAAGAAAATACAAAAAAAACAAAAAAGATCACATATTCTTTCTGCAAAAATAACTTTTCATTTCTCGAGTTCTGTGTTATACTAATACAAGTGAACCGTTCAAATGAGAAAAAAGGATGCGTGAATATTATGAGAAAAACAAAAATTGTTTGCACGATTGGCCCGGCGACTGACGATGATTCGATTATGCGGCAAGTGATGCTTGCTGGTATGAATGTCGCTCGCTTTAACTTCTCCCACGGGACGCAAGAAATACACAAAAAGCGTTTTGATCAAATTACCCGGATTCGTGATGAATTGGGCTTGCCGATTGCAACGCTGATGGACACCAAAGGTCCGGAAATCCGCCTTGGCAGATTTGTCGATGATCAGCCGGTTACAATCGAAACTGGCGACATCTATACGCTGACGACAGATGATGTCTTGTGCGATGATAAGATGGGCAGTATTTCCTTTAAAAATTTACCGAGAGATGTAAAGCCCGGAACACATATTTTGGTGAACGATGGCGTCATTGAAATGGTCGTGGAAAAGGTGACCGCCAATCACATTGTTTGCCACGTAATTCACGGCGGCGTTTTGTCAAACAATAAAGGAATCAATATCCCTGGCGTGCAGCTTTCGATGCCGTATTTGAGTGAAAACGATAAAAATGACTTGGAATTTGCGGCGAAGCTCGGCTTTGATTTTATTGCAGCAAGCTTTGTGCGTACCTCGGCTGATATTGATTATTTGCGAAAATATACACAGAGTCTCGGCTGGTTCGATGTACGCATTATTGCAAAAATCGAAAATGTAGAAGGTGTTCGGAATATCGATGAAATTCTGGAAGCATCGGATGGAATTATGGTTGCGCGTGGCGACCTTGGCGTGGAAATTCCGTTTGAACAAATCCCTGTTGTACAGAAGGAACTGATTCGAAAGGGACATCAGGCAGGGAAGCAAGTAATCACTGCAACACAAATGCTGGAATCCATGATCACCAATCCGCGCCCAACGCGTGCGGAAATCACAGATGTTGCTAACGCAATTTACGATGGAACAAGTGCAATCATGCTTTCCGGAGAAACAGCAGTAGGTTCTTTTCCGGTTGAGGTTGTGCACACGATGGATTTGATTGCACGTACAACAGAGGATGATATCGACTATAAAGGTAAGCACTCTGCAAGCCGTACCAAAAAAAATGCAGATATTGCAAACGCGATTGCACATGCTATCGTAACAACGGCGCATGACCTTGATGCTGCAGCAATTCTCACGGTAACGATGTCCGGCATTACGGCGCAGGAAATCTCAAAGTATCGCCCGTTCTGCCCGATTATCAGCTGTACTGTAAACGAACGTGTACGCCGTCAAATGAACTTGAGCTGGGGCGTATATCCTGTGCTGATTGATGAAGTCTCCAATACAGACGCGCTGTTTGACGCTTCTTTGCGCGCAGCAATCCAAACAGATTTGGTCAATCGCGGTGATATTGTCGTAATTACTGCCGGTGCGCCGGTTGGCGTTTCCAACACGACAAATATGATGAAAGTAGAACGCGTATAAAAATCAGAATACGCATCAATTCAAAAAAAGAAACAACGATCTCCCTGCCGGGTTTCATCGGCAGGGAGATCGTTGTTTCTTTACTTATCTTCTTCGGAAAGTGCGTCCGGCAGTACTTCCAGCACAATGCAGGTTACGTTATCTGCACCTCCATTTTGCAGAGCAGCTTGAATTAATACAGCAGCTTTATTAAAATAGTTTTGTGAAAGCAACTCATAGATTTCATCATCGCTGCACATATTGGTTAATCCGTCTGTGCACAGCAAAAATTTATTTCCAATTTCCAAAGGAATCGGCGGACGGCTGTCTGCATTTAAACCTATTTTCTTTCGATCTGCACCAATAAACAGTGTCAGGCGATGCTGATCCGGACTGCGTTTTGCTTCCTCTTCGGTGTAGATTGCAGCGTCCACTTTTTGGTTCGCCACTGTATGATCTCGCGTCAGTCTTGTTAACCCGTCCGATTGATAGCAATAAATACGACTGTCGCCTAAATAATACGGCTTTACAGCATCGCCCATAAAGTAAAGCATGGAAAATGTTGTTCCGCCCACAGCGCAGTGCTTTTGCGTTAGCATATCGCAAATTGCATCATTGGCTTCTGTGGTATAAGCGCTGACCAATTGATCGAGCATACGCGTACCATCTGCTTTTTTTAATTTTTTTTCGTATTTTCTCAGTATACTTACGGCAATTTCCGAAACGATTTCACCATAAGCCGCGCCACCCATTCCATCGAATACAGCGAAACTCATCCCATCTGATACACGTGTGGTATAGGTCGCCGAAAAATCATTCCGAAATATGTCATTCAGGCACAAGCCCTCCAGATAAAAATTATCCTCGTGATTTCCTCTTACCTTTCCAATATGTGTTGCTACAGAAACGCGCAGTGTATAGTTCATTAACCCAGAATGATAAAAAGGTTCTGTTGTTTCTCCGGAATAGCTTCCGCCATAATAGAAAAATGGATTTTGATCTTGCTCTATATTTTTTTGATGAAAGAACATTGCGGAATCTCCTCATCCTAAAATTGGGGAACCATCATGTTAAATTCAAAACATCCAATTTTATTTTATCATATTTCCAGAGAAAAGTAAACACCTTTCCGCAAATTTTTCGACAAAGGGTGCAATTTTTTCAGATCCTGCAATTTTACTTGTTTTTCTTGTGCAAAATCACCAAAAAAGAAACGACAATTCCAATGAAACATGCGCAAGCAAAAGCGCTGCATAAGGAATTATTCTGATTTGCTACGTCTGGATCAGCAGTTACAGCAGCATTGGAGCAGTACATTCAAGCAAGCGTTTGCCGCGCAGCACCGGAGGCAGCCAGAATTGTCCCAACCGTTTCCGGCATATGGCTGGCGCATTGACTGGTAGGAAAATCCAGGTGATTCGAGCTGTTGTACCAGCTTTTGATACTCATAGTTGTTCGGCTCAAGCTCTGAAGCTTTTCGTGCGTATTGCAGCGCAGTCGCATTATTTCCATTGCCAGAGTGTGCAACAGCAGCCGTATAATACCAAGCGGCATTTCGGTTTTGTATGCCGTCTAAAATGCGCAGTGCCTCTGTGAATCGTCTGTTTCGGATAAAATTTGCCGCAGCCTGTAAATGCACGCTGTTTTCATCGCCAGACCCGGCAGCACGATTTCTTGTGTGAAATCCGCCGTCATAAGATTGCTGCGTGCCGCCGTTATGCCGCTCATCCATAATCGTTTGATAGGCTTGCTGAATTTGTTTAAACTTCTCTTCATACGCCTTTGCATTTGGCTTATCCACATTCGCGTCTGGGTGATACTTTCGGCTTAGTGCACGATATGCTTTTTTGATTTCCTGATCTGTGGCGTTTCTCGGAATGCCAAGAATTTCATATGGATCCATCCTCATTCTCCTTTTGTGTTTTCTGTTTGATCTGTCGAAACCGCGACCATACGCCGGCATAGAGGATATTGCGTAAAATATCCACATTTTTTTCAATAGGCAGATATTCAAACTGTGCGGCGCATGCAGCAATCATCATTTGCAGCATCTGTTCACAGTCCTGATCGAAATTCGGATCAGATTTCGACAATGCTAGAAACGGATTGTAGCATCCTTTTTTTTCGTCACGCTTCAAATCGTCATACGCATCCATGAGATAAATGAATTTTCCCAGATAAAATCCAATTTCGCGCAGCGTTTGCTCCCACGCATCCGTTTTCCAAGCAAATATTTCGGCCAGTAGTATTCCAAAACAGCCGGCAGGAAGCTCTGGGTTTTCCTCACTGTTTTGTTCCATTTTATGTAAATCCTGAAGTTTCGCGGTAATCACTGCTGCTTTTTCCGGATAGATGGCTTGTACTTTTTGATAATTTTGCTGCAATAATCCAGCAGCCACACGGCGCGATAGCTTTTTTTCATCCATCCAATCGTCCATGCATTTTTCTCGATAAAGTAAAATGCTCATATCCGCCGCATATTTTACTGCATCATTGCAGATGTGCAGCTGCTTTTGCACGGGATGTGTGATGCAGCGGCTTTGATGCTGCTCTTCCTTTGGCTCATAGAGTCCCGTCAATAGCAGCGCTAAAAATGTCATATCATAGCTTAACGTCCACCGCGCTGCCGTACTGTATTGCTGATGCAGCGTCTCACACAATCCACAGTAAAAACCGCGATATAAATCAAATTCACAAAATCGAAGCTTCGGCTTGTAGACTCGTATATATCCATACATAATCGTCTTTTAACTCCGTTTGATGAACTCGTTTCGGCATTTTGGACAGGTGATGCAAATCGTTCCGTGCCCTTTTGGAACGCGTACCTTTTGTTTGCACTGCGGGCATCGATAGATATGATGGGTACGCCGATTCGCAGCGCTTGTTTTTTCTCTTTTAAAGAATCCAACTACACGGGCTTTCAGTTCTAAAAACTTTTGATTTTCGTGCTCGCGCTTTGCAATATTTTTGGAGAAAATGCGAAAATAGGAGTAAAACAGAACAAGAAGCGCGAGTAAATTGAGAAAATCATTTTGTAAAGGTATCGACAGAAAAAGTAAAACAACAAAAGCACCAAGAAGCCATTTGTTTAATGTGTCGTTTGTGCCATACCGTCCTTGCATGAACGCAGCGAGTTTTTGTCTCCAGTTTGACATAGATCCTTCACGCTTCCTCTCTTGTGCGAACCTGACAAATTATTTGCCATAATTTTGATACACATGTGCAAGAAACACTGCGCAGCGTGTGCTGCTGCACAGGCTATTGGCATCTAATACAGCGCAATGCCAATCCGCTGTCTTTCCTGCGCCTTTTCAAATAGTATAGCATAATTTTTTATAAAAAGGAAGGGCTTCGTGCGAAATTTCACACAATTTTCAGAAACATCCATTCGAAGCGGCAAAGCATCGGGATTCTGCCTAGTGCTGGATTTGCAAAAAAGTTCTTAAAATTTTCCTTGACGGAATACCATGTTTCATGATACAATAATATAGGTATTCTTGTATGAAGCTTTTTGCTCGGTTTTGTTTTAGAATGAAAGTATTTGATGATGGAGAAGGGGCGTATATTGGCGTGGAATGGTTGGATGTTTATGATAAAAACGGCAAGCGCACTGGACGAATTGCGGAGCGCGGTATGCTGCTTTCTGATGGGGAATATTTTCTCTGCGCACATATTCTTCTGGAAAATACGGATCGTTTGTTTTTGATTCAACAGCGATCTGACCAAAAAGCAACGCGTCCCGGGCAGTGGGATCTTACTGCCGGGGCGGTTGACGCCGGAGAAACCAGCCGGGATGGCGCGGTACGTGAAGTGCAGGAAGAGGTTGGGCTGATTTTGCCAAAACAAGCGCTGCGTTTTCTTTTTCGCGATTGTTGGCGCAGTTGCTTTCACGATGTTTATTATATGCAAATGCCGTTTACATTGGAGGACTGCACGATGCAGGAATCGGAAGTGCAGGCGCTTCGCTTGGTTTCAGAAGATCAATTGATGGATCTTGTTTCAAAAATGCCTCACCGTTCCAATTATTATAAAACCCGGCTTGCGGATTTTCTGAAAAATCGCAGCAAATCGTTTTTTAATAAAAATGAACGGTAAAAAATCCGTGAATTCCGTTTTTTTCAAAAATCAAAAAATATCCGAGTTAGGGTATTGTAAAATTCAGAAAAAGGTGCTATAATAAAAAAAGTTTGTCGAATTGTATTAAAATGATTGTTTTGATTACAAGTGGTACTGCGTGCTTTACACGATTAAAGCAATCGATGCGATGACTTTCAAAGAGATCTGGGAACACCCGGAATAGGAAGGATTGTTATGAAAAAAATTTCCATTGTTGTGCCTTGCTACAATGAACAAGAAGTACTGCCGCTTTTTTATGAGGAAATCCAAAAGGTGATGGCACAGATTCAGCAAGAACACAATGACACAACGTTTGAGTTGCTTTTTATTAACGATGGGTCGTGCGATACTACGCTGATCCAGCTGCGCGAATTGGCAAAAAAAGATCCGCAAGTACGTTACGTCTCATTTTCTCGGAACTTTGGAAAGGAAGCCGGCATGTTTGCTGGAATGGAAAACGCAACGGGAGATTACGTTGTGATTATGGACGCCGATTTACAGCATCCGCCGAAGTTTCTGCCTGAGATGTACAATTACATTTTGAGCGGCGAATATGACTGCGCAACAACGAGACGGATTAGCCGGAAGGGTGAGCAGAAGCTACTTTCGTGGTTCTCACGCAAGTTTTATAAGATCATCAACAAAATCTCTCAAACAGAAATTGTTGATGGCGCACAAGATTTTCGCTTTATGACAAGAAAAATGGTGGATTCCATTCTCTCCATGAAGGAATATAATCGATTTTCCAAGGGGATTTTCAGCTGGGTTGGCTTCCGCACGAAATATATCGCATATGAAAATGTCGAGCGCGCTGCCGGGACAAGTACATGGTCGTTCTGGAAGCTGTTTTGTTATGCATTAGAAGGATTTTTCGCATTTTCTACTGCACCATTAACCATTTCTTCCGTTTTGGGTATGGTTAGCTGCTTAGTGGCATTTATTATGATTATCGTAATTGTCATCAAAAAATTGTGCTTTGGAGATCCTGTACAGGGATTTGCCACGCTGATTTGCGTTATATTCTTAATGAGTGGGCTGCAGCTGTTCTGTACGGGTATTTCCGGTCAGTATCTGGCGAAAACGTATCTTGAAACAAAACGCCGTCCGATTTATCTGGTGAACGAGACGGAAGCGGATCTCAAAGAAGAAACGGAATCCTGAATGAAAAGACAGGGGATATTTTCATGAATAAGCATACGAAGCTGTTTGTTGCATTTCTGTTTGTGGTTTTGGTGATATTGGTCATTGCGACAATTAGTTTTTCCGTTGATATTTCAAAAAATTCGGCTGTATCGCAGGAGGATTCCCTCAGCGAGACGGTTAGTTCTGATGGAAGACAAATTTTTCAGGGAGACAATGGAATGTTTGGCCTGGAGGACGCCAACGGAAACACATTAATTGATGCGCAATGGGAGCATCTTCAATTTCTAACCGTAGATTATCTTGCGGCAACAACAGAAACAGAGGACGGAGAGCGCATTGGTGTGTTGGATTTGGATGGAAATATCGCAGCGCCGTTTGTCTATCAAGAGATACAAACGCTGCTGTCATCCTATTATGTGGCGTCTCTTGCGGATTCTGATCAGTATGTTCTGTATGACAGTGCGTTTCGCGTTCTGGAATCTACGGTCTGGGACGATTATACTTGCGAAGACACGGGTGTGACCTTAACAAAGGACGAGGATGTTTTTTATTTCACGTCAAGCGATGATGGATTGGCATTAACTGAGATTGCATTATCCCGTACTTCCGGGGAAGGCGCTTATGAGGTTGATTGGGCAGATGCTGATGCATCGCTTCTTTCCGTGGAAGAGTGGTCCTGTACGGCTGATATGATGCAGCAGCTTTTGGCGATGATTTTGTCGGACGATTTTACATCGCTGACGCAAATCACAGATCAAAATCATGAAGAATCAATTCTCGCTTCTGCATCGCAGGAGGATCACACAGTGCTTCGTTTCGACCGCACTGCCTATGTTTCTGTCAGTAAAACAGAAGAAGGAACCGTAATTGCCACTTGGCAAATCGATGCAAGCGTTCATCTGGATAAGGCAACGCCGGAAAAACAAACGATAACAGTGACAATGAAAAAAAATAAGCAGCAAGTTTTGGTGGTAACAGAATTGCAGTTTGCTTAAGTGCAATTTCTGTTTTCATAAAAGGCGGACGCAGTGTGATTCGGTGCGACCTGCCGAAAATAACAGCTGAGCATATGCTCTGATTCAGGAGGAAAGTATGGCTAAAAAAGTAGCAGTAATCATGGGTAGTGATAGTGATCTGCCGATCGTAAAAGGCGCACTGGCTGAGTTGGATCGTTTTCAAATTCCATATGAAGTGCATGTGATGAGCGCGCATCGAACGCCGACACTTGCGGCTGAATTTGCTGAAAACGCGAAGAAAAATGGATTTGGTGTGATTCTTTCTGCAGCGGGGAAGGCGGCACATCTAGGCGGCGTTTTAGCGGCACACACAACGCTTCCGGTAATCGGAATCCCGGTGAAGTCCTCAACGCTTGACGGATTGGATGCGCTTTTGGCTACAGTACAGATGCCAAAGGGTATTCCGGTTGCAACGGTAGCGATTGACGGCGCGGCAAATGCGGCGATTTTGGCGGCACAGATGCTTGCACTTTCAGACGCAGATCTTGACGCAAAATTAGAACAGATGAAGCTTGACATGGAGCAGAGCGTAAAGGAAAAGGATGCAAAAATTTCGGCAGAATTCAAAACCTGCTGAATAAAAATATTTTGATTGTCAAAAACGAACATGGAGGAAAAAAATGGCAGAGTGGAAAAAGCTGGAACAGCTGTATGAGGGAAAAGCAAAGAAGGTATATTCGACAGAGAACCCTGAAGTTGTGATTGTCGATTATAAGGATGACGCGACTGCTTTTAATGGCGAAAAGAAAGGCACAATTGTCGGCAAGGGCGTAATCAATAACCGTATGTCCAACTACATTATGAAACAGCTGGAAAAAGAAGGTGTTCCAACCCATTTGGTGGAAGAACTGAGCGACCGTGAAACTGCTGTAAAAAAGGTTTCTATCGTACCGCTGGAAGTCATTGTTCGTAATGTCGCTGCCGGCAGCTTTTCAAAGCGTATGGGTGTGGAAGAAGGCAAAGAGCTGCTCTGTCCAATTTTGGAGTTCAGCTATAAATGCGATGAGCTTGACGATCCGTTTATCAATGACGACTATGTGCTTGCACTCAGTCTTGCAACGCAAGAGGAAATTGATACAATTAAAGCGTATACGCACAAGGTAAATGAAGTATTAAAGCAATTCTTCCTTGGTATTGGTATTCGTCTGATCGACTTTAAGATTGAATTCGGACGCCTGGCAGATGGTACAATTATTCTTGCAGATGAAATTTCGCCGGATACCTGCCGGCTTTGGGATTCGAAAACAAATGAAAAGCTCGACAAGGACCGTTTCCGCAGAGATCTCGGCGGCACAGAAGAAGCATATCAGGAAGTAATGAAGCGAATTTTTGGAGAATAATTGATGGGCGATTTTTTGGAGTCGTTTCATCCAATGACTGTATATCGGACGTATTCTTTGGGACGGATTATCATTCACATTTAGGGACGCGACGCGGCGGTATGACAGCATATTCTCCGGAACTGGGGTTTCAGAGACATATTCACAGCATTGAAAACGCACCTTTTCAGACAAAATTTGAGAAGGACGTAGAAAACATGCGCGGTACGATTTGCATTGGCTGTATTAGCGATACAGATCCACAGCCGATCATGGTACGTTCTAAGATGGGACTTTATTCGGTGTGCTCGATTGGTATTATCACGAATGCAGAGGAACTTTCTAACGAACTGCTAGAGAATGGCTGCGCAAATTTCGAAACGATGAGCAGTGGACAGATTAATACTGGCGGAATGATTGGTGCACTGATTGTATAAAAAGATAATTTTGTCGATGGAATTCGCTACGCACAAGAACGAATTCAGGGGACAATGTCACTGGTAATTATGACACAGGATGCGATTATTTGCGCTAGAGACAGACAGGGGCGATTACCGATTTTGATCGGAAAACGTTCAGATGGCTACTGCTTCTCGTTCGAATCGTTTGCATACCAAAAGCTCGGCTATGACACGCGTCATGAGCTGAAAGCAGGAGAAATTCAGCAGCTCACGAAGGACGGCTATCAAGTCTTGCGTGAAGGCTCTGATGCGATGCGGATCTGTACATTCCTGTGGACATACTATGGCTATCCGAATGCTTGCTATGAGGGCGTTTCGGTTGAGGCGATGCGCACCAGAAATGATAAAATTATGGCGGAAACGGATCGAAAGAACGGCCGTCTGCCGGACGTGGATTATGTTTGCGGTGTTACGGATTCCGGCATCCCACATGCCATTGGCTATGCGAACAAAAGCGGCATTCCCTTTGCAAGACCGTTTATTAAGTATACGCCGACATGGCCAAGAAGCTTCATGCCAACGAATCAATCGATGCGCAATCAGGTTGCCAAAATGAAATTGATTCCGGTGCATGAGTTGATTGAAGAAAAAACTTTTATTTGTAGATGGCAGCATTGTTAGAGGTACACAAATGCGGGAAACAGTAGAGTTTCTGTATGAAAACGGCGCAAAAGAAGTGCATATGCGCTCTGCTTGTCCGCCGATTATGTATGGCTGTAAATACTTAAACTTCTCTAGAAGTACTTCCGAATTAGAATTGATTGCCAGACAAGTGATTGATGAGTCGGAAGGTGAAGAAGGCATGAAGTATCTTGCAGAATATAGCAACGCCAATACAGAACGCGGCAAGCTGCTGAGAGATGAGATTTGCCGCCGGTTAAAGATGACATTACTGGAATTTCAGTCCTTTAAGGGAACGGTTCTGGCTGTCGGCAAGCCTGAATGTCAGCTTTGCTCTTATTGTTGGACCGGAAGGGAATGATTCAGATTGAATACAGGACTGCATGAAGAATGCGGTGTGTTTGGAATTTGTTCATCACACACAACAGATGTTGCAGCGACGACCTATGCTGCATTGTATGCGCTTCAGCACCGTGGTCAAGAAAGCTGTGGCATTGTTGTCAATGACCAAGGGATTTTCTCACTGCACAAGGATTTGGGACTTGTGCCGGAGGTGTTTGACAGAAGTCAGATCGAAAAGCTCGGACAAGGGAATATTTCGATCGGACATGTACGTTATTCCACAACCGGAAAGCCCAGCCGATCGAATGCACAGCCAATTGTCGTTCGCCACATCAAAGGACCGATGTCCATTGCACATAATGGAAATCTGGTCAATGCCTATCATTTAAGAAAGCGCTATGAAACCAAGGGTGCAACCTTTCATACCACAAATGATACAGAGATAATTTCCTATGTGGTGACGGAACAGCGAATGAAGCGCACTTCCATTGAGGAAGCCGTCGAATATGCTATGTATGACTTGCAGGGGGCATATTCGCTTGTCATTATGTCGTCGCAGAAATTAATCGCCGCGCGTGATCCCAATGGATTTCGGCCACTGTGCATGGGGCATTGCCGCGATGGCAGCATTGTCTTTGCATCCGAAAGCTGTGCGTTTGACAGTATCGATGCAATATTTGATCGCGACCTTGAGCCAGGTGAAATTGTTGTAGCGGATAAAGAATCGGTGCGTTCGATTCGCGCGCACTGTAGAAAGAAAAAAGCGTTTTGCGTTTTTGAATATGTCTATTTTGCACGGCCTGATTCGATGATCGAAGGCTGCTGCGTGCATGATGCACGGATTCGCGCCGGGAAAATTCTTTGGAAAGAGCACCCAGTGAACGCGGACGTTGTTGCTGGCGTTCCGGACAGCGGCCTTGACGCAGCACTTGGTCTGTCACAGGCATCCGGCATCCCCTATGAAGTTGGATTTGTCAAAAATCGCTATGTTGGTAGAACGTTTATTCAGCCATCGCAAAAAATGCGAACAAACTCTGTACGCATTAAATTAAACGTTGTGAAGAGTGCTATCGCTGGCAAACGTGTTATTTTGGTGGACGACAGTATCGTGCGTGGGACAACATGCCGGCGTATTGTCAGCCTTTTACGGGAAGCCGGTGCGAAGGAAGTACATATGCGGATCTCATGTCCGCCGTTTACAAATCCTTGCTATTTTGGCGTGGACATCGACAGTAAAGAGAATTTGATTGCATGTCAAATGACAATACCGGAAATTTGTGACCACATTGGCGCAGATACACTCGGCTATTTAAGCGTGGACGGCGTACAGTCGTTAACCTCACCGGAAATGAAGCCGCAGGAAGGACTTTGCATGGCATGCTTTACTGGAGATTATCCGATTCCGGTACCAAAAGAGATGCCGAAGGATAAATTCGAAATGAAAATTCGCGAATGACAGAGAAACTATGGAGGTATCAATTAACATGGAAAGCTATTCGGAAAGCTATAAAAAGGCAGGCGTTGATGTGACTGCCGGCTATCAGGCGGTTGCACTGATGAAATCTCACATCGCCAGGACAATGACGAAAAAAGTTCTGACCGATATCGGCAGCTTTGGCGGCTTGTATGCATTGGATGTTGTGGGAATGGAACAGCCTGTTCTGGTTTCCGGCACGGACGGTGTTGGAACAAAGCTGAAGATTGCCTTCTTGATGGACAAGCATACAACCATTGGCATCGACTGTGTTGCGATGTGCGTAAACGATATCATCTGCTGTGGCGCAAAGCCGCAATTTTTCCTGGATTATATCGCCCTGGGAAAAAATATTCCGGAAAAGGTAGCGTCCATCGTTTCTGGAGTAGCAGAAGGCTGCGTGCAGGCAGGCTGTGCATTGGTTGGCGGCGAAACTGCTGAAATGCCTGGCTTTTATCCGGAAGATGAATATGATGTCGCTGGTTTTGCAGTCGGCGTTGTTGACCGCTCTAAAATCCTGGATGTAAATACGCAAAAGGCAGGTGATGTCTTGATTGCAATCCAATCTAGCGGCGTACACTCCAATGGTTACTCGCTAATCCGTAATGTGTTCACTGTGAACAGCCAGAATTTGGCGCGCTATTTTCCGGATTTGGGATGCACATTGGGTGAGTGCCTTTTGACACCGACAAAAATTTATGTATCTGCTGTTCATGCAGTTTTGCAAGAGGTTACAGTCAAATCGATTGCACATATTACCGGCGGCGGATTCTATGAAAATATTCCACGTGCGCTGAAAAAAGGTCTTACAGCTAGAATCAACCGAAGCGATGTTCGCGTTCTGCCGATTTTCGATTTAATTGCAAAAACTGGAAAAATTCCGGAACACGATATGTTTAACACGTTCAATATGGGCGTAGGCATGGTACTTTGTGTTGCTGCGGAAGATGCAGATCGTACCATTCGCATTCTTCAGGATGCTGGCGAAGCCGCATATGTGTTGGGCAAATTGATTGATTCCGATAAAGGCGTCATTTTGAAATAATAGAAAACGCGGAAAATTTTCCGTATAGTTCGGAAAGGGGCGAGAAATTGATGAAGAATATTGTTGTACTGGTTTCCGGCGGCGGAACAAACCTGCAGGCGCTACTTGATGCACAAGAAAAAGGCTATTTTTCAAACGGTCGAATTACATGCGTGATTTCTTCGAATCCGGAAGCGTATGCATTAACGCGCGCAAAGGAGCATGGCATTGCAACACGAATTATTGCACCAAACAGCTATCTTTCCAAAGCGCAGTATTCGCGCACTTTGTTGGAAGCGTTATTCCAAGAATATGTAGATCTGATTGTGCTTGCTGGATTTATGACAATTTTGGATGCACAAATTATCCATGCTTATCACAACCAGATCATTAACGTACATCCGTCCCTGATTCCATCGTTTTGCGGATCAGGCTATTACGGCTTGCGCGTCCACGAAAAGGTTTTGGAACGTGGTGTAAAATATACGGGTGCAACGGTACATTTCGTAAACGAAATTGCGGATGATGGACCGATCATTTTGCAAAAACCGGTTGCAGTTGCACAAGATGATACCCCCAAAACACTACAGCAGCGTGTTATGCGCGAAGCGGAATGGGTGATTCTGCCAGAGGCAGTTCGACTATTCTGTAACGATCAGCTGGAAATCAAAGGCAGACGGGTCAATATTATCGAGGAACAGATCCGCACAGGAGGGGCATTATGAAAACTACATCATTGCAGGAAAAGCTGCAGCAAAATTCTTATCCCGGGAGAGGCATTATTCTCGGTCGATCAGAGGACGGCAGCTGTGCGATTTCTGCGTACTTTATTATGGGCAGAAGCGAAAACAGCCGAAACCGCGTATTCGTAGAGGATGGCGCAGGGATTCGGACGCAAGCGTTTGATCCGTCAAAAATGGTGGATTCGAGCTTAATCATTTACGCACCGGTTCGCGTGCTTGGCGATTATACCATCATCACGAATGGCGATCAGACGGATACCATTTATACGCTGATGCAAGAGGGGAAAACCTTCGAGGAATCTCTGCGTACACGAGAATTTGAACCAGATGCGCCAAATTACACGCCGCGTATTTCCGGCTTGATTGATCAGACAAATCATGGATTTTCCTATGCGCTTTCTATTTTAAAAAGCGCAGATGGCGATCCGATTTCCTGTCAGCGCTATACGTTTTCATATGCCAACCCGATTGCGGGTGTAGGACACTTTATTCACACTTATGAGGGGGATGGCAATCCGCTTCCAAGCTTCCAGGGCGAGCCGGAAAAGGTTGCCGTTTCTGGAAATATTAACGTGTTCAGCGAAATGCTTTGGACAAATCTGAATCCGGATAACAAAGTGTCACTTTTTGTTCGTTATATTCATTTGCAGACCAAGCATACAGAAACACGGATTTTGAATAAAAATCAATGAGGAGGCATTTTCATGTCCAATGAAATGCAATTAAAATATGGCTGTAATCCAAATCAAAAGCCATCAAGAATCTTTATGGAGAATGGCGGCGAGTTGCCGATCGTTGTTTTAAACGGCAAGCCGGGCTATATCAACTTATTGGATGCACTGAATGGCTGGCAGCTGGTTTCCGAATTAAAAGCTGCCACGGGGATCTGTGCCGCAACATCATTTAAGCACGTTTCACCGGCAGGTGCAGCAGTTGGCGTACCACTTTCTGATACACTGAAAAAAATATACTTTGTTGATGACTTAGGTGAGCTTTCTCCGCTTGCTTGTGCTTATGCGCGTGCAAGAGGTGCAGATCGTATGTCGTCTTATGGTGACTTTATTGCGCTGTCAGATGTTTGCGATGTCCCAACGGCAAAGATGATTCAGCGCGAGGTTTCCGATGGCATTATTGCCCCAGGATATGAGCCAGAGGCTTTAGAAATCCTGAAATCCAAGCGTAAGGGAACGTATAACATTATTCAGATTGATCCAAACTATCAGCCTTCAGAGCTGGAGCGGAAACAGGTATTTGGTGTTACATTTGAACAAGGACACAATTTCTTAAATATTGATATGGACATGCTTTCCAATGTTGTCACGGAAAACAAAGAAATTCCGGATGCATATCGGCGCGATCTTTTGATTTCTCTGATTACTTTAAAATATACCCAGTCGAATTCGGTTTGCTATGTAAAGGATGGTCAGGCAATCGGCATTGGCGCTGGTCAGCAGTCAAGAATACACTGTACACGACTTGCCGGAAATAAGGCGGATATTTGGTGGCTTCGTCAGCATCCAAAAGTTATGGGACTGCAATTTGTAGATAACATTCGCCGTCCGGATCGTGATAATGCGATTGATGTGTATATTTCCGATGAGTATATGGATGTGCTGGCTGACGGCGCTTGGGAGCAGACATTCCGGGTAAAGCCAGAGGTTTTCACAAAGGAAGAACAGAAGGCTTGGCTGGAAAAGAATACGAATGTTTGCCTCGGCTCCGATGCGTTTTTTCCATTCGGCGATAATATTGAGCGCGCGCATAAAAGCGGTGTTGCCTATATTGCAGAACCGGGCGGTTCTATTCGAGATGATCATGTCATTGCAACGTGTAATAAGTATCAGATTGTGATGGCATTTACGGGAATTCGCCTGTTCCATCATTAAGCACAGGATGGTGTAGGTATGAAGGTTTTAGTAGTCGGCGGCGGCGGACGAGAACACGCGATTGTGATGAAGTTTGCAGAAAGCACAAAGGTCGATGCGCTTTATTGCGCACCCGGAAATGGTGGAATTGCAAAATATGCGGAATGCTTTCCCGTGAAAGCAACGGATTTGGACGGAATCGTATCTCTTGCGAAGCAATTGGCGGTTGACCTGGTGTTTGTTGCGCCTGATGATCCGCTGGTGATGGGAATGGTAGATGCTCTGCAAGCAGAAGGCTTTCAAACGTTTGGTCCAAAGAAGAATGCAGCGATTTTGGAGGGAAGTAAGGTCTTTTCGAAGGAATTGATGCAAAAGTATCATATTCCAACGGCAAACTATCAGGTTTTTCAAGATCCGAAAAAAGCTGTGGCTTATCTCCAGGAAGCAAAAACCTATCCAACTGTCATTAAGGCGGATGGCTTGGCGCTGGGGAAAGGCGTTGTGATTGCCCAAAATGAAGAAGAGGCACTGGCTGCAATTTCTTCGATTATGGAGGATCGCATTTTTGGTGACAGCGGTTCTCAAATTGTCATAGAAGAATTCTTAACCGGCCCAGAGGTTTCTGTGTTGTGCTTTACCGATGGAAAAACAATTCAGCCGATGGTTTCATCAATGGATCACAAACGTGCCTACGAGAACGATATTGGTCCGAATACCGGCGGTATGGGAACTGTTGCGCCGAATCCGTATTATACACCCGATCTCGCGCAAACTTGTATGGATACGATCTTCCTGCCAACAATTCATGCAATGCAGAAGGAAGGACGGCCGTTTCAGGGTTGCCTCTACTTTGGATTGATGTTGACGCCGGATGGTCCAAAGGTGATTGAATATAACTGTCGCTTTGGTGATCCGGAAACGCAGGTTGTTTTGCCGCTTTTGGAAACGGATCTGATGGATATTATCTTGGCAATCCAGGAAGAAAAACTAGACACGCTTACGATTCAATGGAAAAAAGCGTGTGCAGCTTGTGTTGTAATGGCAAGCGGCGGATATCCGAAAAAATATGTCACCGGATATCCAATTTCTGGACTCGATGAAAATGGACAGGTGAATGGATGCTTTGTGTATCATGCCGGAACAAAATTGGATCGCGATCAAATTTGTACTTCCGGTGGGCGCGTGCTTGGTGTAACAGCGATCGGTTCAACACTCAAAGATGCATTGCATACGGCATTTGACGGCGTGCAAAAGATTTCCTTCCAGGATGCACATTATCGTAAGGATGTTGGACAGCGCGCTTTGAAAGCATAATCTTCCGCTGGCTTTGCCGCAGCTGTATGGAGGCTATGTATGAATCTTCGCTTACCGTATTTGAGAGAAAAAACCGCAAAATTAACTGCATCACCGGGCGTTTATCTGATGAAAAACCAGAAGTCGGAGATTATCTATATTGGCAAAGCCAAAAACTTGAAGAAACGTGTAACCAGTTATTTTCGTGAATTTGCGGATCACTTGCCCAAAGTGGCAAGTATGGTAGAACATGTATACGATTATGATTTTATTGTAACAGATTCTGAATACGAAGCGCTTGTACTGGAGTGCAGCTTAATCAAGCAGTATCAGCCTAAATACAATATCTTGTTGAAGGATGATAAAGGATATAGCTATCTCTGCTTTTCACACGAAGCATATCCGCGATTGACTGCAGAAAAAAATCAAAAAAAAGATGGCGATTATTTAGGCCCGTATATGAGCGGCTTTGTTACCCGTGAAACAGCGCGTGAGGTGAATCGAGTATTTCGACTTCCGACATGCCATAAACAGTTTCCGAGAGATCTCAAAAAAAGTCGGCCATGCCTGAATTATTATATCAAGCAGTGTATGGGCGTTTGCCGCGGTACGATTTCAGAATTGGATTATGCAGAGATCATTCATCAGGCAAAGGACTATATTCAGGTCGGCAGTACGGATTCTGTAAAACGGATGCAGATGGAAATGGAAAAGGCTGCGGATGCATTGGATTTTGAACGTGCTGCAATGCTACGTGATCGAATTCAAGCGGTTACAAAGGCAGGGGAGACGCAGAAAATTTTGGACATATCCCTGAAAGAAGCGGATGTAATTGCGATGGCAGAGCACAGCGGAACGCAGTGTATTTCAGTTTTGTGCTATCGAAATGGACGCTTATTCGATAAAGAAGCCTTCTTTTTTCAAGAAACTGTTTCTCATAAGGAATTAATGGATTCTTTTCTGACGCAGTATTATGAACACCACCGTTCAGGAATTCCGAAACAAATCATACTTGAGTTTGTCTTACAAAATCAAGATATGTATGAACAACTGCTCACAAAATTTTCTGGAACGCATATTCATTTGATTGTGCCACAGCGCGGTAAGCTTTTGCAATATGTCCAATTGTCTCGCAATAATGCGAATGAAGAGCTTGCGCTTCGGTTTAACCGAACTGGCAAGGAAGTACAGGCGCTTGAGGAGCTTGGAAAAGCATTTGGTTTTGCACAGCCGCCGCAATATATTGAGGCGTATGATATTTCCAACTTGTCTTCCACTTCCATGGTTTGCGGTATGGTTGTCTTTGAAAATGGTCGACCGCTGAAACGTGCCTACAAACGTTTTCGCATGAAGGAACACGTTACGCAGGATGATTACGCGTGCATGCAGGAAGCACTGACACGTCGCTTGAAGCACTATCTTGAAAAGGATAACGAAGGCTTTTCACGCTTGCCAGATTTAATCCTCTTAGATGGTGGACAGGGACACGTGCACGCAATTCAGCCGATTGTTCAGAGCTTTGGGTTATCGATTCCGGTGTATGGCATGGTCAAGGATCAAAAGCATCGTACCCGAGCCATTTCGAGCGCAGGCGGTGAGATTTCTCCATCGCCAAATAGTGCGGCATTTCACTTGTTGACACGAATTCAGGATGAGGTGCATCGCTTTTCCGTTGCATATATGCATAGCTTGCATGCGAAATCTTCTTACCAGCTGGAACTGATAAAAGTGCGTGGAATTGGCGAAAAAAAGGCACAGAAGCTTTTGCTGCATTATAAAACAATGGCAAGAATGCGTCAGGCTTCTCCGGATGAACTTGCCAAGGTTGCTGGCGTTCGCATAGAAACTGCACAGGAATTATTCGATCTGCTGCAGGAAATGGGATCTGCTGCAGATGCGGCAACTGAACAATAAACTGTTCGATTTTCAAGGAATGTATGGAAAATCAAGATGTATTGAAGCGTCATACGAGATGC